>NZ_JAMPXE010000007.1 GCF_023701345.1 Rhodoferax sp. | reverse complement strand
CATGCCGCACCGCTGGCTGGCCACTGAAACACCCCATGAAAAAGCCGCTTTTGTCACCGACTTTGCCGCACTGCCTTTTCCCGCCAACAACCTCGATCTGGTGGTGCTGCCGCACGCCCTGGAGCTCACCGCAGACCCGCATACCGCCTTGAATGAAGTGGCCCGGGTGCTGGTGCCCGAGGGGCGGGTGGTGATTTGCGGTTTTAACCCCTTGAGCCTGTGGGGCTTTCGCCAGCAACGCGCGCATCTTTACCGGCGTCTGGGCGTGAATCGGCTGTTTTTACCCCAGGCGGGTGAATTCATTGCTTACCGGCGCTGCCGCGACTGGTTGCGCCTGCTGAGCTTTGAGATTGAGGCGGAGCATTTTGGCTGTTACCGGCCGGCTTTTTCCAGCGCGCCCTGGTTGCAGCGTGTTGCCTGGATGGACCCGGTCGGTGCGCGCTGGTGGCCATTTTTGGGCGCGGTGTATTGTTTGGTGGCGGTCAAGCGGGTGCGTGGCATGACATTGCTCAACCCGGTCTGGAAGCCGGCACGGATTTTGGCCAATGCACCGGTGTCGATCGCCAACAGTTCTGGCGCCAGCTAATCCGAATACTATTTAACCCATGAAGGATGAGGTCAAGCTTTTGAATCCGATTGACATATACACCGATGGTGCCTGCAAAGGCAATCCGGGGCCGGGTGGCTGGGGTGCGCTGCTGAAATCTGCCGATGCCAAAAAAGAACTGTTTGGTGGCGAAATGGGGACCACCAACAACCGCATGGAAATGATGGCGGTGATCGAGGCGCTGTCCGCCTTGAAGCGTCCCTGCCGGGTCACGCTGCACGTGGACAGCCAGTACGTGCTCAAGGGCATGACCGAATGGCTGCCAGGCTGGAAGGCGCGCGGCTGGAAAACGGCAGCCAAGGCGCCAGTCAAGAATGTGGATTTGTGGCAGCGCCTGGATGCGCTGGTCAACGACGGTACCCACCAGATCGCGTGGCGCTGGGTGCGTGGTCACAATGGCGACCCCGGTAACGAGCGCGCTGATGAATTGGCCAATCAGGGGGTGGAGATGGCGCTGCGCCAGCGTTGACCATGCGCCAACCCGCAGCAAGTGAAGTTTGGGTAAAAGGCTGCCCTTTATCCTGCAGGTTGCGCTGTCTGCCGCTACATTACGCCAGGTACATGTTTCAGTGGCTTTGACTTGAAAAATCTTTATGGCTTTTAAATTTTCTTTCGCCGCAGTGGCCGTGGTGGGTATCGCTTTGGCTGGTGCTGCGGCCTGGTGGTTGCAATCGCGCCCGCTGGCACCGATCGCCATCACGGGCGCCGGCAGCAGCGAGGTCAAGCCGTCTGGCACTGGTTCGGGCGCATCACGGGTTGTCGGGGTGGAGGTCGCCAAGGTGGCGGTGCAGGCGTTGCGAGACGATGCCCAGGCCGTGGGCAGCTTGCGTGCCCGGCACAGCGTGATGCTGCGCCCCGAATTGGTGGGGCGTATCACCGCGCTCAACTTCAATGATGGCGGCCCGGTGCGCAAGGGGCAAATCCTGGTGCAGTTTGACGACCAGTTGCAGCAAGCCGAACTGCTGCAAATGCAGGCCCAGTTGGCCATTGCCCAGGCCAGTTTCAAACGCACCCAGGAGCTGGTCGCCGCCAATTTCATGGCGCAGCAAACGCTCGACACCAGCGCCGCCAATGTGCAGGTGGCACAGGCCCAGCTGGCCCTGGCGCAGGCACGACTGAACCGTTTGTCGGTGCGCGCGCCGTTTGACGGCACGGCCGGCATCCGCCTGGTGAATGTGGGTGATTATGTGAAAGACGGTGCCGATCTGGTGGCACTGGAAGACACGCGCCAGATGTTGGTTGACTTTCGCTTGCCCGAGCGCGTGGGTAGCAAAGTCAGGCCGGGTCAGACGGTCGAAATGACGCTGGATGCCTTGCCCGGAAGCAACTTCACGGCGCAGGTGGAGGCCATTGACCCGCTGTTGGATGCCAACGGGCGCTCGGTGGGTGTGCGTGCGGTGTTGCTCAACAGCGGCAAGGCGGGTCAGCCGCAGGCTTTGCGCTCGGGCATGTTTGCCCGGGTCACCACCGTGTTTTCCGTCAATGCGTCGGCCTTGGTCGTGCCAGAAGAAGCCATCGTGCCCCAGGGGAACAAGCAGTTTGTCATCAGGCTGGTCGCGCCGCCGGAGGGTATCGCCATGCCACCTGACAGCAAGTTTGTCTCGCAACGGCAGGAGGTGACGCTGGGTGTGCGTCGCCAGGGCAAGGTGGAAATCGTGCAAGGTCTGGGCCTGGGCGACACCGTGGTGGTGGCAGGCCAGCAGCGGCTGCAAAAAGACGGCTCACCGGTGCGCGTGGTGGAATTAAATCCTGAAGGTAGAGGGGGCGTGGGCAAGGCCGATGCTGCCAAGTCTGCAGGGCCTGCAGCGGCAGCATCGGCCCCTGCGCTGACGGCCAGCCGCTAAGCCGGGAGCCTCTGATGCAACTGGCTGAAACCTCGATCCGCCGCCCGGTCTTTGCCACCGTGCTGTCACTGCTGATCGTGCTGATTGGCGCGGTCTCGTTCAATGCCCTGACGGTGCGCGAATACCCCAAGATTGACGAGCCGGTGGTGTCTGTCACCACCACCTTTGCCGGCGCCTCCAGCGAGGTGATGGAAACCCAGGTGACCAAAGTGCTGGAAGACTCGCTCTCCGGCATCGAGGGTGTGGACGTCATCACTTCCAACAGCCGCCAGGAACGCAGCCAGATCTCGGTGCGTTTTGCCTTGAGCCGCGATGCCGATGCGGCCGCCGCCGACGTGCGCGACAAGGTGACCCGGGTGCGGCAACGCCTGCCGCAAGGCATTGACGAGCCGGTCATTGCCAAGGTCGAGGCCGAGTCGTTTCCCGTGATCTTCCTGGCGCTCAGTTCCGACACCCACAATGCACTGCAGCTGTCAGAGATGGCCAACACGCTGGTCAAGCCGGTGCTGCAAACCGCCCCCGGCGCGGCTGAAGTGAACGTCTATGGCGAACGCAAATTCTCGATGCGCATCTGGGTCGATCCCGACAAGCTGGCGGCCTACAAGCTCACCGTGCAAGACCTCGAAGACGCCCTGCGCCGTGCCAATCTGGAAGTGCCTGCCGGGCGCATAGAAAGCCAGCAACGCGAGTTCAATGTGACCGCCGCCACCGACCTGCAGCGGCCACAGGAATTTGCCCAGGTGGTGATTCGCACGGTCAATGGCCAGCCGATTCGCATTGGCGACGTTGCCCGCGTGCAGGAGGCGCCGGTCGATGAGCGCTCCTTTGTGCGTCTGAACGGCCGCGATGCCGTGGGCGTGGGTGTGGTCAAGCAAAGCACCGCCAACCCGCTTGATTTGTCCAAAGGCGTGCAGGGATTGCTCGCCAAACTGCGCCGCGACTTGCCGCCCGGCGTGCAAATCGAGGTGGCCAACGACAACTCGGTGTTCATCGACCAGTCCATCAAGGCGGTGTTCACCACCATTGTCGAAGCCGCGGTGCTGGTGGCGCTGGTGATCTTTGTCTTTTTGCGCACGCTGCGCGCCTCATTGATCCCGCTCATCACCATTCCGGTGTCGCTGATTGGCACTTTTGCCATGATGGCACTGGCGGGCTTCAGCATCAACACGCTCACGCTGCTGGCGCTGGTGCTGGCCATTGGCCTGGTGGTGGACGATGCCATCGTGATGCTGGAGAACATTTATCGCCACATCGAAGAGGGCATGGCACCATTTCAGGCCGCCATCAAGGGCGCGCGCGAGGTCGGTTTTGCCATTGTGGCCATGACCATGACGCTGGTGGCGGTGTATGCGCCGCTGGCTTTTTCTCCGGGCCGCACCGGGCGCCTGTTCACCGAATTTGCGCTGGCACTCGCCGGTGCGGTGGTGATTTCGGGCATCGTCGCGCTCACCTTGTCGCCGATGTTGTCGTCGCTGCTGCTCAGGCACAACCCGCACCCGACCTGGTTTGACTCGCACATGGAAAACCTGCTGGTATGGGTTACCCGTAGCTACGCCAGGCTGCTGGGCTGGTCGCTGAAACGACGCTATCTGGTACTGGTCGTGATGGTGGCCAGTGGGGTTGTGACCTGGTGGACATTGGGTGACATCAAACGCGAGCTCGCACCACTGGAAGACCGGGGTGTGGTACTGGCGCGTGTCAACGCACCGGATGGCGCCACCCTGGCTTACACCGACCGCTACGTTCGCGGTGTGGAACGTATTGCCGAAGATTACCCGGAGTTTGACCGTATTTTTGCCACGGTGGGCAACCCGACCGTATCGCAAGCCAATGTTTTTTTCAGGGCCAAGCCATGGGATGAGCGCCAACGCACCACGCAGGAAATGGCGCGCGCCATGACGCCGCGCGTGTCCAGCCTGTCAGGCGTGACGGCCACACCGATCACGCCGCCATCGCTGGGGCAGGGCTTCAGCAGCCGACCGATCGAGTTTGTCATCATCACCTCCGAGAGCTACCAGAACCTGGCGCAAACCGTGCGTGCGTTTCAGGACGAATTGGCCAAAAATCCGGGTTTTGTCCAGGTCGACACCGACTTGCGCCTGAACAAGCCCGAAATCAAGCTGGAAGTGGACCGCGAGCGTGCCGCCGACATGGGTGTGGGGGTGGATCTGATTGCGCGCGCCATCGAGACGCTGCTGGGCGGACGCAAGGTCACACGTTACAAACGCGGCGGCGAGCAATACGACGTGATCGTGCAGACCACGCCGACGGGACGGGACACGCCCGACGACATTGAAAAAATATTTGTCCGCGGCAAAGGCGCCGAGCTGGTGCCGTTGTCCGCGCTGGTGACCATCCGCGAGGTGGTGGTGCCGCGCGAGCTGATCCACTTCGGCCAGCGCCGCTCGGCCACCATCACGTCCAATTTGTTGGCCACCTATTCGGTGGGCGAGGCCTTGCAGTTCATGGATGCCACCGCGCAAAAGGTGCTCCAGCCCGGTTATGCCACCGACCTGAACGGCATCAGCCGGGAGTTCAAAAAATCGTCGGAATCGCTGACGCTGGTGTTTGCGCTGGCGCTGTTGTTCATCTTTCTGGTGCTGGCGGCACAGTTCGAGAGTTTTGTCGATCCGTTTGTGATTCTGTTCAGCGTGCCGCTGTCGATGGCCGGGGCCTTGCTGGCGCTCAAATGGTCGGGCGGCACGCTCAATGTGTTCAGCCAGATCGGCCTGATCACGCTGGTGGGACTGATCACCAAGCACGGCATTTTGATCGTTGAATTTGCCAATAAATTGCGTGAGCAGGGCTTGGACACGCTGGCCGCCATCCAGCAATCGGCGACGCAGCGCCTGCGCCCGATCATGATGACCACCGGCGCCATGGTGCTGGGTGCGGTGCCGCTGGCCATTGCCACCGGCGCCGGTGCCGAGAGCCGGCACCAGATTGGCTGGGTGATTGTGGGCGGCATGAGTCTGGGCACCTTGCTCACGGTGTTTGTGGTGCCCACCATGTACACCCTGCTGGCGCGCAAAAAAGTGCCTGGCCCCAAAAAAGAGCTGGCGCTGAAGCCAGCCGCAACGCACGGTTAGAACGCCTCACGTCCTTGCTGCGTTGTGTATGGCAGCGAACAGACATGGCTGCACGGGCCGCCTATAACGTTATTTGGTCAAAGCGATCCCGCTTTGGTTAAATCGTTACAGGAGATCCATGATGAAGAAAATCACCAGAGCCGGGCTCGCCGTGTTGTCTGTCGCAGCCCTCGTGCTCACGGTGGGCTGCAGCAGTTTAAAGACCCCCGCGACAGCCGATGTGGCAGTTTCCAAGGCCGCCGTTGCCAACGCTGCGGGTGCCGGTGGCGCCCAGTATGCACCGCTTGAAATGACGACAGCCCGAGAAAAACTGACACTGGCGAACCAGGCCATGGTCGCCAAAGATTACAAACTGGCCATCGAACTCGCCAACCAGGCGCAAGCCGATGCCAAGCTGGCGCAGAACAAAGCCAGCTCGGTCAAGGCGCAGGCTGCCGCCGATGTCCTGCAAGACGACATTCGCGTGCTGCGCGAAGAGCTCGACCGCCCCCGCTAATCCATCACCAACCAACAGGACTCATCATGAACAAAGCCCATTTGGCCCCGATATTTCTGGCAGTTGCCGCTCTTGTAGCCGGCTGCAGCTCGACGCCTAAAACCACCTCGCTGCTGGAGCAGGCACGATCCGACTATGCGGTCGCGCAAGGCAACCCCAGCATTGCCACCCATGCGCCGCTTGAAATGAAAGAGGCCAGCTCGGCCATGGCACAGGCCAATGTGGCGGCCAATGAGCGCGACGGCGACGACAAGATCAACAACCTGGCGTACCTGGCGAAGCAAAAAATTGCGCTCACGCAGGAAGTGAGCAAACGCAAGGTGGCCGAGGCCGAGATCGCCAATGCCGGCAAAGAGCGCGACCAGATACGCCTTGATTCGCGCACCAAAGAAGCCGATGCCGCCAAACTCAGCGCCCAACAAGCCACGCTGGCAGCCCAACTGGCACAAAGCAGCGCTGCCCAGTCTCAACGTGAAGCCCAGCTGGCTCAGGCCGATGCCGCCAATGCCCAGCGCCAGACGCAGGAGGCACAGGCCCGCGCGGCACAGCTCGAAGCCCAGTTGGCCGACCTGGCCGCCAAAAAAACAGCGCGCGGCATGGTCATTACCCTGGGCGACGTGTTGTTTGGCACCGACCTGTCACGCCTGACAGCCGACGGCATGCGCAGCGCCCAGAAGCTGGCCGATGTGTTGCAGCAAAACCCGCAGCGCAGGGTGATGGTTGAGGGTTTTGCCGACAGTACCGGTGCCGCTGACTACAACCAGGGACTCTCCGAGCGTCGCGCCACGGCGGTACGCAGCGCTTTGCTGGACATGGGGGTCGCCCGTGATCGTATTGAGGTGCGTGGTTATGGCGAGTCATTTCCCGTGGCCGCCAATGACAGCGCCGGCAATCGCCAGCTGAACCGCCGTGTCGAGATCGTTCTGTCAGACGACAGCGGCAAAGTCATTGCGCGTTAACCCCCCCCATTTTTCAACTCAAGGAGTCATGACATGACCACCAAAAACGTTTACATCGAAGCCATGAAGGCGCAACTTGATGAACTCAATGTCAACATGAACAAGCTTGACGCCAGGGCAACAGAAGCCAAGGCCGATGCGCGCGATGCTTATCTGGAAGAAATGCGCAAACTGCGCCACCAGTCCAAGCTGGCGGGCGCCAAGCTCGACGAGCTCAAAGCGGCCACTGAAGACACCTGGGACAACATGGTGAAAGAGGCGGACAAAGTGCGCGCAGCCTTTGTGCATTCTTTCAGTTACTTCAAATCCCAGGTTTAAGCGTCTTTCGTGAGCCAAACAGGTTGGCATAGACCCAGGTAAATTCGGCCCCGATCAGAAAAATCTGGGCCGAGTAATACACCCATAGCAACACCACCACCAACGAGCCGGCGGCACCAAAGCCCGACACGATGCCGCTGCGGCCAATGTAGAAGCCGATCAGGGCCTTGCCCAGGCTGAACAGCAGGGCGGTAAAGAGCGCCCCGGTCCAGACATCGCGCCATAACACCTGGGCGCGTGGCATCACTTTGTAAATCAGCGCAAACATGGCTGTGACCAGCACAAATCCGGCGGCCGCGTTACTGGCGCTGGCAATGCTGATCCAACCACCAAAAAGCGGACTCCACAAACGTTCCATGGTGGCCAGCGCCGCACTCAAAACCAGCGATACCATCAATAAAAAGCCGATCACCAGGATCATGCCAAAAGACAGCAGTCGGGCGCGAATCAAATGGAGCCAGCCACGCACCGGCGCTGCGGCGGGCACGCGCCAGATGCGATCGAGTGCGCTTTGCAGTTCACCAAACACTGTGGTGGCACCGATCAGCAACAGCAACACGCCCAGCAGCGTGGCCAGGCTGCTCTCCGACGGTTCGCCGACACTGGCCAGCAAGGCTTGCACCGCGCTGGCACCGGGCTCACCCATCAGGGTGCGCAGCTGCGACTCAATTTCTCCGCGCGCGGCGTCTTCGCCAAACACCAGGCCTGCCACGCTGATCACAATGAGCAGCAGCGGGGCCAGCGAAAAGAGCGTGTAGTAGGCCAGTGCCGCGCCCATGCTCGGCACGTCGTCATCAAGCCACGAATTGAATACTTTTTTGAGCAGGGCCCAGTACAGTGGCAGGTCAAGTGGCATGGTCAACGCACTCGGCGTTCAGTACACTGTTTGCTGGCGCAGCACTTCAGCGCGCTTCATCGCCAGATAGTCTGAGCGATCAATTTCATGCAACTGGCGCGGGTAACGCTCTACCGCGCTGAACCAGGCTTGCAGCCGTTGTTCAAACTGTGCTGCGGGTGGCTCGCGTTGCGAAGCCAAAAAACTGTCGATCGCCAGGTAATAACGCATGGTATTGCGTTCGACCACGCCGCGCACGCCCGCCACATAGCCGGTTTGACCGTCTGCGCTTTGGCCAGCCCTGGTAAAGCCCACCTTGCCCGCGCCCAGGGTGGCAAGATAAGTCTGCATGGCCAGGCGGCCCGCGAAGCCCACACCATAGGCATAAGTCAGATGCAAAAACGTCCTGTTGCCCGGCAGTTCAACCGCCTCCAGAAGAATGCGGTAGTTGCTGGTGCCCAGCGGCCCGTCTTTGGCGGTGAGCTTGATCGCAAAATAAGTCGGGCTAGATGCGGTTTCGCGGTAACGAAAATCAACTCTTGTGGTGTCTGCAATCGCCTGGGGTGTTTTTTTACCAATGTTCACGCGCAAGGTGGTGCTTTGCGGGCCAGCCACGGCATGGCAGTATTTGGTGTTGACGTGCAAAATCATGACTTCGCACCAGTGCTCCGGTGACCGCATGCCCGTGCTGACAGTCGCAAACGGGTAAGGCACCACGGCGTAGATGTCACCCGTCAAGCCCTTGGCGGTCTCTGATGACTGAAGAACCAGGGGTTGTCCAAACGGGTTGTTTTGGAGTTGCTGTTCCAGGCGCGTGGCGTCCCCACGCAGTGCAGTGGCAAGCTCGGCATCTGTGGCGGCCCAGGCGTTGCAGCCGCCCCAGGCAAACACAATCGCTGCCAGCCATTGCAAACTGACAGACCAACAGCGCCGATGGTGATCGGGGTTGTCATTCAAAAAGCCTTGATTCATGGCTTGCGTATGAGCATACCGTCGATGACCTGTACAGTGTCAGCCATCTTGAAACCAGGGTCAGTGGCATAGGTGACTGTTTGCAACGTACCACTTTGCATGCGCACCACCACTTCAAAGTGTTTGCTGGGGTGAGATTTTCCTTCCAGCGCCCGGCCTGCGTAAGCGTCAGCCAGGATGCCTGGGTGGCCATCTGCTCCTTTGGCCTCAACCAGATGCACCGATGCGACTACACCGCAATCGGTGCATACCTGGCTTTCAGCTTGCCTGGCTGGCGCAGCTAGCTGAATTTGGGCCACTGTTCGAACGGGCACCAGGATGAGGGGCAGCAACACCGATGCGGTCAAGGCCAGTGCAAGAAGTTTTTGATGAAGCTTCATGCTGGACGTCAAGAGGGCGTGTCGTGTGGGATCAATACGCTGGTTGCCAAGCCGGGTTTTTATTTGGTCACTTCGTGGCCAATGACACCACCCACGGCGGCACCGGCAGCGGTGCCCAGCAGGCCACCACCGACGACGTTGCCAGCCACGCCGCCAATCACCGCACCAGTGGCAGTGCCTTTTTCCTGACGCGTCATACCGGCGCAGCCAGCCAGGCCCAAGGCGGTCAATAACAGGACGGCAGCAGAAATACGTTGAGTAAAGTTCATGAGGGTTCTCCTAGTCAGTTAACGATCAAATCGTGCAACGCAGAGCATGCTGGCACGGACATGAATGCATTGTTGACTGCCCATGAGGGCAGGTCTGTGCGTTTGCGTACACAAACCGGAGAGCGTTTCTGTGCTCGAATCAAGGGCCTATGTGTGCCATCACACAGACGCTGCACAGGCCGGTCAATAGGCTCGCAGCATACCAATTAATTGCTATGGCAGGCGAAGATGGCGATTTGGACGACAGATGCGTGTATAACGGACAACTGGTGCGCATGGCACCGCGTGCTGCACGCGCCATCCACCCATTTCGCGCCTTGTCAGGCCTGCATTACGAGTACCGATCCTTGAAAATCATCCCCAAGACATTGACCAGGCTAGCTGGCCCATTGCTGCTGCTAGCCGTTGGCATTGCGTTCATGATCTGGTCGTATCTGTCCACCGAGGCCGGTATGGATTCCGGCGTGAACCGTTTTCCGCTCATCTTTTCTGTCTTGGTCGTGTTGGTTGCGCTGCTGGCCGTGGTATTTGCTTATTTGGCCTATCAAAAATCGCAGCAACATGTCAAAGACCAGCGTCATCTGAATATGCTGCATTTGCTGGAGGCTCAGGAAACCAGCAACAGGCTGCTGGCGCAGGCCAACCAGCGCTTGCAAGAGGGCGAGCAAAAACTTTCGGTCATGCTCAACTCGATTGGCGATGCCGTGATTGCCACTGACGCTGCTGCGTGCGTGACCTTGCTTAACCCGATCGCTGAAGCGCTGACCGGCTGGACTCAGGCGCAGGCGCTTGGACAACCGATCGAAGAGGTATTTCACATTGTCAACAAAGAAACCCGTGCGCTGGCCAAAATCCCGGTGGCAGACGTTTTGGCAAATGGCACCAAGCAGGGCCTGGCCAATCACACGGTGCTGATTGCCCGCGATGCGCGCGAATTTGACATCGCTGACAGTTGCGCCCCGATTCGGGCCGCTGATGGCCAGGTGGTGGGTGCGGTGCTGGTGTTTCGCAATGTTTCCGATGAATACGCTGTGCAACAGGACTTGCGCGACAGTGCGGCACTGGTGCAGACCATTCTCAACACGGTGGTGGATGGCCTGGTGACCATTCACGCGCAAGGCGGGATCATCGAGACCGTGAATCCGGCCATTGAACTCATGTTTGGTTACAGCGCTGCCGATCTCGGTGGCAAACCCCTGAGCTTGCTGATTCCTGAGCTGGATAAGGATCAGCACAATGGGTCGCTGGCGTACTACGGCGTCAGCGACGAGGCACGTGCCATTGGTATGGGGCGTGAAGTGATTGGCCGGCGCAAAAACGGCAGCGCTTTTCCGCTGGAAATTGCCGTGAGCGAAATGACGCTGCGTGGCCAGCGTTACTTCACCGGCATTTTGCGCGACATCAGCACGCGCAAGGCGGCCGAAGAAGCACTGCTCAAGGCCGGTGCCCTGCAAAGAGCGATTTTTGACAGCGCCAACTTTTCCAGCATCGCCACCGACGCCAAGGGTGTGATCCAGATTTTCAATGTCGGTGCCGAGCGCATGCTGGGCTACGCCGCCGCCGAGGTGATGAACAAGATCACACCGGCCGACATTTCCGACCCGCAGGAGGTTATTGCGCGGGCCAAATCCTTGAGCGTCGAGCTGGAGACCAGCATCAGCCCCGGTTTTGAGGCGCTGGTGTTCAAGGCCTCGCGCGGCATCGAAGACATTTACGAACTCACCTACATCCGCAAAGACGGCAGCCGCTTCCCCGCTGTGGTGTCCGTCACCGCATTGCGCGACGACCAGGACAGCATCATTGGCTACCTGCTGATCGGCACCGACAACACGGCGCGCAAGCAGGTCGAGGCCGAGCGGGCCCGGCTCGACCTGGTGCTGCAAAACAAGAATGTCGAACTGGAGCGCGCCCGCCGGGTGGCCGACCATGCCAACCAGGCCAAGTCGGACTTTCTCTCCAGCATGAGCCACGAACTGCGCTCCCCGCTCAACGCCATCCTGGGCTTTGCCCAGTTGCTGGAGTCAGGCTCGCCCCCACCGTCGCCAACACAGGCCGGCAGCATTGGGCAGATTTTGACGGCCGGGTGGTACCTGCTGAAGCTGATCAACGAAATCCTGGATCTGGCCCTGATTGAATCCGGCCGTTTGTCACTGTCGCTGGAGCCCACCTCGCTGCATGATGTGTTGCAGGATTGCCAGGCCATGATTGCGCTGAAAGCCCAGCAAAAGGGTATTCGCATCAAGTTCCCAACGGGTGACGATGACTGTTTTGTCATCGCCGACCGTACCCGGCTCAAGCAGGTGTTGGTGAATTTGCTCTCGAACGCCATCAAATACAACCGCCCTGACGGCACCGCCGAAGTGAGCTACAGGCTGCATTCTGCCGGGCGCCTGCGGATCAGTGTGCGCGACAGCGGCGAAGGGCTTTCGCCCCTGAAAATTGCGCAATTGTTCCAGCCCTTCAACCGTCTCGGGCAGGAGGCAGGCGCCGAGGAGGGCACCGGCATTGGTCTGGTGGTGAGCCGCCAGCTGGTGGAACTGATGGGCGGCGAAATTGGCGTGACCAGCACCGTGGGGGTCGGTAGTGTGTTCTGGTTTGAACTCAACGCAACCTTGGCTCCCCAACTGGTACTGGATGAACTGCCACTCGAAGTCACACCCGTCAGCGTGGCGTCGCCCGGAGCGCCCTTGCGCACGCTGCTCTATGTGGAAGACAACCAGGCCAACATGGCGCTGGTAGAGCAGCTCATTGCGCGCCGTCCGGATATGCGCTTGCTTGGGGCGCAAGATGCCATGCGCGGCATTGCCATGGCGCGCGCACACCAGCCTGACCTGATTTTGATGGACATCAACCTGCCCGGCATCAGTGGCATGCAGGCGCTCGCCATTTTGCAGGAAGACGCCGCCACCCAGCACATTCCGGTGCTGGCGCTGAGCGCCAACGCCATGTCGCGTGACATTGAAAAAGGCCTGGCGGCGGGTTTTTTTCGTTACCTCACCAAACCTATTCTGGTGCAGGAGTTCATGGCTGCGCTCGATGAAGGGCTGGCCTTGGCCGACGCTCATGTGCCATAGCCTCGCTTGCCACGCAGAAAACCGGCACTACACTGCCAGCTATTGATCTACCAGGCCGTCGGGTCTGACACTGGAGAATCTTATGGCCACGCGCCCAAAAATCAAAGCCAAAGAGGCTGTCACTCGCGACAGCGTGGCGCAGCCTGGTCCCCAGCTATTTCCCATCATCGGCATCGGAGCTTCGGCGGGTGGCCTGGCGGCCATTGAGGCGTTTTTCTCGGGCATGCCCAGTGATGTCGATCCCGGCATGGCCTTTGTGCTGGTGCAGCACCTTGACCCCGACCACAAAAGCCTGCTCACTGAATTGATCCAGCGGCGCACCCGAATGCAGGTATTTGAAGTGGTCGATGGCGTGGCGGTGCAGGCTAACTGCGTGTACATCATTCCACCCAATCGGGACATGGCTTTTCTCAATGGAACGCTGCAGTTGCTGGAGCCCGTCGCGCCGCGCGGGCACCGCTTGCCGATCGACTTTTTGTTCGCGTCCCTGGCTTCTGACCAGCAGGAGCGCGCCATTGGTGTCGTGCTCTCGGGCACCGGCAGCGACGGCACCCAGGGGGTGCGCGAGATCAAGGGTGAAGGCGGCATGGTGATGGTGCAAAGCCCGGCCTCCGCTGAATTTGACGGTATGCCGCAAAGCGCGCTGGCCACCGGCCTGGTGGACTTTGAGCTGCCACCGGCCGAAATGGCGGCGCAACTCATGGCTTACGTCGCGCATGCCTTTGGCCGACCGCCGCACCCCGCCAGCGCACCGTTACCAATGAGTGGCAATGTCCTGAAAAAAATATTTGTCTTGCTGCGCGCCCAGACCGGGCACGACTTTTCGCAATACAAGCCCAGCACCATTCATCGTCGCATTGAGCGCCGCATGGCAGTGCACCAGATTGAGTCAATGGTCAGCTATGCCAAGTACCTGCAGCAAACCCCGCTGGAAGTTCAAGCCTTGTTCAATGATCTGCTGATTGGTGTCACCAATTTTTTCCGCGACCCCGAGGCCTTTGCTGCGCTGGAGGAAAAGGTCATTCCCAAGCTGTTTGAGGGCAAAGCGGTGAGCAGCGCGGTGCGTGTCTGGTGCACCGGTTGTTCCACCGGCGAAGAAGCTTATTCGATTGCCATCCTGCTGCAGGAACGGCTTGAATGGCTCAAGACCAGCTACAAGGTACAGGTGTTTGCGACCGACATCGACAGTCGCGCCATAGCCGTGGCCCGCGCGGGCGTATACCCGGCCAGCATTGCCGATCATGTGACGCCTGAACGCCTGGCAAGATTTTTTACGCTGGTGCCTGACGGCAGCGCCTACCGGGTACACAAAGGCATTCGCGATCTGCTGGTGTTCTCGGAGCAAGACGTGATCAAGGACCCGCCATTTTCAAAGCTCGACCTGATCAGTTGCCGCAACCTCCTGATTTACCTGAGCGCAGAGTTGCAAAAAAAGTTGATCTCGCTGTTCCACTATGCCCTGCAGCCTGGCGGCAGGCTGTTTTTAGGCTCCTCGGAGTCCGCCGGAGAGCAGGGTGATCTGTTTGCCGTATTGGAGCGCAAGGCCAAGATTTACCAGCGCAAGGAAGATTTTCAGGGTGCCCAGCGCGCTGCCCTGGGCCGGTTTTTGCCGCCGTTGATGGACAAAAACATGACGCAGTTGCCAAGCACCGACAAAACGTCAAACCTTGCCAAGCTCTCCCTGCGTGAGCTCACCGAACAAACCCTGTTGCAGCAACTGACGCTGGTCGCTGCGCTGGTCAACAGCCAGGGCGACATTCTTTACCTGCATGGACGCGCCGGCATGTACCTGGAACCTACACCGGGTGAGGCCAGTATCAATAACATGCTGAAAATGGCGCGTGAAGGATTGCGGCGCGACCTCACGGTGAGCTTGCACAAAGCCGCCGCCAGCCGCGATACCGTGCGCGCCGCGGGGGTGCGCGTCAAGACCAACGGTCACTTCACGCTGGTGAATTTGAGCGTTTGCCCGGTGCTGGGAGGACCGGCGGCGGCGCTGGAGTCGCCCTTGTTCCTGGTGCTGCTGGAGCAGGCGCCGGAGAATCTGGCCACCATCGCGGCGCCGCCGTCGGTCCTGCCTGCCAGCAGCACAGCCAGTGGCAGCGACAAGCTGCGACTGGATGCCAGCGCCCAGATTGCGGAACTCCATGACGAGCTGCTAGCCAAGGAAGAGTACCTGCGCGCCATCAACGAAGAGCTGGAAACGACCAATGAGGAGCTTAAATCAAGCAACGAAGAAATGCAGTCGGTCAATGAAGAGCTGCAAAGCACCAACGAGGAACTGGAAACGTCCAAAGAAGAAATGCAGTCGATCAACGAGGAGTTGAGCACCGTCAACACCGAACTGCAAACCAAGGTGGGTGATTTGTCACGCGTCAACAACGACATGAACAACCTGCTGGCAGGCACCGGTATTGCGACGGTTTTTGTTGACCACAGCCTGCGCATCCTGCGCTTTACCCCGGCGGCCAGCCAGATCATCAACCTGATTCTGAGCGACGTGGGCCGCCCGGTGGCGCATATTGTGAGCAACCTGGTGGGCTACACCAGCCTGGTGGCGGACGTGCAGGCGGTGCTCAAAACCCTGATTCCGAAAGAGGCCGAGGTGCAAACGGCTGACGGCAAGAGCTACACCCTGCGCATCCTGCCCTATCGCACGCTGGACAACGTGATCGAGGGTGCGGTGGTGACCTTTGTCGATGTGACCGAGGTCCGGCGGACGCGTGAGGCGCTGCAAAAAGTCAATGCGCTGTTGCGTCTGGCCGTGGTGGTGCATGATGCGCACGACGCCATTACCGTGCAGGCGCTGGACGGCCGCATCATTGCCTGGAATCCGGGCGCCGAACAGTTGTATGGCTGGTCCGAAACCGAGGCCTTGCGGCTCCATGTGAGCGACCGTATCCCCAAAGCGCTGCAAGCCATCGCCCTGAACCAGGTGCGCCAACTCAGCCAGGGGCAGACGCTGGCCCCGGTTCAGACCCAGCGTCTGACCAAGGATGGCCGCAGTCTCAAGGTGTCACTGACCGCCACCGCCTTGCTTGATGGCGCCGGCAAGGTGGACGCCATCGCCACGACCGAACGGGCCAGCGATGTCGAGACGGTGGCTGACGGAGCGCCACAGCCATGAGCCACGACGCGCTCACGACCGAGCAGTTGATGCACGACCTGCAGGTGCACCAGATTGAGCTGCAATTGCAAAATGAGGAATTGCGACGGGCGCAATTGGCGCTCGAGTTGTCGCATGCGCGCTATTTCGACCTGTATGACCTGGCCCCGGTGGGTTACCTCACGGTGGCGGCGGATGGCCTGATTGTGCAAGCCAATCTGAGTGCTGCCACGCTGCTGGGTATCGCCCGCAGTACGCTGGTCAAGCGGCCCTTGAGCCGTTTCATTGTCAAGGCGCATCAAGACAGCTACTACCAATGCCGTCGGCAATTGCTGGAAACCGGGCAAGCCCAAAGCTGCGAACTGCAGGTGTTGCAAAACGATGGCGTCATGCTGTGGGTCAGGTTCATTGTGAGTGCGGTGCAGGACGGTTCTGATGCGCCCGCCTTGCGTGTGATCATGACCGACATCTCTGAACGCAAGCGTCTAGACGAGGCTTTGCGCGAGACCAATACAAACCTGGAGCTGGCCAAGCAGCAGGCCGACCGGGCCAACCTGGCCAAATCGGAATTTTTGTCGAGCATGAGCCACGAACTGCGCTCGCCCTTGAATGCCATTCTGGGCTTTGCCCAGCTCATGGAATCGGGCACGCCGCCGCCGACACCGAACCAGCAGGCCAGCCTGGACCAGATTCTCAAAGGCGGCTGGTATTTGCTGGCGCTGATCAACGACATTCTGGACCTGGCTTCGATCGAGTCGGGCCATGCGGCGCTGTCCATGGAAGCCGTGGCTTTGGGCGCCGTGCTGCAGGATTGCCAGACCCTGATCGAGCCCTTGACGACAGACCGCGCTGTCCGCATCAGTTTCCCGAAATTACCCGTCACTTGCAGCGTCCAGGCCGACCCGACGCGGCTCAAGCAGGTGATCATCAATCTGCTGTCCAATGCCATCAAGTACAACCAGAACGGTGGTTCGGTCGCGGTGACTTGTGACAGCCCCGCAGCCGGACGCCTGCGCATCAATGTGCGCGATTCGGGGCCGGGCTTGTCGAAGCAAAAGCTCGCCCAGTTGTTCCAGCCCTTCAACCGGCTGGGGCAGGAAGCTGGCAGCACCAAAGGCACCGGTATCGGCCTGGTGGTGAGTCAGCGGCTGATCCAGTCCATGGGCGGCGAGATGGGGGTGCAGAGCAGGGAAGGTGAGGGCAGCGTGTTCTGGTTTGAGTTGCAGCTTGCCGAAGCTGAACCGGTCAGTACAGCGCGAGCGACGCTGTCCACGCCAGCGCCAACACCGCAGCACAGTCCAATACAGCGCACGGTGCTTTACGTAGAAGACAACCCGGACAACATCGCCTTGATGGCCCAACTGCTGGCGGCGCGCCCGGATCTGCGCCTGCTTGGCGCGCCAGATGCCATGCGCGGCATGACCATGGCGCGCAGCCTGGCACCTGACGTGGTGGTCATGGACATCAACCTGCCAGACATCAGCGGCCTTGAAGTCCTCCAGTTGCTGCAGGCTGACCCGGCCACCCGGCACATTCCGGTGCTGGCGCTGAGCGCCAATGCCATGCCGCGTGACGTTGAAAGGGGTTTGTCCGCCGGCTTTTACCGCTATATCACCAAGCCGATCAAGGTCAACGAATTTCTGTCGGCGCTCGATGAGGGGCTTGCCATGGGGGTGCAAGCGCCATGAAAAACTTTCCCATTGTTTGTGTCGGCGGCTCCGCCGGCGGGCTGGATGCCTACACCCGGCTGTTGAAAAACATGCCCGCTGACATGGGTGTGGCGATTGTGATCGTCAACCACATCACCCTGTTTCCGACCTATTTGCACGAGGTGTTGCCTCGCTTTACGCACATGCCGGTGGAACTGATCACCGAGAACCTGATCATCGAGCCCAACCATGTGTTCATCATCCCGGCCAATCGTGATTTGCATGTGGACGGCGAAGCTTTTCAACTGAGGCCGATCTCCAAGCCGCGCGGCTGGCCTGACGTGATCACCGTTTTTCTGAAATCCCTCACGGCCTGCTGGGACGGCCAACTGATTGCTGTGATTGTCTCTGGTTATGACGGCGACGGCGCTGCCGCGCTGTGCGGCATCAAGGAAATTGGCGGTGTCACCATCGCGCAAAAACCCGACACGGCGGGTCAGCCCGCCATGCCCGAGAGCGCCATCGACACCGGCTGCATTGATTTTGTGCTGTCACCTGAAGACATTGCCAGGCAGATTGTGCGCATTGCACGCAGTGTGCGCTAAGGTTTCGAATATTATTTCGCCTCGTCAACCATCTGCAGCATTTTTCCCTCAACCTCTGCGGCAACCTGCAGCAGCGTGGCATCCTGTGACAAGGCCATCAGCATGGGGACAGGCCGGATCAGGCCGATCCTGGTGTGACCTTCTTCCGTAAACACCGAGATGCGACACGGCAAGGCCATGTTCAGTCGCATATCGACGGATAGAACTTTGGCCGCCTGCGCTGGATTGCAGACCTCGAACACCTTGCATTCCTCTTCAAATGCAATGCCTTTGCTGCGCAGCGTGGCGCCCAGGTCATGAATATGCAGCACGCCGAAACCGTGGCGCAACACGGCGGCCTCAAGGTCGGTGCTGGCCTGGATAAAGGTCTTGTTGCTTGGAGCGATGTAATACATGAAAGTACCTCTTTCTGGTGTGAATGGCCGGTCTTTGTGACAGACTGACAGCCTGACTTGACTGATGGGTCATTTTGAGCTTTCCAGTAACGATGGTCTGTGCGATTCATGACACATAGAGTCAAAATGTGAAGGGTCCCCAGGGCTTATCCGGACCGCCCCGCCACGCTGCCGGTTATGCTGCAAAATAGGCCCACACAGCAAGTGGGTTTATGGCATAAACATTGATTTATATCAAGTTTGCCAAAATAAAATAAAAAAAAAGAAAACGAAGGGTCGACCACCATGCCGGAAATAAAAACCGCCAACATCCTTGTCGTGGATGACGAGGCGCGCAACGTCAAATTACTCGAGTCCTTGCTGCATGCCGAGGGGTATGCCACCGTCGCGGCCCGCAATGGCCAAGATGCGCTGGCCCTCGCCGTAGCGCAGCCGCCCGACCTGATCCTGCTCGACCTGCTGATGCCGGAGATGGATGGTTACGAGGCCACCAAGCGGCTCAAGGCCGATGCCCGCACCCGGCAAATACCCATCATTGTGGTGACCTCACTGGACGACCGGGCGACCAGGCAGCTCGCCCTGGAAGCGGGTGCTGAAGAGTTTCTGTCCAAACCGTTTGACCGCGCCGAACTCAACGTGCGGGTGCGCAACTTGCTTCGGCTCAAGGAGTATGGCGACTTTCTGGTCAACCACAACCGCCTGCTCGAAGAGCAGGTGCAGCAGCGCACCGCCGAGCTTTATGCTGCCAGTCGCGACACCATCTTCACCTTGGTGCGCGCGGCTGAACACAAGGACGAGGAAACCGGCCACCATGTGCGCCGCATCAGCCATTACTGCCGGGCACTGGCCCGGGCGCTGCACATGCCGACCGACTATCAGGAGACCATTTTCCTGGCCAGCCCGATGCACGATGTGGGCAAGATCGGCATTCCGGACCATATCCTGTTCAAGCCCGGCCCGCTGAGCGCGTCCGAGTGGGACATCATGCGCAGCCACAGCGCGCTGGGCGCCGCCATTCTGGCCGGCACCAGCTCGCCCTACACCCGCATGGGCCATGACATCGCCCTCAACCACCATGAACACTGGGACGGCAGCGGCTATCCGAACGGCCTCAAGGGCGAAGCCATCCCGCTGGCCGCGCGCCTGATGCAAATCTGTGACGTGTACGACGCGCTGCGCAGTCGGCGGCCCTACAAGCCCCCGTTTGACCATGCGCGCGCCTGCCAGATCATCTCGCAGGGCGACGGCCGGGTCCAGCCCGGCCATTTCGATCCGCAAGTGCTGGCCTGTTTCGAGCGGGAGGCGGACCATTTCGCCGCCATTTATGACCAGCATGCCGATACCTGAGCGCACCCGCCCGGGTGCCAGCAGACAATGCCAAAGGAACTTGTGATGAAACAGTTTTCCCTGCAAGCCCGGTTGATTGGGGGGGTTTTGGGCAGCCTGCTGGTGTTGCTGCTGGTCGGTGCGTTGATGTACCGCACCGTTGATGACTACCGTAACAACCTGGACTGGGTCAATCACACCCATGAGGTGATTGAAACGCTCAACGGCGTGACCAACGGCCTGCAGACCATTGTGTCGGGCCAGCGCATCTACCTGCTTACCGGCAACGAGCTCTTCCTGGCAGATCGGGCCAATCTGGAGGCCGACGTGCAGCGGCGTCTGGGCCTCCTCAAGCAACTCACCGCCTACAACCCAAGCCAGGCGGCGACCCTGGAACGGCTTGGCCGCCTGGTCAAACGGACCCTGCTGCTGATCGATCAAAATCAGCGAATCTTTCGCACGCAAGGCCTGGAGGCTGTGCGTGCTTATGTGAGTTCCGGCGCCTCGGCGCAGGTGGTCGAAGAGAGCACGCAGTTGGTTGACGACATGATTGCCTCCGAGCGCAAGCTGCTGGCCGAGCGCTCCGACAAAGTCGAGCGCAGCGCGCAGCGCGCCCTGGGCATTGGCGCGTTGCTGGCGGCGCTGGCCGTGGCCATCATGCTGCTGCTGACCTGGCGCACCCGCCGCGAAATGCAGCGCCGGCTTGCCGAAGAGGCCAGCCGGCGTGCCAATGAACGGCAAACCAAGCAGATTCTGGAGCTGTTGCCGGTGGGGGTGCTGGTGGCCGATGCCAGTGGCCAGGTCAACCAGATCAACCCGGCCGCGCAACGCATCTGGAGCGGTGAGCACCACGTGGGCCTGCAGGACTATGGGGACTATGTGGGCTGGTGGCCCGACAGCGGCAAGCGCCTGGCAGCCCAGGACTGGGCGCTGGCGCGCACCCTGCGCAGCGGTGAAACCATTCGTGATGAGCTGGTGGACATTGGCTGTTTTGACGGCACGCGCAAAACCATCACCAACCACACCATGCCACTGCGCGACGAGACCGGGCGTCTCACCGGCGCCGTCTCCGTCAATGTGGATGTCACGGCCTTCAAGCAAACCGAGCGCCAGTTGCGCGCCGCCGCCCTGTATGACGACACCCAGGGCAAAGCGCTGGCACTGTTTTCAAGCAGCTTTGAGCGCGCCCGGGTGTTCGACGGGCTGCTGGCCCTGCTGGCCGCGCAGCATCCGTTTCCGGTCTCGGCCTTGTACGCTTTTGACGAATGGCGCGGCCGTTTTCAATGCGAAGCCGCACACGCGCTGGGTGCGGAGGTGCCACGTGCCTTCGCCTTGGGCGAGGGCCTGCTCGGGCAAGCTGCCCAAAGTGGCCAACTGACAGTGCTCGACAGCGCCCAACTGACGCTGCAAACCGGCGTGGCCGACTTTGTGCCGGCCCAGGTGCTGATGCTGCCGGTGCAACACCTGGGGCAATGCCTGGCCGTGCTGGTGCTGGCGGCCAGCCAGCCGCTGCAGGACGCCGACCGGGCCTTCCTGCAGCGGCTGGCCGCCCAGTTGGGGGTGGCACTGCACAACCTGCGCCAGTTTGACGACCTCAAGCTGATGGCCCAACAGTTGCGCGCCAGCAGCGAAGAAATCGAGATCAAAAATCAGCGCCTGCAGGAAAGCAGCCGCATGAAGTCCGAGTTTCTGGCCAACATGTCGCATGAGCTGCGCACCCCGCTCAACGCCATCATCGGTTTCTCTGAAGTGCTCAAGGATGGTTTGAGCGGTGAACTCAACGCCGATCAAAAGGAATTTGTCAAGGACATTTTCGACAGCGGCAACCACCTGCTGGCGCTCATCAACGACATCCTGGATTTGTCCAAAGTGGAGGCCGGCAAGATGACGCTGGAGCTCGAAGCGCTGGAAGTCGAGCCGCTGGTGCAGGCCAGCCTGCTGGTGGTCAAGGAAAAAGCCATGGCACACCGCCTGAAGCTGAGCGCCGAGGTGGCGCCCGGTCTGGGCGAGATATTGGCCGACGAGCGCAAGCTCAAGCAGATCATTTACAACCTGCTCTCCAACGCCGTCAAGTTCACCCCCAACGGTGGCAGCGTGCGCCTCACGGCACGCCGCGTCGCGCGCGCCGCCGTGTCGGGTGACGGCTTGGCGAGCGACCTGGAGCTGGCCGTCAGTGACACCGGCATTGGCATCAGCGCCGCCGACCAGAGCCGCCTGTTCCAGCCGTTCATGCAAATTGACAGCAGCCTGGCGCGCCGCCACGAAGGCACCGGGCTGGGGCTGGCCATGGTCAAGCGCCTGACCGAACTGCACGGCGGCACGGTAACCCTGCACAGCACCCCGGGCCAGGGGTGCACCTTCACCGTTCTGCTGCCCTGGCGCGAGCAAACAGACCAAGTCGCACCAGCCAGTACCAGCCCGGCGCCCGCCGGTGTAACGTTGAGGCCGGCCGCACCCGCCGGTGCTGCCATTGCGCCCCTGGTGCTGGTGATTGAGGACGACGACAAAGCCGCCGAACTGCTGCGCCTGCAGTTGGAGGGCGCGGGCTTTCGCATCGTGCGTGCCGTCAGCGCCGAGGCGGCGCTGGAACTGGCCAGGCAGGAACGCCCGGACCTCATCACCCTCGATATCTTGTTGCCGGGCATGGATGGCTGGGAGTTTCTGGAGCGTTTCAAGCAGCAGCCACTGTTCTCAAACGTGCCGGTGGTGATGGTCTCGATCGTGGCCGACAGCAACCGCGGCTTGTCGCTGGGCGCCTCCCAGGTGCTGCAAAAGCCGGTGCGCCGCGAAGACATGATGCACGCGCTCGACGCCATCGGCTTTGCCACCCCGGGCGCGGCGCAGCGCACCGTGCTGGTGGTGGACGACGACCCCAAAGCGGTTCAATTGCTGGGCACCCAGCTGGATGCCGCGGGCTACCGCGTGCTGTCGGCCTTTGGTGGCAAGGAAGGCATCGAGACGGCACGCAAACAGCTGCCGGATTTGATTGTGCTGGACTTGATGATGCCCGAGGTCAACGGCTTTGAAGTGGTGGAGGCCCTCAAGGACGAAGCGAGCACGGCCAGCATTCCGGTTGTCGTTGTCACGGCCAAGCAGATCACGCATGAAGATCGCGTGCGTCTCAACGGCAATGTGCTCAAGGTGCTGGAAAAATCCGAATTCAACCATGGCCGTTTTATCAGCGAAGTGCGCCGCGCCATGAGCAGCGGGAGGTCCTGACATGGCGCGCGTGCTGATCATCGAAGACAACCCGACCAACATGAAGCTGGCGGTTTTTCTGCTGCAAAAGGCGGCGCATGAGGTGTTGCAGGCGGTCGATGCCGAGACCGGTCTGGCGCTGGCGCGGCAACACCATCCCGAACTGATCTTGATGGACATCCAGCTGCCCGGCATGGATGGCCTGACCGCCACGCGCCTGCTCAAGGCCGATGCCGCCACCCGCGACATCAAGATCGTGGCCTTGACGGCATTGGCCATGAACGGCGACCGGGAAAACATGGAGGCCGCCGGCTGCGACGGCTACATCGCCAAACCCCTGCGCTATCAGGAACTGCTGGCCCTCACCGCCCGGCTGACAACAACTGCACAGGTGCCTTCCGAAAGTCAAACTCAGCGCTGCCCATAGTCGTGACGCAATGCCGCAATGGCGGTGAAGACCATGCCGAGAACACCACTGACAACCATGATCTCACCGAGAACATGGTGCCAGCCGTCCATCGGACTGAGCAGCAGCATGGAGCCGCCGATCACGAGGGCCGCAAATGCGATGGCACTCGTGAGTCGCTCGAGATTACGGCTAAAACGACCGCCCAAGGCTTCCAGCCCGGGGAGTCGACCGAGATCACCTTCGGCGATGCGGCGCAGGACGCGGCGCGTGTCGCCGGGGGCGTCCATGATGAAGCGCTCCATGTCGCGCGCCAGCTTGACGGTGTTGCCCTTCAATCGCTCCGGTGAGAAATGCTGCGCAGTCAGGCGCGAAATCTCTTCACGAAACGATCCCATGTAATTGTGTTCAGGCGCGAGTTTGGCAATCATCGACTCCAGGATGATGAAAGCCCGTGCCAGCAGGACAAACTCGGCAGGGTTGTGTACCCCGTTGCGGCTTCCGGCGCGCAGCAGCGATTCAAAGGCGTCCCCAACTGAAACATCGGCCAGATTGGTCCGGCGGATGGCGTAGAGCACGGCCTTGATGTCCGCCAGCAGTGCCGCCCGATTGACATTTTCACTTCCGGGCGCCATTTCAAGATAGGCTTCGGTGGCGGCCCGGGCATCGCCATGGACCACCGCACCGAGCAGCAGCGTCAGCGATTCGCGCATCGGCTCGTCAAGCTCACCCGTATTGCCGAAATCCAGCAGCGAGAGCCGCCCGTCGGGCAGGACGAAAACATTACCCGGATGCGGGTCGGCGTGAAACAGGCCTTCTTCGAAGATGGTTTGCAGCATCAGTGTGACCAGGGTGTTCATCGAGCGCGACATCGCCTCCGGATGCTGCTTGGCGTAATAATCAATGCGTTCACCAGGCGAAAACTCCAGGGTGAGCACGGCACCGTTCGAACACTCCATCACGACATCGGGTATCCACAGGTCCGGAAAATCTGCCATGGCGGTGCGATAGAGCACGACCGAATGCGCTTCACGATTGAAATCAGTTTCCCGGTTCAAACTGATCGCAAATTCACGCACCACAATGGGCAGAACCAGTGCGCGCAGACGCGGAAACAGCCTTTCTCCGAGCGCCACCAGGTAATTCAATGCCGCCATATCAGTGGCGATCTTCGCGATCAGGCCAGGCCGCTGCACTTTCACAGCCACATGTCGCCCGTCCAGCAGGGTCGCTTCGTGCACCTGGGCAATGGTGGCGGCGCCAATGGGCTCTTCAGCGAACGAGGAGAACAACGTCGTCAACGGAGCGCCAAGCTCGCTTTCGACCTTCGCGCGCACCGCGGCAAAGCGCATCGCCGGCAACTGATCGTGCAGTTGCTCCAACTCTCGGGTGTAGGCGGCTGGCAGCAGGTCACGCCGCATCGCAAGCACCTGTCCAAACTTGAGAAAGACGACGCCCAGTTCCTCCAGCGCTTCGCGTACCGCGGTCGGTGCCGGCCAATGTCCCCGGCCAAACAGGGCGCCCAGAAACTTGTGCTTGGCGAGCACACGCATGATTTGCATCAGTCGCGGCAATGCGCGCATTTTCGTCGTCTTGATGTCGATCAATACAGCCATGCAGTTCTCCTGGATCAGATGCTCAAGATCAATCTGAAATGACCGAACACAATTGATGGCTTCTGAAGCTCTGCATGGTCACGTCTGATGGTGTTGAAGTCTTTAGTTGGCAGCAGGCGCTGCCATCCGGTCCATCATCATCTGCATCATGGCTTCCATCATGGCCATGCGTTTTTCCATCATCTGGTGATGTTGGCCCATGTTGCCCGGCATGTCGGCCATGCCGGCTCCACCCATCATGCCCATCATCTTCATGCCCTCCTGCATGCTCTTCATGTGCTCGGCCATCAGTGCCTTTTTCTCTTTCGGTGTCTTGGCGGCCATCATTTTTTGGTGCATCTCGCCCATGGCTTTCATCTTTGCATCCATGGCGGTCATCATCTCGGCGCTGGCTGGGGTGGCCGCCGAAGCGCCTTGTGCGGCAGGGGTAGCCTGCTCGGTAGCTAATATGTTGGCTTGATGCTGTTTATGCTGCTGTTGCTGTGCATCGGTTTGCGCCGATGCGCCGATGGCAGCAGTAGTAAGTGCAATAGCAAGAACGGTTTGGCGAAGGTGTGACATGGTTAACTCCAATGAAGAAATAAGAAAATTAAGGAAACGAAAGAGTGGCTCCGACACAAAAACTTGTCCCGAAGCAGATGCAGACCCACTGCCAGGCGGTTCAACCCGCTCGGCAAAAGGCCTGATGAGGAAATGTCAAATAGTGAGCCGCAAATAGCGGATGGAGACGGGTGGCTCCGACCAAGCCGGGTTAGCGAACGCCTGCGGCGACGAGGTCTGATCTGTCGCCGGCACCAGCAATCCGGTCAAAAACAAGACGGGTACAAGATCCAGGTGAACGAGTCCGACCAAGTGGTCTGAGACCAGGGTGCTTTGCTCCGCCGCACAAAAGTGCAGGCATGTTACTTTTTCTGGTGAAGATGTGTTTTCTTCAGAAAGAACGGCTCTCGTGGCGAAGTGTTTCGGCTCCGCATGGCGCTCAGGAAGCGCTGTAAGGTCAATCCCCGAAGTGAAATAGTCGCGAGATCCTTGGTCTTGCTGGAGCAGACACGCGTTCGCTATGCCAACCCCCAATGACATCAGCCAGACGAACAGCATCACGGCAGCGGAGTACCGGGTTCGTCGAGCGTTAAAGAAGGGTTTCATGTCTGTTCGACAGCGCGACTTCAAACCAGTTACTTGTCTTTGCGCCGGACAATCAAGACCACAAGGGCAATGACGACAACAATAAGCAGGAGCGGCATCCAGGCACCGCCGCCGTAGCCACCCATCCAGCCGAAGCCAGAGTTGCCACCGCCCATCATGGTTCCGCTCTGCGCCAGCGCCACACCGCTGGTGAACACAGAGGCGGCACCGACCGTCATGGAAAGCAGGGTTTTCATAAATTTCTCCAATAAATCAGAATGTGACTTCTTTGCCTATGCCATGAATTTACGTCATGATCCTGCCAATGTCTGTGTGACAGCGCACCCTCAAAGAGCATAGAACCCGAAACAGGCCCTCGCACCCGGCTACCGATCGTTCTGGCTGGCGCGCACGTCAACGACGCACCGCTTTTCATGTTGGCCATGCGCTGTCAAATTCAGCGCATGGCCATGGCGTTCATTTAATAGGGGCTGGATGTGGTGCCGTAGTAAGTGTGAATGCCGCTCGCCCATTCCGGGTCTGCCATGTTGGGCCAGTTGTCACTGTCAAAGCCCGGTGCACTTTCAAGGCGTTCCTTGCTGACGTCCAGGATCATGCGTTTGTTCGCGGGGTCGAGCTTGAGTGCTGCCCATGGCACGGCAAAGAGCTTTTCGCCCATGCCGAGGAATCCGCCGAAAGACAACACGGCATAAGTGACCTTGCCCGTGCGCATGTCCAGCATGATTTCCTTGACGTCGCCCAGATCTTCGTCCTGCAGGTTGTAAACGTCATCGCCAATCAGCGAGGTGGCCGACATGAAGGCAGGGCCTGGTCCGTCAACGATGTCAGCCGTCTGCATGAGGGTGGTTTCAGTGGTTTCGTAGTTCATGGGAATTTTCCTTAAAGAGTTGTTGTGAATCAAAAGCAGCATCAATTGCTCGACCTGCCCTTTGAGAATAGGAACGAGACCGTATTCAATCTGTTCGTCAACGCACCCAGTCTGAATCATTTGGCCGGCTTTTGCGCAGGCGCTTCAGGCTTGGCCTTGCCATGCCATTTTTCGTTTTTTTCTTCAACCTCTTTGGCGCCTTTGGCGTAAAGTTTCGCCTCTTCTGGCGCCAGCTCATGCAGCAGCCTGAGGAACTCGCCGGCGTGGACGAGTTCCTCGTTGGCAATCTCCGTGAGCACCTGAATCGCCAGCGGATGGTCGGTGGACTCGGCCAGCTGCATGTACAGCTGGGTGGCCTCATATTCGGATGCCACCATGAAACGGATGGCTCTGACGAGCTCTTCCGGCTTGAGTTTTCTGTCGTTGGCGAGGCCTGAAAAGGGTGATCCGAAACTTGGCATGGGTGTTCTCCTGGTGTGTGGCGCAGACGCGAGTTGCGTTGCGGCTCAGTGGCCATCGTAGGAAATCCGGCGCGATGCTTCAGTGTGTCGGCACACAGACCCGTGGGCTAAGGACCCGTAAAGCCCTAAGCCGCCACCCTGGCAAATTGCTTGGCCGCGAAGGCCCAGATCATGCGGGACGCGTCCGGGCCCTTGGGGTCGCTGTAAGCCTGGCTGGCGGCGCCACCACTCCAAGCATGGCCCAGTCCCTGGATGGCACACAGGGTGGCCACCAGCCGGTCTTTTGTTTTGTAGTCGGTCAGGGTGGCCGGCTGGCGCGCGCCACGTTGCACGGTGCGCGGGCGAGCCGGTATGGCGCCTTCACGTACTGCCCAAAGTTGCGCTGCAGCCAAACCGTTGCCGGGTGCCACCAGGTGGTCGGCGCTGCCCTGTATGACCAGCAAGGCCGGCAGGTGCGTACCTGCAGTCAGGGCGGACAGTGGCGCGGCCACGCCGTGCCCGCGCATGGCTTTGAGCGCACCTGCCAGGGAATGGGCCACGCCGGGGGCGATGCCTGAATGCATTGCAACAGCACAAAACCGTTCCGGGTGGCGAACCGCCAGCAGGGCCGCCATGCTGGCCCCCGCCGACAAGCCGGCCAGCGCGATGCGCCCCGGATCAACGGGCTGGCGCTGGCACACCTGAAGGATGGTGGCAAGAATGGCATCGGCCTCAGTCTGGGCCTGGCCCGAGCGCGTCTGGTGCCAGTTCCAGCAGCCTTGCAGGTTGGCAAGGTGGTTTTGTTCGGGGTAAAGCACCGCAAAGCCTTCTTTTGCGGCGATCTGGTTCATGCGTGTGCTGGCGGCGAAGGCTTCAGTGGTTTGGCTGCAGCCATGCAGCATCACCAGCAAGGGCAGGCGTACGGTTTGCTGCACGCCAGGAGGCACAAAAAGCCGGTAGCGCTGCGCCCCGGCGATACCCACGGTGAAGCCGTTGTGCAGCTTGACGGCAGCGGCCACCTTGGGCCGGACCGCTGCGGTTTTGGCGGGTCGGCGTGCGCGGGTCACAGGTTTGCTGGGCTGCAAGGCCTGCTTCACCGCTTTGACGCCGGCGCGAACGGCGCTGCGCGTCAGCGCCTTGATCGTGCGCTGGATCGATCGACTGAAAATGGTACTTCGGGCTCGTCGGGCCATGGCCGTCAGATTCGGCCCATCAGCAACAAGATGACGATGATGATCACCACCAGACCCAAGCCGCCGGTTGGGCCGTAGCCCCAGCTTTTGCTGTGCGACCAGGTCGGCAGGGCACCGACCAGCATCAGGATCAGAACGATTAGCAGGATGGTGCCTAAGCTCATGATTTATTTCCTTGAAGTGGGGCTGGTTGGGCTTACTTGGCGGGTTCAGGTGGCACCACGATGACGGTGGTGCCATCACCCGTCTTGCCGGTTTTTCCGGTGGCTCCGGTATCGCCCGTGGCTCCTGTGTAGCCGGTGTTGCCTGTGTTGCCTGTGGCACCGGTGTCGCCAGTGGCGCCCGTGTAGCCAGTTGCACCGGTGGCACCTGTTCCGCCGGTGCTGCCGGTGTTGCCCGTGCTGCCGGTATCACCGGTGGCACCCGTGGCGCCAGCGGGGCCGGCAGGGCCTGGCACCACAATCGGTGCAACAGGAACGGCAATGACGGCCGGGCGCTCGCATGCGGCCAAACTCAGGGCGGCGACGACCGCGAACATGGGTAGGGTGTATTTCATTTGGAATCCTTGAAGAGTGAAAAAATGTGGCACAGCAAGAGCAATAAACTCCGACTGATCATTTGATGCCACCTGGACAATCAGAAATCGCCACACAGGCAGCTTAATAACGCCTGCAAAAGAGTTCTGTGCGATGGCACACAGTTCCAGCAAATTGCGCCAAACGCTTGAACCGGTTGCCGCTAGCCCGCCTGCGGACCCAGCATCTGGTTCGGGTCGACCCAGGCGTCGAACTGCTCGGCGCTGACTGATCCCACGGCCAGTGCCGCTGCACGCAGCGTGCTGCCATGGTCATGGGCGTACTTGGCAATGCGGGCGGCCCGGTCATAGCCGATATGCGGGGTCAGCGCCGTCACCAGCATCAATGAACGCTGCATCAGTTCGTCCATGCGCGCCGCGTTGGCAGTGATGCCCAGCAGGCAGTGCTGGGTGAAGCCGTGCATGGCATCGGCCAACAGACGCATGCTGTCGAGTGTGTTCAAAATGATCAGGGGTTTGTAGACGTTGAGCTCAAAGTGGCCCTGGCTCGCGGCAAAGCCGATGGCGGCGTCATGCCCCATGACCTGGGCACACACCATGGTCAGGGCCTCAATCTGGGTGGGGTTGACCTTGCCGGGCATGATCGAGCTGCCGGGCTCGTTTTGCGGCAACTGCAACTCGCCCAGGCCGGCACGCGGCCCGCTGGCCATCAGGCGGAGGTCGTTGGCCATTTTGGTCAGGGCAATGGCCAGCATTTTCAGGCTGGCATGGAAAGCCACCAGCGCTTCATGACCGGCCAGGGCGGCAAACAAATTGTCGGCCTGCAGCAGCGGCAGGTTGAGCTTGCCGGCGAGCAGGGCCACCACCCGAGCGCCGAACTGCGGGTGGGTGTTGATGCCGGTGCCCACGGCGGTGCCGCCCAAAGCCAGCCGGTGCACGCCCAGCAGGGCATGCGCAATGCTGTTGGCGCACTGCGCAAGTTGTGCCTCATAGCCACCCAACTCCTGGCCCAGCGTGATGGGGGTGGCGTCCTGCAAGTGGGTGCGGCCTATTTTGATGACGTCTTTGAAGGCGCTGGCCTTGGCGCTAAGCGCGCTGCGCAAGAGCGCCAGCGCGGGTAACAGGCTCGATTTGGCATGCATGGCCACGGCCATGTGCATGGCGCTGGGAAAGACATCGTTGGACGACTGGCCCAGGTTGACATCGTCATTGGGGTGAACAAGGGGCCCGGCCAGATGGGCCACCACTTCATTCACGTTCATGTTGCTTTGCGTGCCGGAGCCGGTTTGCCAGACCGACAGCGGGAATTCGGCATCAAATTCGCCGCTGGCCACGCGCTGCGCGGCATTGGCGATGGCCTGTGCCTTGTCACCGTCCAGCAAGTTCAGCTCGCCATTCACGATGGCTGCCGCCCACTTGACCCAGGCCAGGGCATGGATCAGCGGCAGGGGCATGCGCTGCTCGCCAATCGCAAAAAAGTGCAGGCTGCGCGCCGTCTGGGCGCCCCATAGCGCCTCCAGAGGCACTTCGATCGGGCCAAAGCTGTCGGATTCTGTGCGTGTGCGGGTCATGCCCGCAGACTACCTCATTGGCGCAAAAAATCAAGCAAGTCGGTGGTCAGACGCGCCTTGTGCGTGGCAAACAAGCCGTGCGGTGCGTCTTTATATTCCAGTAGCGTGGCATGTGCAATGCCTTTGGCCGTGAGCCGGCTTGAGGCGTCAATGGGCACAATCTGGTCGTTGGTGCCGTGGATGATCAGCGTGGGCACCTTGAAGGCCGCCAACTCCCCGCGAAAGTCTGTGGTGGTGAAAGATTTGGCGCAACCCAGGGTGGCCTTCAGGCTGGCTTGCATGGACACGCTGCGCGCCCACTCCAGCAGTTCCTGGCTTACCGGCTGTGCGTCAGTGGTGACACCAAAAAATTTCTCAAAAAAACCTGCCAGAAACTTGGGACGATCGTCGTTGATGGCCTGCGCCGTCTTGTCAAATGCCGCCTGTTCCGCGCCCAGCGGGTTGTCGCTGGTTTTCAGTCGGTAGGGCAGGCTGGCAGACACCAGTACCGCCTTGGCAACCGACTTGCCGTTGTGGCGCGACATGTAGCGCGCCACTTCGCCGCCGCCCATCGAGAAGCCCACAAGAACCGCGTCCTTGGCGCCGGAGTAGGCGATCACGGCCGCCAGGTCGTCCGCCAGGGTGTCGTAATCAAAACCGTTCCAGGTCTGAGTTGAGCGGCCAAAGCCGCGCCGGTCGTAGGCAATGGCCCGGTAGCCCGCCTGGGCCAACGCCAGCGCCTGATCATCCCAACTGTCAGAGGACAACGGCCAGCCGTGAATCAGGATCACGGGTTGCCCCGCCCCCCAATCCTTGACATAAAGCTCGGTGTGGTCGGCGGTGATGATTTTGGGCATGCTGGTGCTCCCTTGATGTGGCGTTGCGGGGTTTATTTCTTGCCGAACTGGGCTTTGGCGGCTGCCACGCAACTGGTCTTGGCGTCGCCAGCCAGGGAATCACACTTTTCAATAGCGACCTTTTCATTGGCATTGGCTTCTTGTATGCAGATGTCTTTGGCATTGCCCGAGAAAGAGGTGCAGGCTGCCTTGTCCGCCTTGTAATTTGCACTGATGCGGGTTTTTTCGCTCTTGTATTCGGTTTTGCTGAGAGTGGCTGCCTGGGCTACCGAGAATGACAGCAGGGCGGCACGATGAGGGAGGCCTTGAGATTGCGAGCGGTGTTCATGAATTTCCTTTTGTGCGTGTCAAGAACAATGAGGGAGAGGCAGCTGCCTCTCCCTCAAGCACGGGCCAAATGGCCGTGCGATGTGTGACAAGCCCTGATATTACGCAAGTGCAGTCCGCTGGTCTGTGCGCTGGCGAACCCCTGCTATGTGTCGTACCGAACAGACCACCAGTAACCGGATGCATAGGCTCGCAGGCAATTCTCTTCATGTGCCACCACTCTGAACCGTTAACAAAGGAGCCGCCATGCAAGCCACCCGGAAAACGCCAAAGGTGATCGAGATTCGCAAGGGCCAGGCACCCGCCCCGCTGGCCCGCGATGCATTTGGCGTGCGGTTTCGCGCCTCGTTTGTTGATCCGGCATTTCGTGCCGAAGACGCCGCCATTGCACGCCTGGAAGAAGTCGCCTGGGCCGCCTACATCGAGGGGCGCAAAGCCCCGTTCACCCAGGAAGCGGGCAAGGGCTATGCGGATCCGGCGTATCAGCTGTCCGTTGAGTGGACAGCCACCAGACAGCGCATCATCGATGCCCAACGGCGCTGGGCCAAGCCTGAGAGTCCGTCCCGGGTGTTGCTGATTTGCGGCTCGGCGCGCAACGACGGCACCTGCCCGGGCGAAATGTCCAAGACTTTCCGTCTGGTGCAAATTGCCCGCGAAACGCTCGAACACGCCAACATGGCGGTCGACGTGCTGGACTTGAGCCTGCTCACCTCCGACTATGGGCGCCACATTTATCCCTGCAAGGGCTGTGTGTCCACCGCGATGCCGCTGTGCCATTGGCCGTGCAGTTGCTACCCCAACCATGCGCTCAACCAGACCAACGACTGGATGGCCGAAATCTATGAGCGCTGGGCGGCAGCGCACGCGGTGCTCATCGTGACCCCGGTGTACTGGTATCAGAGCCCCAGCCCGTTGAAGCTGATGATTGACCGCCTGGTGTGCGCCGACGGTGGCAACCCCGACCCCACCGCCACCTCTGGCAAGAACGCGGGCAAAGCCAAAGCGCTTGAAATGGCGGGCTGGGACTACCCGCAGCACCTTGCCGGACGCGCCTATGGGCTGATCGTTCACGGCGATGTGGCAGGGGTTGACGGTTCGCGCCGGGCACTGTCGGACTGGCTCGACTGGATGGGCTTCATTGATGCCGGTGTGCAGGCGCGACTCGACCGTTTGATTGGCTATTACCAGCCTTATGCCACCAGCCACGACGCACTGGACCAGGACGAGGCCGTGCAGGAGGAGTCGCGCAATGTGGCACGTGCGGTGGCCCAGGCCGTGACCGACTTGCGCGCCGGCCGCTTGCAGGCGCTAACGCCGGGGTTGACGCGGCCGCGGCCAAAATAGGCCGTACACGGGCTCATGCAAGTTTTTTTGCCCGCCACGCATCTCACTAAGGAAATGCCCACGGAACGATCAGACCGCGTACTTCTTTACCCAGGCCACGTAGTGATCCATCCAGCCTTGAAGAAATTTTTTGCTACCCTCGCCAACCCCACCATCCTGTTCGAACAAATCATCCTTGGCCTGAATGAATGCCTCCGGCTGTCCGAGCGTTGGGACATCCAGATAGGCCAGAATATTGCGCAGGTGTTGTTGCGCCAACGCGGTGCCAATGGCACCCACTGAGACACCGAGCACACCCGCTGGTTTGCCCGCCCATGCACTTTGCCCGTAGGGACGCGACGCATGATCGATGGCATTCTTGAGCACGCCGGGAATGGATCGGTTGTATTCAGGCGTGACAAACAGCAATCCATGCGCCATCTTGATTTCGGATTTCAGGCGAATGACTGACGCGGCCTGCTGGGCATCGTCGTCTTGGTTGTAAAGCGGCAGGTCGTCGATTTGTGCCTGCTTGAACGAGAAGTCTGACGGCGCGAGTTTGGCCATGGCGCCCGCCAATCTTCGGTTGAAAGAATCGTGACGAAGGCTGCCGACAAGAACGGTGATTTGATACTGACCCATGACTTTCTCCAATAAATGAGGATGTGTTATTGCTCCGGACAATGGCGACTCCGCGACTGGTGGCAAAAAAGCAAGTCAATGCTTGTGTCGGTGATACCGATTGGTGACCTGGTTTTTTGGCAGACCCTTGCCTTGGTATGTCACGCAATGTACTGTGCGATAGGCTCGTCATTTTGGAGGAAGAGACGGCAGAACAATGTGCGCCAGCGCACTCAGGTCATCTGGCAGTTTGCGAGCCCGACGCTCGCCAACCACAGTATCCGTACGCTATCGTACCGACGGGCCCTCTATCGAGGGCATAACCTGACTCAACAGTTTTCGGAACGAGCCTCATGCGCGTTCCATCATCAACTGAACCAGGAGAAGCATATGAACCCATTGACCGCCCCGGCGTCCAAAACCGCACCTGTCGACGAAGACCTTGCCGAGCAGGCCAACCCCGGGCATGGCATTCCGTCGCAGGATCCGGATCCCGCTGCACAGACTCCGCTGGAACCCCAGGAGGCCGAGCGCGAAGCCAACTCAGTGTTGACGGGTGGTGGCGCGGTAGCCGGTGCGGCCACGGGCGCCGCCATCGGTGTTGTGGTGGCCGGCCCGGTGGGTGTGGTGGTTGGGGCCGCGGTGGGTGCCATTGCCGGCGCACTGGGTGGGGCTGCCGCTGGCACCACCGCGAACCCGGAGGACTCGGGCAGCGCCGATACAGCGCCCGCGGACATTACCCAAAATGAGAAGATCATGCGCAAGAACTTGATTGCTCACGCCACAACCTCAGAACCAAAATCGAAATTTACAGAATAGATGTGGCTTGGTTTTCAATTTCGCTTGCTGGCACGGCAACGAAACCGTGGTCTCACTTTCTCAAGACAACAACTTCGATGAGAAGTCCTGAAAAGAAGCGCAGAAGAATTGGGAAATCATGCTTGAGGAGCTAAAAAAATACGTCGAAGAGGCAGCCTGGCGTGGGGCGTGAATCACTCATGGAATGGGTGCCGTCAAAAGCCCTGTTGCAGGGACCGAGCCGGGTCATCCTGCAGCAACTGCCGCAGCACGAACGGCAGAATGCCGCCTGCCCGGTAGTAGTCGACCTCGATCGGGGTGTCGATGCGCAGCAGCACAGTGATCGTTGTGCGGCTGCCATCGGCGCGGGTGACCACCAGTTGCGCGTCGCTCTGCGGGCGCAGGACAGCATCGGGCAGGATGTCGATGTGCTCATTGCCGCTCAGCCCCAGGCTTTGCCAGCTGTCGCCGGCCTTGAACTGCAGCGGCAGCACGCCCATGCCCACCAGGTTGCTGCGGTGGATGCGCTCGAAACTCTGCGCCACCACTGCCTTGATGCCCAGCAGTTGCGTGCCTTTGGCGGCCCAGTCGCGACTCGACCCGGTGCCATATTCCTCACCCGCAAACACCACGGTGGGCGTGCCGGCGGCCAGGTAGCGGCTGGCGGCGTCAAAAATGGACAGCTTTTCACCGGTGGCCCCGTCGCCCTGCGTGCCGGCGGGTGGCTGGTACAGCGTCCATCCGCCTTCTTCGCGCGAGCCATCTGCCCGCGGCGCAAGCATCAGGTTCTTGATGCGCACATTGGCAAAGGTGCCGCGCACCATCACGTCATGGTTGCCGCGCCGCGCGCCGTAGGAGTTGAAGTCGGCTTTTTGCACGCCGTGTGCCAGCAGCCATTGGCCCGCCGGCGAACTCGCCGCGATGTTGCCCGCCGGTGAAATATGGTCGGTGGTGATGGAGTCGCCAAACAGTGCCATGATGCGGGCTCCCTTTACAGAGACAGAGAATGGTTGACCTCCAGCCTCCGGCATGCTTTCGTGAGAAGCTGGATTTTCCATCGTGAAGGTGGCAAAGAAAGGCGGCTCGGCAATGTAGGTGCTCTTGGGCCAGGTGTAGCTGGTGCCGGTCACGCCGGTGATGGCTTGCCACAGCGGGCCGGGCTCGGTGGCAATGCGGGCGTAGTTGTCGCGGTAAGCCCTGCCGTTCATGGCGTAGGCCATCAAGGCCTGAATCTCGTCGCCGGCGGGCCAGATGTCGGCCAGGTATACCTCCTTGCCCCCCGTGCCTTGCCCCAGGGGCTGGCTGCTCAGGTCGCGCAGCACCGTGCCGGCAATCGCATAGGCCACCACCAGCGGCGGGCTGGCCAGAAAATTGGCCTTCAGATTGGGGTGAATGCGCGCCTCGAAATTGCGGTTGCCTGACAGCACCGCGGCACACACCAGGTCATGCTCGGTGATGAGCGCATTGAGTTCGGGCGTCAGGTCGCCGGCATTGCCGATGCAGGTGGTGCAGCCATAACCCGCCAGCGCAAAGCCGAGTTGTTCCAGATAGGGCAGCAAACCGGTTTCCGTGAGGTATTCGGTGACGATGCGCGAGCCCGGCGCCAGCGAGGTCTTGATGTGCGGCTGCACGGTGAGGCCGGCTTCGACGGCCTTTTTGGCCAGCAAGCCGGCCGCCAATAACACGCTGGGGTTGGAGGTGTTGGTGCAACTGGTGATGGCGGCAATCAGCACATCGCCGTTGCCGACGGTGATGTGCCGGGCGGTATGCACGGGCACCTGGGTTTGGCCGGGGGCTTCAGAGGCTGCTTTGCTGGCCTCCAGTGTGGGCCGGTTCTGCACCATCTCGGCCACATCGCGGGCGGCACCCGGTGGCACCGGGGGTGCCAGCGGTGCCTCACTGACGGCCACGGCAGCGCCGACGGGCAAGCGCAGCAAGAGTCTGTCAGCCGGCTGGTTGAAGCCATTCTGCGCATTCGGTTTGCTGAACAACTCGGCAAACTGCGCCGCCACCCGGCCCAGTTCAATGCGGTCCTGCGGCCGCTTGGGGCCAGCCAGGCTGGGCGCCACGTCGGCCAGGTTCAGCTTGACCACTTGCGAGTAGTCAATGTCGCCGCTGAGCGGCACGCCAAACAGGCCCTGCGCCTTGAAGTAGGCCTCAAAGGTGTCGATCTCGTCCGGGCTGCGGCCGGTGCCCCTGAAGTAGTCAATTGTTTTCTCGTCCACCGGGAAGAAGCCCATGGTGGCGCCGTATTCAGGGGCCATGTTGCCAATGGTGGCGCGGTCAGGCAAGGCCAGGGTGCGCGTGCCTTCGCCAAAAAACTCGACAAACTTGCCCACTACCTTGTGCTGGCGCAGGGTCTCGGTCACGGTCAGCACCAGGTCGGTGGCGGTGACGCCCTCGCGCAGGCTGCCGGTGAGCTCCATGCCGACCACGTCAGGGGTCAGCAAATACACCGGCTGGCCCAGCATGGCGGCCTCGGCCTCGATGCCGCCCACGCCCCAGCCGACCACGCCAATGCCGTTGATCATGGTGGTGTGGCTGTCGGTGCCGACCAGCGTGTCGGGGTAATAAATGCCATCTTTGCCCTGGTGCACGCCGCGCGCAAGGTACTCCAGGTTCACCTGGTGCACGATGCCAAAACCGGGCGGCACCACGCCGAAGGTGCTGAAGGCCTGCATGCCCCATTTCATGAACTCGTAGCGCTCGCGGTTGCGCTGGAATTCCAGCTTCATGTTGAGATCGAGCGAGTCTTTTTTGCCATAGTGGTCGACCATGATGGAGTGGTCCACCACCAGGTCCACTGGCACCAGCGGCTCGATGCGCCGCGGCTCCAGCCCCAGGCGCTGCGCGGTGCTGCGCATGGCCGCCAGGTCAGCCAGCAGCGGCACACCGGTGAAGTCTTGCAGCACCACCCGCGAGACGACAAACGGAATCTCGTCGGTGCGTGGCGCGTTGGCTTGCCAATTGGCCACCTGGGCCACATGCTCTGCAGTCACCTTGCGGCCATCGCAGTGGCGCAGCACGGCTTCGAGCACGATGCGCAGCGACACCGGCAGGCGGCTCACGTTGGGGAATTGCATGCTGAGCGCCGGCAGCGAGTAACAGCGCCCGACCTTGCCGGAGGCAGTGGTGAAGGACTTGAGGTTCGATGCAAAAGCGTGGGTCATGGCGGTCTCCGCAAGGGTCAGGGATCAGGGCATTCTGGCAGTTGACCAATGGCCCTGATGAACACAGTGTTAGTCAGATGAGATTACCCAGTTTCGCGGTTGCTCTGTGGTGCGCCAACGCACAGACGGCAGCCTCGGCAGCTCAAAAAATGGGCGCATGCAACAAGCCAACATGAACCCTGACATGCCTTCGCCATCACCGGAGCGCTTGCCTCCCCTGCCGATGCCGCCATCGCCGGCGCCGCTGCCATCGCAAGTGCCGCGTCCAGAGCCACCGCCGGCACCATTGCCCACGCCGCTGCCGATGCACCTGCAGCTCAGCCGCGCCTTGCTGAGGGGAAGCGCTGCAATCGGCGTCACCTGATACCCCGGCGATTGAGGCCATCAATGCGCACGGCGTCATCGGTTTCTGTTGTGTGCGCCAGCGAACAGAGCGCCGCCGTCAGCATGACAACAATCTTGAAACATGAAACCTGTTCAAGCAGACCTCACCAATGCACTCACCCAAGCATCCGTCAAAGCAGCCACGGGCATCGCAGGTTTTGACGACATCACCGGCGGCGGTTTGCCGCGCGGGCGCACCACGCTGCTGGTGGGCGGTGCTGGTGCTGGCAAGACGGTGATGGCGCTGCAATTCCTGGTGCATGGCGCGCGCCAGTGCAAAGAGCCGGGCATTTTTGTCGCCTTCGAGGAGCATCCGGAGCGCATTTTGGCCAATGTCACCAGCTTCGGCTGGGAGATGGAGGCACTGATCCCCAAAAAGCTGTTCATCATGGATGCCCAGCCGCTGCCCGGTCTGGTCCAGTCGGGCGATTTTGATCTGGGCGGCATGCTGGCGGCATTGGCGGTGCAGACCAAGGCCATGCGGGCGCAGCGCATCGTGCTGGACGCCCTGGATGTGGCGCTGGCCTTGTTGCCGGACCTGGAGGCGAGAAGGCGGGAAATTTACCGGCTGCATGCGTGGCTGCTGGCGCATCAGTTGACTTCGCTCATCACCTTGAAGGCGGATGCACTACAGAGCCATGAAATCAACCCGCAGGCACTCGGCTTCATGCAGTTCATGGTCGATTGCAACGTGATCCTCAACCATGGGGTGGTCCATGGCATATCGCAACGGAGTCTGCGCGTGCAAAAGTACCGCGGCTCCAGCTTTGATGAGGACGAATCCCCGTTTGTGATCGGCAAACGCGGATTGGAGGTGCGCACCCGGCTGCGGGAATCGAGCCCGCCATGAGCCGGCAGGCGCAGTACAAATTCCGGCTTTATGTGGCTGGCGATGCGCTCAACTCGGCGCAGGCACGTGCCAATCTGGCTGCGCTGTGCCGGGCGCATCTGGCGGGGCGGTATCAGATCGACATTGTTGACGTGTTCAAGGAGCCCAAACGCGCGCTGGCAGACGCCATTTTCATGACCCCCACGCTGGTCAAGCTGGTGCCGCTGCCAGAGCGCATCATTGTCGGTACCTTGAGCGATGTGCAGACCGTGTTGCAGGCCCTGGGGCTCCTGGGGGTGTCTGAATGAACCTGCTCAATGCAGCCGCCACACCGGAGCGGCAGCAGGAAGTGTCCGCACTGATCGAGACCCTGCACGTCACCGGCCAACGCCTGGAGGACCTGACGTCGGGCCAGGTCGACACGGTGACCGACCGCCGGGGCCGCACCGTCATGCTGCGCCGCGCACAGGACTTCATGCGCCACAACGAGGCCGCCAAGCAGGAGGCGATCCTGAACGCACTGCCGGCCCATATCGCCTTGCTTGACGCCCAGGGGCGCATTGTCTCGGTCAACCAGGCGTGGTGCCAGTTTGCCGATGCGAACGGCTTGCGGGCGCCGGCTTGTGGCGTCGGTCTCAATTACCTCACGGTTTGCGACGCCGCAGAGGGCGGCGAGGCTGCCCAGGCGCAGCAGGTGGCGGCCGGCATTCGCGCGGTGCTGGCCGGTTCGGTCCCGAGCGTGTCGCTCGAATACCCCTGCCATGCGCCCACTGCGCAGCGGTGGTTCCTGATGGCGGTGACGCCACTGGCGGTGCAATCGCCGCACGGGGTTGTTGTCATGCACCTGGACATCACCGAACGCAAGCTGGCAGAACGCGCGGTCATTCGCCTGAACCGGGTTTATGCCGTGCTCAGTGGCATCAATGGCCTGATTGTTCGGGTCGATGACCGCGACGAATTGTTCCGGGAGGCCTGCCGCATCGCGGTCGATGCCGGTGGCTTTCGCATGGCCCTGATCGCCATTGTTGATCGGGGCACGCAGCTGTTGACGCCGATCGCCTCGGCGGGCAAGGACGAAAAGCTCATGAACGCCATCAGAGGCATCCTGGCGTCGGCGGTCGATGCCCCAAAGACCATGAGTGCGCGGGCCATCCGGGAGAAGAGGGCCGTTGTTGCCAACGATGCGCAACACGACCCGCAGGTGTTATTCAGCTCAAAATATGCTGAATCAGGCGTCTTCTCGATGGCTGTGTTGCCGCTCATGGTGGCCCATGAAGCCGTGGGTGTGCTCGCACTGTATGCCGGTGAAACCGGCTTTTTCCAGGACGAAGAGTTGAAGCTGCTGACCGAGCTGGCCGGTGACATCGGGTTTGCCATGGACCACCTCGACAAGCAGGAGCGGCTCAACTACCTTGCCTACTACGATGTGCTGACCGGCCTGGCCAACCGAACCCTGTTTCTGGAGCGGGTGTCGCAGTTCCTGCGCAGCGCGGTGATCGGCGGCCACCAGCTGGCCTTGTTGGTGATTGACCTGGAACGTTTCAGGAACATCAACGACAGCCTGGGCCGTTCGGTTGGCGACGAATTGTTGCGCCAGGTGGCGCAGTGGCTGACTCAACATGCGGTGGGCGACGTGAACCTGTTGGCACGCGTGGGGCCGGATCATTTTGCGGTCGTGATGCCGGTTGTCAGCGCGGACGGAAACCTGGCACGGCTCATCGAAAAACGGGTTGAACAATTTTTGAAGCATTCGTTCCGGCTCGATGGCGCCGCGTTCCGGATTGCCCTCAAGCTCGGTGTGGCGGTATTTCCGCAGGCTGGCGCCGACGCCGACACCCTGTTCAAACATGCCGAGGTGGCGCTGAAAAAAGCCAAGTCGAATGGTGACCGGTACCTGTTCTACACCCAGACCATGACCCATGCCGGGGCCGACAAGCTGATCCTCGAAAACCAGTTGCGCCAGGCCCTGGACAACGACGAATTCGAGCTGTATTACCAGCCCAAGGTGAACCTGGCAAGCGGCAAGATGACGAGTGCCGAAGCGCTGATTCGCTGGAACGATCCGCACAGCGGTCTGGTGCCACCCGGCCTGTTCATTCCGATCCTGGAAGAAACCGGCCTGATCCATGAGGTCGGGCGCTGGGCGCTGCGCCAGGCCGTCAGTGACTTTCTCAGTTGGCGTGCCGAGGGTTTGCCGGTGGTGCGCATTGCCGTCAATGTGTCGCCGCTGCAATTGCGTGACCGCGGCTTTATCGCCGAGGTCTGGGACGCCATCAGCAGGGACGCGGCGGCCGCTGCCGGACTCGAACTGGAGATCACCGAGAGCCTGATCATGGAGAATGTCGAGCACAGCATCGCCACCCTGCACGCGCTGCGGAACATGGGCCTCAGCATCGCCATCGACGACTTTGGCACCGGTTTTTCGTCACTCAGCTACCTGTCCCGGTTTCCGGTGGACAGTCTCAAGATCGACCGTTCGTTCGTGATCGAAATGACGGAGTCGACGCAGGGGCTGGCGCTGGTGTCCACCATCATCAACCTGGCCCATGCGCTCAAACTCAAGGTGGTGGCCGAAGGGGTCGAAACCGAAGCGCAGGCGCACCTGCTGCGCGGGCTTGACTGCGACGAAATGCAGGGCTATTTGTTCAGCAGGCCGGTGCCCGGCGAGCTGTTCAAGACTCGGTTTCTGCTGCCTTCACCGGATGCGCGGCAAAGCTAGCGTCCGTGCTGGCGACCGGGCCTGGGGTGTTTTGCCAGATGGCAGGCCCGGCGGTAGGCCTGCAGGGTGTTCTGGGCACGGCCCAGCACCGTGTCGCTCGCGTAGCCGCTGGCCGTGCCCGGCAGGCCGCTAACCGCACCGGTCAACAATTCAATGCCCTCGCGCACATGCTCGGCGGTGTACACATGAAACCGCCCCTGCGCCACGGCCTGCGCGACCTCGGTTGCCAGCATCAGGTGGCGCCGGTTGCGGTTTGGGATCAGCACCCCCTGCTCACCGGTGAGTCCAGCGGTGGCGCAGATCCGGAAAAAGCCCTCGATTTTTTCATTGATGCCGCCCACCGGCAGCACCTCGCCGTGCTGGTTGACGGCCCCGGTGACGGCGATGCCCTGCTTGAGCGGCAGTCCGGACAGGCACGACAGCAAGGCGTACAGCTCGGCGCACGAGGCCGAGTCGCCCTCGATGCCGTGGTACTCCTGCTCGAACACCAGGGTGGCGTCGAGCGCCAGCGGCGCCTGGGCGGCAAACAGGGTGGACAGGTAACTGTGCAGGATCAGCACACCCTTGTCGTGGATCGGGCCTGACAGCGCCACCTCGCGCTCAACGTTGACCAGGCCGTCCTCGCCGGCCGAGGTGCGCGCCGTGACCCGCACCGGAAAGCCGAAACGGTAGTCGCCCAGGTCAATCTGGGTCAGGCCGTTGATCTGGCCCGTTTTTTCTCCCTGCAGGCTGATCAGGCGGTCACCGTCGGTGATGGTCTCCTGGAGCCGCTGGTCCGGGTAGTCGTGGCGCAGGCGGCGCGCCTGCAGTGCGGCACTCACATCGTCGCCTTCCACCCGCGCGCCGGCGCGGGCATGGCAGACCGCCGCCGCTTCCATGATCAGCGCTTCCATGCGGGCAAAAGTGGCGCTCTGGCGGGTCTGGTCATCGACCTCGCGGTGCGCGTCCTGCAGCAACTGCGCGACGGCGGCGGCCGAAAAATGGGGCAGACCCAGGCGCTGGCAGGTGTGGCTCACAAACACGGCTGAGGCTGTGTAGGTTTGCGCGCTGGCGGCAAAACTTTCGGCAAAATCGACCTTGACGCGAAAGCGCCGGGCAAACTCGGGGTCGGCCTCCTGCAGCAGGTAGTACTCTTCGGTGGCACCAATCAGCACGATCTTGACGCTGATGTCGAGCGCCTCCGGCATCAGCGAGACGGTGGCCATGGGGGCAAACATCTGCATCGGTTCTTCAATTTGCAAGCGGCCGGTGCGCGAGAAACGGCGCAGCTTTTCCCACACCAGTTCGTCGGTCAACAGCTCGCGCACATGCAGCATCAGATAACCGCCATGCGCCTTGAGCAGGCTGCCGGCCCGGATGCGCGAAAAATCGGTGAGCAGCACGTCCTCCTCGGCCTGGTATTCGACGCTGCCAAACAGGCTGTGGTAGGAGGGGTTGTCCTCGATGATCACCGGCGCACCGGTCAACCTTTCGTTGTCCACCACCAGGTTGACGCGGTAACGCGCCAGCACCGTGGCCAGTTCTTCCTGGCGCAGTTCTTCATCAACGCCGGCCTCGACTTCCGCCGCCCGAAAGGCATCCAGGTTGTCCAGAACATCCTGCATCACGCGGTCCAGGTATCGGCCCAGCTTGACCGAGTCCTTGATCTGTTTCTTGAGCTCCAGCCGGATCTCCTGCAGTTCATGCTCCAGCAGCGGCTTGATGGTCTGGCGCCGCAGCGCTGCCAGGCCCTCGTTCTTGAGGCGTTCAATGGGCCGGATCTTGTCAAGGTAGCGGGCGATCTCGGCGCGCAGTTCCTGCTCGGCTTGTTCCATCTGGGCGCGTTGCTCCTTGGGCAGCAGCGATTGGCACAGGATCCCTTCGAGAACGAGGGACAGCTGCGTTCGCACCTGTGCTTGCTGTGCTGAAGGAAAAACGTCAATGATACGGTTGATCGTGGAATATGCCGAATTGGTGTGCAACGTCGCGAATGTAAGGTGGCCCGTTTCCGCGATCCGGAGAGCCATCTCGATCGTTTCAAGGTCACGCATTTCGCCGACCAGCACGATGTCAGGATCTTGTCGCAGTGCCGTGCGAAGTGCCGCCGCAAACGAATGAGTATCGGCGGCTACTTCACGCTGGTTTACTACGCAATTCTTGTGATTGTGAAGGAATTCGATCGGGTCCTCGATAGTCAGGATGTGGTCATGACGATCGATATTGATCTTATCGACCATCGACGCGAGCGTGGTCGATTTGCCCGAGCCGGTCGGGCCAGTAACGAGAACCAGGCCGCGCGGCTTCCTGCAAAGATCTGAGACCACCGACGGCAGCCCTAATGCCTCGAACGTTTTGATCTCGTACGGGATCGCACGGAACACGGCACCGACTGCTCCTTTCTGATTGAACAGATTCGCACGGAATCGAGACATTCCCTTTAATCCGAACGAAAAGTCGAGTTCGAGGTTCTCTTCAAATCGGTGCTTTTGAGCATCGGTCAGCACCGAATACGCAAGCCTTTTTGTGTCGGCAGGCGACAGATTCGGAAAGCCGTCGAGAGCGCTAAGGTGTCCGTGAACACGTACCTGCGGCGGCGAATTGGTAGTCAGGTGGAGGTCGGAACCGCCGGCGTCCGTCATTTTCTTTAGCAGCTCTGGCAGCGTTATCTGCGACGCCAGGCTTTCTTGCTGTTGTTCGAAGCTCATAATTCGATGGGGTGTCCGGACCTGCGGGCTTTCCTGCAGGTCCGAAGATCTAGAGAGGTGTGGATTATTCGCGAACCGCTGCCTGCTGCAAATTGCGCTGGCGGCTTTGCAGCGACTGGATCACCTTTTCAGATTCTTCCGCGAGGCGATCCGCTGCATCGGTGGAAGAATTCGCCGCGACACTATAAACGCGTCCGCCGGCTTCGGTGAAATAGAAGAGCCGTGACTGCACGCGGCCGGAAGGTTCCTGCGATTGAGCGACGACAACGTAAACCGTCTTGCCGCCAACCTCTTTCTGGTAATCGTTCACGACCCAGCCATTCTCACGGATCATTCGATTGATCACGTCACGCCGGAGCGAGGTGGTAGGAACGCCGCCGACCGATCGGTTTCGACCAGTAGCGACGGTATCGCCGGTAGCCGGACCCATTACGGAGATCGATGCGGAACCGACCTCTGCACCGCCGCTGCCGGCAACGCGGAATTTGACCTCGGTATTCGATGAATCACCCGGTTCCCAACCCTTCGGCGCAGCTTCGCCGCTCGGAAGCACTGCCGTTTTCTTAGCGGTCGATGCCGGTGCCGCGCTGCGTCCCGCTCGCGAATTCTGTTCGCGTGCCTGACGTGCACGCGCAAGCCTTAGCTGACGTAGCCGCAGCGCACGGCGGCGGCGTGCCATCGCTTTTTTGCGACGCTCTTGGGCCCGGTACAACTGCCACCAGCGTTTCGAGTATTTCTTTACGCCTTTCCAGTTGCGTTTCTTTTTG
>NZ_JAMPXE010000119.1 GCF_023701345.1 Rhodoferax sp. | reverse complement strand
GGTGACAAGGTCAAGCGTGTGATCGCCTGTTCCGGCAAGGTGTATTACGACCTCGCCAAAAAACGTGAAGAAAAGGGCAACGACGACGTTGCCATCATCCGCGTCGAGCAACTCTACCCGTTCCCGCACAAGGCCTTTGCCACGGAGCTGAAAAAGTACCCCAATGCGACCGAGGTGGTGTGGACGCAGGACGAGCCACAAAACCAGGGGGCGTGGTTCTTTGTGCAGCACTACATTCACGAGAACATGCTTGAGGGACAAAAGCTGGGTTATTCCGGCCGAGTGGCATCTGCCTCACCGGCTGTGGGTTATTCGCATCTGCACCAGGAGCAGCAAAAGGCGCTGGTGGAAGGCGCTTTTGGCAAGCTCAAAGGTTTTGTCCTGGCCAAATAAGGCAGCACTCCGCGTCAACCTGTTTTGGCCGGGCGTTCGTCCGCCGCCAAAACCCTCAAGATCATTTTTGAAAGAATTGTTATGGCAATCGTAGAAGTCAAAGTCCCGCAACTGTCCGAATCCGTGGCTGAAGCCACTCTGTTGCAGTGGAAGAAAAAAGTCGGCGACGCTGTCGCTGTGGATGAAATCCTGATTGATGTCGAAACCGACAAGGTGGTGCTGGAAGTTCCCGCCCCCTCGGCTGGCGTGATCGTGGAAATTGTCGAGCCCGATGGCAGCACGGTCGCCGCTGACCAGCTGATCGCCCGTATCGATACCGAAGGCGTGGCGGGTGGTGTGGTTGCGCCGGTGGCACCTGTGGTGGCGGCGATGGCCGCTGCTTCTGCCCCTGCTGCTGTTGCTGCCGTACCTGCCAGCGCCTCCATGGCCGGTGTGGCAATGCCGGCGGCTGCCAAGCTGATGGCCGACAACCAGCTCGCTGCGGGTTCCGTGGCCGGCACCGGCAAGGATGGCCGCGTCACCAAGGGCGACGTGCTGGCCGCCGTGGCCGCACCCAAGGCCGCTTCCGCACCAACGATGCCCGCCGCCAAGCCAGCCGCACCGCTGCTGCCGCAGGTGGCTGCGCCCGCCAGCAGCCTGGCGGCTTCGCTCGAAGGCCGTCCCGAGCAGCGCGTGCCCATGAGCCGTCTGCGCGCCCGTGTCGCCGAGCGCCTGCTGCAATCGCAATCCACCAACGCCATCCTGACCACGTTCAACGAGATCAACATGGCGCCGGTGATGGAAATGCGCAAACGCATGCAGGAGCGCTTTGAGAAAGAGCATGGCGTCAAGCTGGGCTTCATGAGCTTCTTCGTCAAGGCCGCGGTGCATGCCCTGAAAAAATTCCCGGTGCTCAACGCCTCGGTGGACGGTACCGACATCGTTTACCACGGCTTTTTTGACATCGGCATTGCGGTGGGCTCGCCCCGTGGCCTGGTGGTGCCAATCTTGCGCAACGCCGACCAGATGAGTTTTGCCGACATCGAGAAGAAAATTGCCGAATTTGGTGCCAAGGCGCGCGATGGCAAGCTCGGCATGGAAGAGATGACCGGCGGCACGTTCTCGATCAGCAACGGCGGCACCTTTGGTTCCATGATGTCGACCCCCATCATCAACCCGCCGCAAAGCGCCATTCTGGGTGTGCACGCCACCAAAGACCGCGCCATGGTTGAAAACGGCCAGGTCGTGGTACGCCCCATGAACTACTTTGCGATGAGTTACGACCACCGCATCATCGACGGCCGCGAAGCCGTGCTGGGCTTGGTGGCGATGAAGGAAGCGCTGGAAGATCCGGCCCGTCTGCTGTTTGATATCTGAATACCAGTTCGCTTTAACCCGCAGCGCGCATTGGGTATCTGACTCCGCGAATGTCCCCCGGATTGGGGCTGGCCCCAATCCTCCTCCTTAATTTGGCAAAACCCCAAGTCCACGCGCTACGTCAGACACCCAACGCACGCCGCTAGTCATTGGTGCGGGTATTTCATTAATCATCGTGGCGCCTAGTCACGGAAGTTAGAAAGTAAAAAATGAGCAAGCAATTTGATGTGATCGTGATTGGTGGCGGCCCCGGCGGTTATATTGCCGCCATTCGTGCCGCCCAGCTGGGCAAAAACGTGGCCTGTGTGGACGAATGGAAAAACGCCAAGGGCGGTCCGGCACCGGGTGGCACCTGCACCAATGTGGGCTGCATTCCGAGCAAGGCGCTGTTGCAGTCGAGCGAGCATTTTGAGCAGGCCGGCCACCACTTTGCCGACCATGGCATTACGGTCAAGGGCCTGAGCATGGACGCAGCCAAAATGGTGGCGCGCAAGGATGCGGTGGTCAAGCAGAACAACGACGGTATCCTGTACCTTTTCAAAAAGAACAAGGTCAGCTTCTTTCATGGTCGTGCTTCGTTTGCCAAGGCGGTCGATGGCGGCTACGAAATCAAGGTGGCGGGCGCCGCAGAAGAAACACTGGTTGGTCAACAGATCATTGTGGCCACCGGCTCGAATGCCCGCGCCTTGCCCGGAGCGCCGTTCGACGAAGCCATGGTGCTGTCCAATGAAGGTGCGCTGGCGTTGACGGCCGTGCCCAAGAAACTGGGTTTGATCGGCTCCGGTGTGATTGGCCTGGAAATGGGTTCGGTCTGGCGCCGTCTGGGTGCCGAGGTGACCATCCTGGAAGGCTTGCCGGACTTCTTGGGTGCCGTTGACCAGCAGATTGCCAAGGAAGCGCAAAAAGCCTTTGTCAAGCAGGGTCTCAAGATCGAATTGGGCGTCAAGGTAGGTGACGTCAAGGTCGGTAAAAAAGGCGTCAGCGTGGCCTGGACCAACGCCAAGGGTGAAGCTCAGATGCTGGAGGTGGACAAGTTGATCGTGTCGATTGGTCGTGTGCCCAACACCACCGGCCTGAATGCCGAAGCGGTTGGCTTGAAGCTCAACGAGCGCGGCGCGATTGTGGTCGACGCTGACTGCAAGACCAACTTGCCAGGCGTCTGGGCGGTGGGTGACGTGGTGCGCGGCCCGATGCTGGCGCACAAGGCCGAAGAAGAAGGCGTGGCGGTGGCTGAACGCATTGCCGGGCAGCATGGCCACGTCAACTTCAACACCATCCCCTGGGTGATTTACACCAGCCCCGAGATCGCCTGGGTCGGTCGCACCGAGCAGCAGCTCAAGGCCGATGGCGTAGCCTACAAAGCGGGTACTTTCCCGTTCCTGGCCAATGGTCGCGCGCGGGCCCTGGGCGATACCACGGGCATGGTCAAGATGCTGGCCGATGCCGCTACCGATGAGATTCTGGGTGTGCACATCGTCGGTCCGATGGCCAGCGAACTGATTGCCGAATGCGTGATGGCAATGGAGTTCCGTGCCAGCAGCGAAGACATTGCACGCATCTGCCATGCGCATCCGTCCTTGAGTGAGTCCACCAAGGAAGCGGCGCTGGCGGTTGACAAGCGCACCTTGAACTTCTAAATGACACGAAGATGGCTGCTGGGGCTTGAGCCACAAGTTCAGGCAGCCATTTTTGCAGTGACCAGTCACAAGTGACCGTTAAAAAAATCTACCAGGCCGAGTTGCTGGCGCGCGGTTACAGCGCGGATCCGGCGCAACTGCGCGCGGTGCAGGCGCTGGAAGCTTGCGCCCGCGAGTGGGGCAAGTTTCGCGAGATGCGCTCCAATGCACTCAAAAAATTGATCAACCGCCCACCCATTCCTCGTGGTATTTACATGTATGGCGGCGTTGGTCGGGGCAAGAGCTTCCTGATGGATTGCTTTTATACAGCCGTGCCATTGAAGCGCAAAACGAGGCTGCATTTTCATGAATTCATGCGCGAGGTGCACCGGGAGCTGGCCAGTATGCAGGGCACGGCCAATCCGCTGAATCTTTTGGCCAAACGGATTGCCGCAAAGTACCGGCTGATTTGTTTTGACGAGTTTCATGTGTCAGACATCACCGATGCCATGATTCTGCACAGATTGCTCAAGGCCTTGTTTGAGCAAGGTGTGGGTTTTGTCACTACTTCGAATTTCAAACCTGATGATTTGTACCTTCATGGCTTGAATCGCGACCGATTTTTGCCTGCCATTGCCTTGTTGAAGTCCCATCTCAATGTGATCAATGTGGACCACGGCACCGACTATCGGGGGCAAACCCTGGCCCAACTCGAGCTGTACCACTTTCCCCTGGGTGAGGCGGCAGACGAGGCCATGCGCAACGCTTTCGAGCAACTGGCAGAATCACCGGATGAAGACCCGACCCTGCACATCGAGGCGCGCAAAATCCATGCGCGGCGCAAAGCGGGTGGCCTGGTGTGGTTTGACTTCAATACGCTCTGTGGCGGACCGCGCTCGCAAAACGATTACCTTGAAATTGCGACCCAGTTCCATACGGTTCTGCTCAGCAATGTGCCACAAATGCCACCCCGCATGTCCTCCGAGGCGCGTCGCTTTACCTGGCTGGTGGACGTGCTTTATGACCGGCGGGTCAAGCTGATCATGTCTGCGGTTGTATCTGCAACCGAGCTTTATACGGAGGGTCTGATGGCCAATGAGTTTGCTCGCACCGTGTCGCGTCTGCAGGAAATGCAGTCCGCCGAATTCCTGGCCTTGAGTCGTCGGGATGTTGATACCTGCCTGACATGAGTCGGCGCATCATTTTTGCCCTGGCCTGTCTGTTGGCGTCTGCCTTTGTGGCAGCGCAGGCCGTGCCCGAACCATTGCCGGCAACCCCATTGCAGCTACAGGAGGCGCATTTGCGCATTGATCGTGCGCGTACGCAGCTGCAGGCCGAGGTGGAACGGGCCAATGCGGCCTGTTATCAAAAATTTGCGGTATTTGACTGTCAACGCAACATACGTGTAAAAAATCGCAGGGCACTCGACGAGTTGCGACGTCAGGAATTGATTTTGAACGACCTTGAGCGCCGGGCCAAAGCCAACAACGCACTTGATAAGATCAAGGAAAAAAGTTTGACGGTGCCGCAAGGCCTGGATACCAACCCCTTGGTGCTACCGGCAGATCGTTGAAACCAGCGGACTCATTCCGGCAAGGGTTCAAATTTGACGACCACCATCGACAGGTTGTCGCCAGCGCCGCGGGCCCGGGCCCTGGCTTTTTCGATCAGGAACTCAGAGGCCTCCCTGGGTGCCAGTGTGGACAGGACATCGCCCAGTTCGATATCATTGAAGTAATGCCAGACGCCATCACTGCAGGCCATCAAAATGTCGCCCGCGTTCATCTGCGGGATGTGATGCAGGCTGATCGACGGCGCATTGTCCGAGCCCAGACAACTGACCAGAATATTTGATTTTGGATGGTTTTGGGCCTGCTCCGGCGTGATTTCTCCGCGATCTACCAGGAGCTGAACGTACGAGTGATCGAGCGTGCGCTTGACCAACTGGTTGCCGCGGAAATGGTAAATGCGGGAGTCGCCTGCATGAATCCAATAACAGTCCCCTGCGGGGTTGAGCAAAAAAGCAGCGATGGTGCTGTGCGGTTCCTGCTCAGATGAAATGGCAATCAGTTTGATCACCGTATGTGCCTCGTTGAGCAATTGTTTCAACATGACCTGGGGGTCATCGGTGGCCGGGTCATAGCGTTCAAAAAGCTGGCGTGCGGTCATCATGACCTGGTCCGAGGCTTTGCGGCCCCCGCTGCGGCCCCCCATGCCATCGGCCAGGACGGCCAGCAGACACCCCTTGACGCGGGGATGGCTGAGCACAGTCACCTGATCTTGCTGGTAGTCGCGGTCTCCTTTGTGAATCCCGGTTGAAGCCGTGAGTCGGTAGGCATTGGCCTTCATGCTGTTACCAGATCTTCCACCACGGGTCATTTCGGGGTTTGAAGCCGTGCACCAGATAAGGGGTTTGCGGGTAATTTTTTTCAAGCACGCGCAGGGTGTCGTCGCGCAACGTGGTCATGCCCAGCGCGTCATAGGATTTGACCATGATAAACAGGGCTTCTTCGAGGGCTGGAACCCCCTGGTAGTCGGCAAGGGCGGTTTGGGCCCGATTGATTGCCGCCAGATAAGCACCGCGCGCAAAATAGTAGCGTGCCACGTGCACTTCTGATTGCGCCAGGGAGTTCACGATGTAATTCATGCGTTGGCTCGCCTCGGGGGTGTAACGCGAGTCGGGAAAGCGGTTGACCAGTTCCTTGAATGACTCAAACGAATCCTTGGCTGCTTTCTGATCGCGTTCGGCCAGGTCCTGGCGCGTCAAACCGGAGAACAAACCCAGATCATCATTGAAATTGACAATGCCCTTGAGGTACAGGGCGTAATCGAGGGCAGGACTCGCAGGATGCAGTTTGATGAAGCGATCCAGCGTGGCAATCGCCAACACGGACTCACCGGCTTTGTAATGGGCATAGGCTTTGTCAAGCTGTGCTTGTTGGGCTAGTGGTGTCCCGGCTGCACGGCCTTCGAGTTTTTCCAGCAGCGTTACAGCCTTGTCATAAGCGCCACTGTTGAGCTCGTCCTTGGCTTCGGCATATATTTTATTGGGGCTCCATTCGGCGGTGGGGTCCGGCACCGTGGTGGAGCAAGCGCTTAGGAAAACAACGCCAGCCGCCAACATCCAGACGCAGAGGGCAGATAATTTGGCATGAGGCATGGCGAAAGACTTTCTTGAACAAAACAAATTTGATTATATCGGGCACCCTGCCCCTGGATGAACTCGATGGCGCCTCTGTGCTGGAGCCACAAGCAGAGCAGCGAAAGCTGGTTTTTACGGCTGCCCACCATGGTATGCGATTGGATCGCGCCCTGGTTGAATTGGTGCCAGAGTTTTCACGCAACTATTTGCAGCAGCTCATTGAGGCTGGCAGTGTCCAGGTCAACGGGCAGGTGCTTGTCAAGGCATCGCATAAGGTCAGGGTCTCGGATGCGGGTTTGATCGAGCTGCGTCCAACCCCGCAAAGCCAGGCCTTCAAGGCAGAGGCCATGGTGCTGGATGTGGTTTATGCTGACGCGCATTTGCTCGTGATCAACAAACCCGCCGGTCTCGTGGTGCATCCGGCGCCAGGCAATTGGTCAGGTACCCTGATGAACGGGCTGCTGGCTTATGACGCAGGAGCCTTTGATCTGCCGCGCGCCGGCATCGTGCACCGCCTTGACAAGGACACCAGTGGCCTGATGGTGGTGGCGCGCAGCCGGCCGGTCATGGACGCGCTGGTGCGCGCCATTGCCGCGCGGGAAGTGAAGCGCCAGTACCTGGCCATTGGCCAGGGGGCCTGGTCTGGCGGCGCCAGGTGCCAGGTGGCTGCAGCCATTGGCCGAGATCCTGTGAATCGACTGCGCATGGCCGCGGTTGATCTGGATCTCCATCCGGGCAAGCCGGCCCGAACCGACTTTGAGCTCCTGTCCAATGCGGCCCAGGCCTGTCTCGTGCAATGCACCCTGCATACCGGTCGGACCCACCAGATCAGGGTGCACATGATGCAACTCAAGCATCCCTTGCTCGGCGACGCGTTGTACGGTGGCACCATGGGTCTTGGCATGACAAGACAGGCCCTGCATGCGTACCGGCTCGCTTTTGCGCACCCCATCACCCGGCAGGCGCTGTCTTTTACCTCCGATCTGCCCCCTGATTTTTCGACGGCGCTGAACAGTCTGGGTCTCAAGTACAATCAAAACCATATTTAAACGCTGGTTCCAGTTTCCTTGAACAGCGTCTGCGTCACCGATAGCTCGCTCGGCTTGTTACGCGCCCTCCATTCTTTGTCTTGATGTCTTTGGGCATCTTATTTTCAATTCGACGACACCATGAAAACGCTGGATGCCAAGTGCATTCTTGAAGCCGCTTTGGTTTGTGCCCAACAGCCCATGTCCCTGCGTGACATGCTGCTTCTTTTTGGGCAGGAGCAAAGTCAGGCTGAGATTCGTCTTTTGTTGCATGAATTGCAGCAGGACTGGTCGCAGCGCGGCGTTGAACTGGTGGAGCTGGCCAGTGGCTGGCGCTTTCAGAGTTGTGCTGAAATGCGGATGTATCTGGATCGCCTGTATCCGGAAAAACCACCCCGCTACGCCCGTGCCACGCTCGAGACCCTGGCCATCATTGCCTACCGTCAGCCGGTCACCCGGGGTGATATTGAGGACATCCGGGGCGTCACTGTCAATTCGCTGACGATCAAGCAACTCGAAGACCGGGGCTGGATCGAAGTGATCGGCCACCGCGATACGGTCGGACGGCCAGCGCTGTTTGCCACCACGCGCCAGTTTCTGGATGACCTGGGTTTGTCTTCACTGGACCAATTGCCCGTGCTGGATGCACCGGGTGCGGCCTTTGAGGGCTTGGGGCGAGCGCTGGAGGCAGGTCAAGGCAATGAAGCCATGGTTGCCACGCCCGAGTTGAACTGGGCTGAAGATGCCAATGCGGTTGGGGCCATGGCGCGAGAGTTGAATTTGGAGTCAAAGGAATCAAGATGAAACACGAAGAGTCAAACCCGCAGACCACGGTTATCCGGTTCGAAGATGTGGTCTCGGGGCAATTTGACGCAGAGGACGCGCAGACGGTTGCTCACCCCCTCAAGCGGGTGCTGGCGCCTCAGCCTGAATCACCCAAGCTGCACAAGGTGTTGGCCCAGGCCGGCATGGGTTCCCGTCTGGAGATGGAGCAGCTGATCATGGAAGGCCGCATCACCGTCAACAATGAGCCTGCGCACATTGGCCAACGGGTGCAATTTGGTGACCATGTCAAAGTGAACGGCAAACCGATCCGCTTCCGGATTGAGCCGCCGCCGGCACGCGTGATTGCTTACCATAAGCCGGCGGGCGAAGTTGTGTCCAACGACGATCCACAAAACCGGCCCACTGTATTTCGCAAGTTGCCCAAGCTGTTCCAGGGCAAATGGCAGTCGGTAGGCCGTCTCGACCTCAATACCGAAGGCTTGCTACTGTTCACCAGTTCGGGTGAGTTGGCCAACAACCTGATGCACCCGCGTTTTGGACTGGAGCGTGAATATGCCGTGCGCGTACTGGGTGCCCTCAACCAAGAGGAAAAGAAGCGCCTGCTGGAGGGCGTCAGGCTGGATGACGGCCTGGCCAACTTCGGTTCGATCGAAGAGGGCGGTGGCGAGGGTTCCAACTGCTGGTACCGGGTCACCATCTCTGAAGGCCGCAATCGCGAAGTGCGCCGCATGTTTGAGGCCGTTGGCCATGCCGTCAGTCGTCTGATACGAATTCGCTACGGTGCCATGGTTTTGCCGCGTGGGCTCAAGCGGGGCGCCTGGATGGAACTCGACGCCGGCGACATCAATTCGTTGACGCAAAAAGCAAGAAATTCTGCATCTGCGGCCTCGGCAGATGCCGCAAAGCCTGTGGCTGAAGAGGGTGTGGCGCGTGAGCGTACGCCACGTCCGCCCTTGCGTGGCCGTCGCCCAGCCGGACGCAGCCCGACTGGGCGCGGCAACAAGCCCAATGCTGGCACCAGTGCCGCCAATAACGCCCAGCCAGATCCGCTAAAAACGAATTTTGGTTACATCGGGGCCGACAGTTATACCCGTCAAAGACAGGAGCAGGGCAGCAAACGTGGCGCCGGTTCCGGTTCTTCGGGTGCAAGACGCCTTGGCAAGGGCCGTTGAATTGGCCCACGGGAGCTATGGCTGCATCCCGGCGGTGCAGGCCAGCTAGACCAGATCAGGTTAACATCCATGGTTTTGACCAATTGCTCAAAAATTACATTTATCAGGAACAACCATGACTATCGAACGTACTCTTTCCATTATCAAGCCCGACGCCGTTGCCAAGAACGTGATCGGACAAATTTACGCCCGTTTTGAGGCTGCCGGCCTGAAAATTGTGGCCGCCAAAATGGCCCATTTGTCGCGTGGCGAGGCCGAGGCTTTTTATGCTGTTCACAAAGCCCGTCCCTTCTTCAAGGATCTGGTTGATTTCATGGTTTCCGGCCCGGTCATGATCCAGGCACTGGAAGGTGAAAATGCGGTTTTGCGGCACCGTGACCTGATGGGTGCGACCGATCCTAAAAAAGCGGCTCCCGGCACCATCCGC
>NZ_JAMPXE010000118.1 GCF_023701345.1 Rhodoferax sp. | reverse complement strand
TGAGTACGTGAAGCAGATAGGAACCCCGACCGCGAATAGCCATCATGGGCAGCAGCACCGACTGCACAAACAGCCCGAATGTAAGGCAGCAAACCTTTCAAACTATCACGTCGATGAAACTTGCTTTCCTTGGGCGGACCATGTAAGTCGTTCAACCACGGAGATCAGTTTTCTTGAGCAGTAGTCTCTTGAGCAGCGTTGCAGTCACCGAATTTCAGACCTTGTCTGCCTCTTGTGGGTCAGCTCCAGTCGGTCACGAATGACCGCTGACCGGCAGTCAAAGTTTTTCGCCGTTACCTGAGAAATTTTCCGTTAAATGTCAGTCTGCTCGGCCATTTCCAGCGCGTCTTCGACCTCGATGCCCAGATACCTCACGGTGCTCTCGATTTTGGTATGGCCGAGCAGCAGCTGAACTGCTCGGAGGTTTTTGGTACGTCGGTAAATCAGGGTGGCCTTGGTCCGCCGCATGGAATGCGTTCCATACAGGATGGATCCAAGCCGATCCCCTTGACCCAACCGTCAACAATGCGAGCGTATTGCCTGGTACCAAGATGCGGGGAGTCATGAATCCGACTGGGAAACAAATAATCTTCCGGCCTCAGCGAAGACGCCTTGATCCAGGCGTCAATCGCATCACGCGTGGGCGCGGTGATTTCAAACTGAACCGGCAGGGCGGTCTTCTTTTGCATAACAATGGCTCGGGTTGCAACACGATCACCGTGACAAATGTCTTTAACGCGCAGATTCACCAAATCACAGGCCCTGAGCTTGCTGTCGAGTCCCAAATCAAATAGTGCAAGCTCCCTCGTTCTTTGATTCAGTTGGAGTCGAACCCTGATGGGGCAGATGTCTTTGAGTTTCAAGGGTGCTTTTTGACCAACAATTTTTCCCTTGTTCCTGGGAACCTTTGGCCGGTCGTCGTGAACAGTTTCCATGATGAACCCCTTAAATGATGTGGGGCTTAAGTTTCGTCATCTTGTTTGAATCGTCAAAGCCTCGATCATCAATATAGAGCGCTGATGCCTACCGTTCGTGGGGGGAAATGTACCGACACCGTAGCAATGATTCCTGAAATGCTTGCCCGACACCCGATGTGGGGCATCTAGTCATGCTTTTACTCAAAGCATCGTGACTGCACCCAGCCAAACCAATGAAGTCCAAGCCATCACCGTGCTGCGCCCCGATGTCCGCCACAAGGCAAGGACAAGAAACACGTTGTAAGGCAAGGTCGCAAAATGCACCATGGCGGCGACCCATAGTTCACCACCTTGGGCAGCGATCATCAGTGCCATGAACCCGGTGAACAGGTTGATGACGCTGCCAACAATCAGCATGTCACGCCAAAAAAGCTGGCTCAAAGACGCTTCGCCGCGCCACCGCTTGCCAAAAAAGCTGGCCGTCTGAGGTTTGCCCACTACAGGATCTGGGTAAAAAAATACCAGGTGGTCTTGACCATGGCGAAAAGCACACCATAGACCACAAACACGGCAGCCACTGAAACCGCCAGTCCTGAAAGTACCCAAAAGCCGTCACGCTCAAGCACCCCGAGCGCCATCAGGCTGATGGCCAAAGCAGGCAGGACATTACCAAGGGGAATCGGCAAAACCAGCAACACGGCGAGCAGCAGCGACAACAAGCCAACGACATACTCCATCGGCGGCAGGGTAAGGCTGGCCAAGCGCGGGCGCAACAGGCCTTCAGCGCGTTTTAGCCAGGGCAGGATGCGTTTGACCAAGGATGAGAAATCCGAACGCGTCATGGAGCGATTCGCCACAAATGCAGGCAACCATGGTGCCTGGCCCAGCATCAGTTGGGCTGTCAGAAAGAGCAGCGGGGCACCCAAAATGGTTGATGTCCCAGGCGGCGTTGGCAAGACATTGGGGAATGAAAATATAAATATCAAGGCACCCGTTGCCCGGTCGCCAAGCGCGATCAGCAAATCGTTAATGGTTATGCGTTCCCGCTGCGTGTCTGCTGATAGTTCCCAAAGAATGGTCGATAGCGCACGACCGCCCGAAGCTTTTTTCACAATGGATTTGTGTTGTTGATCGACACAGGCGCGGTGCTCGATTGGCATCCGATCTGAAAACTCCGGACCAGATTGCTCATTTCAATGGCATCAAGCCATGTCTTGCTCAATAAGACTGGCTGCTCCTCCAGGGTGTCTCCCTGCTTGGGCTTCACCTTGACGCCGTAGATCTGTTCCACTTTGTTGAAACTGATGTCAACGCCAGCGCCCGACATTTCCAGGCTAAAGGTCTGCTTGCCAGATTCTGAGCCGTTGACCGTGATCTGCATGGTGCAACTGGGCAAGGCGCGGTAAATCCATTTGATTTCAGGGTGGGCGTCTTGTCCAAGCTGGTTCATGGCCTGCAACCGCTGAGACTGACTCAATTCGAGCGGGTTGATGATCAACTCGTCCTCTTTGGGATAGCCGTCAGTACAGGCTGCAAAAAACAGGATGACCAAAGGCACCAGCATCAATCGCTGGAACCCGGTCAACAAGCTGCCGTTACATGGCTGATCCAGGACCACACTCATGCTTGTCACCCGGCTGTGGCCTCTGAATCGGTCTTTGTGGCGTCGGTCGACAGGCTGGAGGCCAGCACCTTGTCAATGGTCTTGCCGTCCATGTCCACAATCTCGAATTTCCAGTCCTGCCACTCAATGGTGTCGGCAACCTTGGGCAGGCGGCCTGTCAGCAGCATCATCATTCCGCTGAGCGTGTGGTAGCGTCCGCGCTCTTCTTCTGGCACGCTGCTCAGTCCAAGGCGGTCTTTCAACTCCGGCACGGGAATGTGCCCGTCAAGCAACCAGGAGCCGTCTTCCCGTTGAACTGCCCAGGAGGTCTCAGGGTCGCGTGGCTGAAATTCGCCCGTGATGGCTTCAATCAAATCCTTCAGGGTCACGATGCCTTGCACCTGGCCGTACTCGTCAATGACAAAAGCCATGTGAACATCGGACAAACGAAAGTTGTCCAGCAGTTCCATGCCCGTCAGGGTCTCGGGGACGTAAAGCGGTGCCTGCAGATTGACCTGCAGGTCCGGTATTTCGCCATGGGCCACCTTGGAAAGCAATTGGCGCGCGTTCACGATGCCCAGAATATCGTCGATACCGCCCTTCACCACAGGAAACCTGGCGTGATCCGAGCTGTCAATCAGTTTCAGATTCTCTTCAAACGGTTGATTGATGTCGAGAAACACAACATCACCCCTGGGCACCATCAGTGAGCCAAGTTGACGGTCATCCAGCAAAAAAACGTTGCGGACCATGGTGTGCTCGTGCGATTCGATCACGCCCGCGCTGGTTCCTTCGGCCAGAACCGCGTGAATTTCCGCTTCAGTCACAGTCGATCCGAAGCTCTCTTTGGCGCCAATCAGGCGCAACAGGCCTCGGGTGGATCCGGACAACAGGCGAACGAAAGGCTTGGTGGCAATCGCCAGGAAGTTGATGGGTTTGGCCACAAGCCTGGCGACCGTTTCGGGGTGGGATTGACCCAGGCGTTTGGGCACCAGCTCACCCAGAACAATTGAAAAATAGGTGATCAACACCACCACCAGTCCGGTGGCTGCGTAAGAGGCATAGGGGTCGTACAGGCCCAAAGTCACCAGCCACTGCGCCAGGGGTGGCGCCAGTGCAGCTTCGCCAACGATACCGTTGAGCACACCGATGGAGGTGATGCCAATTTGAATGGTGGAAAGAAAACGGGTGGGATCTTCACCCAGTTTGACGGCTGCCTTGGCTGAGCTGTCGCCCTCATCAACGAGCTTCTGGAGTCTTGCTTTACGGGCCGTGACCAGCGCGATTTCTGACATGGCAAATGCGCCGTTAAGCAGGATGAGGGCGAAAAGTATCAGTATTTCCATAGAGAGGGGTCCGGGTTCCCCTGGCGTGTTGAGAAGGGGCAGATTGTAAAGATTGGCGTTTGGCACCGTCTCGCTCTATCAAAACGTAATGATTGCATTGCGTTATGAACCATAGGGTCGATGCCAAATTGGGAACACAAGGGTTTCAATGCACATGCTGGTGATGCGCATCGGGCACATGCGCATGGCTGTGCCGCACTTCCTCGTGATGATGCAAGTGGGAATGCGTGCCGATGACCGTCGGGTTGTGGGAGTGGTTGTGGTGGCCGTCCGAATGGTCATGGGCGTGCTCATGCTCCATGGGTTCATGAACGTGCTCATGCCCGTGGATTTCGGCGAGGTGAAGTGCGACACCGCACAACATCAGCAGTCCACCCACCATCATCAGTCCGCCTGCTGATCGATCACCCAGCATAAAAGCGAAGGCTGCGCCTATAAATGGCGCAAAGGCAAATACAGAACCGGTACGAGCCGCGCCAAATGCGCGCTGCGCCAGCAGGTAAAGTCTCAAGCTCATGCCATAGCCGGTGGCCCCCACCGCAATCAAGCCCAATGCCGCCATCCAACTGGGCAAAGGCTCATTGCTGAACCAGGCCAAAGCGGTGGTCAAGGTCGCACCCAGCGCCGCCTTGAGCATCACCACCTGACTGGGGTCGCGCTCGGCCAGTGCCCGTGACAAAGTGTTGTCCACGCCCCAGGCTGCTGTGGCCAGCATGACGACCAGCAGGCCCGTCAATTGCACACCGCCCGCCAGTCCTTGATCCAATACCAGGGCCATGCCACCCGCCAGCAGCAAAAGCATGGCCAGCCAGACCCGGCGATCCATGCTTTCGCCGTATAGGCGCCAAGCCAACAGGGCGGTAAACAGCGCTTCCAGCGTGAGCATGAGCGAAGCACTGGCGCCACTGGTGCGTTGCAGTCCCCAGGCCAGGGCAACCGGCCCAATGACCGCGCCAAAGATCGCCATGGCCAGAAGCCGACCCGTGTCAGAGCGCCGCACCCGCGCTTCCTGTTCCTTGGGACGCAGTGAGAACGCGCCAACAAGTGCTGCGCCACCATAGAGCAAGGCCGCTGTACTGAAGGCACCCAGACCCACACCCAGGCGTTGCACCAGGGGTGTGCTGATGCCAAAGAGAGCCGCTGCCATCAGGGCCAGCAGCCCGCCGCGAATGGCGGGGGCGTTACTTGACACGTTTGATGTCGCTGTAATCACCACGCGTGCGCAGCACCAGATTCACATCAGCCTCGCCCCGGTTGCGCCAGAACCAGCCATGATTGCCGGTAAACGCCGCCACCAGATCGCCGTCATCGGAAGAAACCGCGCGTCCCTTCTCATAGCTGATCGATCGGCCGATGCTGTCGCCGTGGGTGTCATAGTTGACGATGCCACCTTCCACCGCCCAGGCGAAGACGGTTTTTTCGCCTTCCTTCATGCGCAGCTTGACTTCCATGCCTTCACCAGGTTTCAGGGTCAAGCGCATCTCGTCACGCCAGGACGTGGGTTGCGCTGCGGCTGCGACAGGGGCGGGTTGAGAGTTGCTGACGGCAGTCCCTGAGATGGAGGCGTCGGGCACGGGTTTTTGTCCCGTTGCGTCGGCGGCGGCTTCAGCCGCGAGCCTGGTTTTGATTTGGCCCATCTCTGTCAGTCGCAATAGTCGGCCCACCCCGGTGGGATCAATGCCGTATTCGGCCGGCTGAACAACCGTCACCAGGATGACGGCGGCAGAAAGAGCTGCCAGGATGGTTGAGCGCATCAGCTTCCTGGAGGAAGGCAGTTCAGCGCGAAGCGTCGTTTCACTGTTGTACATGGTCAAAATTCCTTGGATGTTCAGGACACAAAAAAACCGGTTAGTTGGAGGCCCACCAGCACGAAGCCGGCGCTCATCATGACCACGTTGGCGGTGTAGGCGTGGCGCAAAAAGCTGGCTGTGCGTCGCCAGTAGCTCATGCCAATCAAGATGACTGCCAATGCCATCAACTGGCCAATTTCAACGCCCAGATTGAAGGCCAGCAGGTTGGGCACCAGGCCGTCGGGCGAAATCTCGTATTCGAGGATTTTGGTGGCCAAACCAAAACCATGGAACAGGCCAAACACCAGCGTGGCAATTTTGGTGTTGGGTTGGAAGCCCAGCCAGCGCTGGAAGGCGCCGATGTTGTCGAGTGCCTTGTAGACCACCGAGAAACCGATGATCGCGTCGATCAGGTAGCTGCTGAACTGCACGTTGTAGTAAACGCCCAGGATCATGGTGGTGGAGTGGCCGAGCGCAAACAGGCTCACATAGATGCCGATATGCGACAGCCGGTAAAGGAAGAAGATCACCCCGAAGAGGAACAGCAGGTGGTCGTATCCCGTCATCATGTGTTTGGCGCCCAGGTACACGAAGGGCAACAAGTTGACCCCCGATATTTCCTGGATATAGCCTTTGTCACCCTGTGTGACCGCATGGGCCAGAGCCTCGGTGGTGCCGAGCAGCAGCGACATGAATATCGCCGCCAAAAGAAAGAGATGGTGGTGCCGGATCGCCCATGGCGGTCCCGGCAGCCTGCCGTGAAGTAAGCTGTTCATGAAGATTCCGTTGAATTGAAGGAGGCGCTACTTTGGGTAGCGCAAGGCCAGAAGGAGTCTCAAGCCATGGGAGGGCGTTCCAGCCGGAACGCCTCCACCAACTCAACCCACTGGCGAGCAGTGGCTGGTCGACTCGATGCCATTGAAATGGCGACCGTTATTGCAGTGGTCGGTACATGCGACTTGTCGTGGCTGTGATCTGCACTGTGGTGCGGGTGGTCGGCGCCAGCATCCAGGAGGGCTGGCCTGGCGTCATCGTCGTCGTGTGAGTGTCCGTGCGCATCAACCGCAATAGCATCAACGTTGTGTTGGCTTGCTGCGAATTCGGCCAGGCCGTGAGACGTCACGCCACCCATCGACGAGACAATGGCGCCGAAGAGCATTCCCAACAGGATCAGCGCGCACACGCCCAGGGTGAACCTGGCGTGGCGTTGACTGGGGTATGGGCTGCGTGATTGCATTGAGGTGATGGACTGCTTCAACAATTTTCCGGATTTTATCTGGATCATTGTCTTGATGACTTGGCGAGGGCGCCTGGTAATGAACGGCGCCACGCCCTCGACGAATTCAAGGAAACTACGCGCTGCCCGTGACAAGACGCGCAGAGTGATGAATCAGGCGCTTGTCTCCGATTTCGTGCTGCTGACACTTGCGATTTCTACAACAGGCCGGCCGACCTTTTGCCATTCAGAAAAACCGCCTTCCAGATACCTTGCATCCTTACCCATGGCGCGCAAGGCTGCGGTGAGGCCTTGGCTGACTTCGTGTCCGTGGACACAAAAAAATACCACCTGCCCCGACAAGGCGGCCACCTCGTCTTTCCAGTCCAGCCATTGCGCGGGGTCGCGCCAAATTGAATGGGCGATGGTCGTGCCAGAGGCTTGACGCGCACTTTCTCTGCGGACATCGATGAGAACTGGCTGTTTGGTTTCCATCAGGCAAGTGGACAGGGTGGCAACTGAAATAGACGTCATGGCGTTCTCCAACACAGCTTATAAAAGTTTGATGAGCAAGCCCACCACCGCACTGGCGGCGATGACATGGATCACATTGCGCTTGAAACGAAACAGGGCAACGGCGGCACCCACAGCGATCAGTGCCGACACCTCATCGAACCCTCCGCCAAATCCCTTGGGCCACAGCACGTGGTAGCCGAAGAACAGGGCCAGATTCAGAATCACGCCCACCACGGCGGCGGTGATGGCGGTCAAGGGTGCGGTGAACTTGAGGTCGCCGTGGGTGCTTTCCACCAGGGGGCCACCTGCCAGGATGAACAGAAACGAGGGCAGAAAGGTGAACCAGGTCACCAAACTGGCCGCGACTGCTCCCGCCAGAAACAGCGCATCCGGGCCGAACAAGGCCTTGACATAGCCCCCCACGAAGCCGACAAAAGCCACCACTATGATGAGTGGCCCCGGTGTGGTTTCCCCCAAGGCAAGGCCATCAATCATTTGTGTCGGTGTGAGCCAGCCGTAGTGACTCACAGCGCCCTGGTACACATAGGGCAGCACGGCATAGGCACCCCCAAAGGTCAGCAACGCGGCCTTGGTGAAGAACCAGCCCATCTGTGTCAGCGGGTGGTCCCAGCCATAACTCGTGCTCAGCAATCCCATGGGCACGACCCACAGCAAGGCACCCACCGCGATCACTTGCGATAGTCGAAGCCAATGAAATTTGGCATGTTCCGGCGTGGGTGTGTGGTCGTCGATGAGCGCCGGGCCAAAGGACTTGTCGGCCTTGCCATGTCCGCCCCCGGCTTTGAACTTGTCGGGTGCGATCCGACCTCCGACATAACCCACCAATGCAGCCGCCACAACGATGGCCGGGAATGGGATGTTGGCGACAAAAATGGCGCCAAAAGAGGCCGCTGCAATGCCCCACAACCAGTTGTTCTTGAGCGCGCGGGAGCCGATGCGGTGGGCCGCCTGTACCACGATGGCCGTTACAGCTGGCTTGATGCCATAGAACAAGCCCGCAACCAGCGGCATTTCACCGAAGGCGATGTACACCCACGACAGCCCGATCAGGATCAAGAGGGAAGGCAGCACAAACAGGGCGCCGGCCACGATGCCACCCCAGGTCCGGTGCATCAGCCAGCCGATATAAGTGGCCAATTGTTGTGCTTCCGGGCCGGGGAGCATCATGCAATAGTTCAGGGCGTGAAGGAAACGCTGTTCGGAAATCCAACGCCGGTTCTCCACCAGTTCCTGATGCATGATCGAAATTTGCCCGGCTGGCCCGCCGAAACTGATGAAACCCAGCTTGAGCCAAAACGCAAAGGCCTGCCAGAAGCTCACCGCTTGGGCTGGGCGCGCCGATGAATCGGCTTCCTGAGTCACTGGTTGATTCATATGCTGCGGCTTGCCTGATCGAAGCTGGTCAGCAACCCGTCGAACACGGTTGAAGCGGCCACCAACAGTTGGTCATCGGTTGAGATGCTCTCGCGCAAGCCATTCAGTACGCTCTCAATGCCTGCTGCTTCTGGCGGCTGCACGCCACCCACATCGAGGTAGTGCACCAGCAGGCCCAGGCGGGCGATGGCGGGTTGATCGAGTCCAAAGCTCGCAGCCAGCACTTCAAAGGTGACCCGGCTACCCATGTGGCTGAATGTTGCGCCGTCAAAGTCGAATCCGAGTGCGTCTGGCGGACAGTCTGCGGGGCTGGCCAGCCACAGCAGGCGCGCTTGCGGGTCAATAAACCGCCGAATCAACCAGGCACTGGCCAGGCGATCAACCCATGGGCGTTGCCGCGTGGCCCAGAGACGGCCTTGATAGTCTGTCATGTGAAGACGCGCAATGCGCCCGTCCTGGGCATGGGGTTCATCTGGTGACAGGACGCACGCACAGGCCAACTCCAGTTCACGCAAGGCGTTATCGACTTGTCGCTGGGCCTCTGCGGGGAAAAAGTCCGTTGTGACGAGATTGGCAAAGGATTTGCGCAGCTTGCGGGTCTGCCGCAGTACGTCTTGCACAGTATCTGTTGTCAGCTTCTGGTTGACCTGATCGACCTCCGACAGCAAGGCGGCGAAGTCACTGCTGCGATCAAACAGTGCTGCGAAGTTGGCGCCTTCAGGCTCCTCCACACGCAGCACATGAGCGCCGCCGCCGCCATCGCGTACCTCCGAGGCCAGGCCCTCCAGGGTGGCGCGGCAGCTTTCGCGCTCCGGCATCAGGTAAACCCCGTCCCTCAGCACGGCGGCACCGGATGCTTTAAGGGCGCGCCAGGCGCGTTGACGCAAGGTGGCGTTTTCCGTGGGCAGGGTTGTGATCAGCGACAGCCATTTATTCATGAATTTAAGTCTACATTATTGTAGATAGATATTCAATTTATATTGAATGTCCATGTGCCGGGCATCGTGATGATCGGCGCCCTCTGCTTAACCGAAGTTGAAGCCACGCCGTCAAGTTGTGTGACTGAACGACTGCAAATGGCCGACCAAATTTTTCAGGTGACTGACTGCGATGGGGTCTAGACCCACCTCTCATGCTAGATGCCTGAAGGTCGGCAACGGGACTTTATGCATAGCGCCCAGTT
>NZ_JAMPXE010000117.1 GCF_023701345.1 Rhodoferax sp. | reverse complement strand
GTGGCGATGACCAAAAGTGAAGCTGGCGCTGCTTTTGGCAATCCTGCGGTGTACATGGAAAAGTATTTGCAGAACCCGCGTCATGTCGAAAGTCAGATTCTCGCCGACAAGTACAAGAACGCGGTCTATCTTGGTGAGCGCGATTGTTCGATGCAGCGGCGCCACCAAAAAGTCATTGAAGAAGCCCCTGCACCAGGCATTCCCCGCAAGCTGATTGAACGTGTGGGCGAACGCTGTGTGGCAGCTTGTAAAAAGATTGGTTATCGTGGTGCCGGTACCTTTGAGTTTTTGTATGAGGACGGCGAGTTTTACTTCATTGAGATGAATACCCGTGTTCAGGTCGAGCACCCGGTAACCGAGATGACAACCGGCATCGACATCGTCAAAACACAAATCATGGTGGCGGCCGGCGAAAAATTACCGTTCACCCAGCGCCAGATTCAAATTCGGGGGCATGCCATCGAGTGTCGGTTGAATGCTGAGGATGCCTACAAGTGCATTCCGTCGCCCGGGCGTATCACCATGTGGCATCCCCCAGGGGGGCCCGGCGTGCGCGTGGACTCGCATGTCTATACCAATTATTTTGTGCCGCCCAACTACGACTCGATGATTGGCAAAATCATTGTTTATGGTGATACCCGCGAACAGGCCCTGGCACGCATGCGCACGGCGTTGGGTGAAACGGTTGTGGAGGGGATCAACACCAATATTGCATTGCATCGGGAGTTGATGGTCGATGCCAAGTTCATGGAGGGTGGCACCAATATCCATTACCTTGAAGGTTGGCTTGCCAATCACAACCGGTGATGGGTAAGGGCCATGTTTGAGCTGCGCTTGATGTGCCCGGAAGACCGGGTCGAGACCGTGAGCGACGCGCTCGATGCGCTCGATGCCCTGAGTGTCAGCGTGGAAGATGCCGATGCCCAAACGGATGCCGAGCAGGCGCTGTTTGGCGAGCCGGGGATGCCGCCACCCAAAGAGGGCTGGCAGCGCTCCCGGGTGCTGGCTCTGTTTGCAAGCCGTGAACAGGCCCAGGCCACACTTGAATTGCTGCAGTTGCAGGATTTCTTTGAGGGCTGTGCGGTTTTGGGGATTCAGAATGTGCCGGAGCAGGACTGGGTACGCTTGACGCAGTCGCAGTTTGCTCCGGTGGACATCACGCCTGAATTCTGGATCGTTCCCACCTGGCATGAACCGCCCGCTGCCGCGCGCATTGTGATTCGGCTTGATCCGGGCCTGGCCTTTGGTACCGGCACCCATCCCACCACGCGGATGTGTTTGCGCTGGATCGCACGCCATGACGGTGTCGACCGGATGGCACTGACCCGCGTGCTGGACTATGGTTGTGGTTCTGGCATCCTGGCCATTGGCGCCGCCAAATTTGGTGCGACCGACATTGATGCGGTTGATATAGATTTGGCCGCGGTGGAGTCAACGGTGCTGAATGCGCAGGCCAACCATGTCGCTTTGCGCGCTGGTTTGCCGGAAACAACCCGTGGCGTGTATCAGACTGTGCTGGCCAATATCCTGGCGACGCCCTTGAAGGTGCTGGCCCCTCTGCTCTGGTCGCGGGTGGCTGAGGGTGGGGCCCTGGTGTTGGCCGGTATTCTGGAACGCCAGGTCGACGAACTCAAGGTGGCCTATGCGCCCTACTGTGCACTTGACGTTGCTGATGCTGAAGATGGCTGGATCTTGATGACGGCGACAAAATAAGCGTGCTTCATGGACTTGATCGCCTGTTGCCCTGCATGTCGTACGCGGTACAAGCTGGTTCCTGACCAATTGCGTATTTCGGATGGTTGGGTGCGGTGCGGCCAGTGTGATGAAATTTTTGATGCTTCGCAGCAGATGGTCGAAACCGAAACCAGGAGCACGAATCCCTCTTTTCCGGTGCCTGTGGACGACTTCGTTGAAACGACGCAATGGATGCCGGATGAAACGGCGGTCATTGACCTGAAGTTGGCGTCTTCTGATTCAGCCAGCGGCAATCAACACCTTGCATCCGTGCTGGCAGAGGGCGCTCCGGCGCGCCATGAGGGTGTGGGTTTCTCGTCTGAGGCATCGTGGGAATCGGGTGCGCTATTGATCAAGCCATCGAATGAGACAGAATCGGTTGTAGCCGAGACCAAGGCACTACAGCGCGAGCCATTGACTGAACCTGTCTCGTTTCTGCAGGTGCCAGACCGTCCCTCAAGCGTGCAGCCGGGCAATCGGCCCGTATTCTGGTGGGGGCTGGGTGTTCTTCTGGTGCTTGGCCTGATGGTTCAGGGCTTGTACCGCGAACGCGATCAGATGGCAGCTGTGTTTCCTGAACTTAAATCTGCCTTTCAATCCGCCTGCGATGTTCTGGACTGTCGCGTGTCCTCACTTCTGCGCATTGAAGACCTGGTGATTGATTCCGCAACGTTTCAGCAAATGGGTCAAGACAGCTTTGAATTGCATTTCGCCGTCAAAAACAAGGGCCTATTTGCTTTGGCCTTGCCAGCGATCGAATTAACTTTGACAGATATGTCAGACCAGCCTGTGGTGCGAAAAGTTTTTACACCAACCGAACTGGGCGCTACGGTTGAGTCGGTGGCAGCGGCGGGTGAATGGTCTGCCACAGCGTATGTTCGTATCAGGCCTGAGGCCACCGGGGTGCGGCCTCAGGGCTATCGTTTGCTGATTTTTTATCCCTGACAGGAAAGCCCGCTGCACATTCGGCAACGGGCAGACACCGCTGAGCAAATGATGGATCAGGGTTTGGATCCAGACGGAAACGGCCAGGCTGCCTTGGGATTGAGCTTGGTGTGCGCTGCTGGCGCCGCAGGGGCTTTGGCGGCTTTTTTTGCTGGGGCCGCCTTCTTGGCTACCACAGCCTTTTTTGCTACGGGTTTGGCAGCAGCTTTAGCAGCCGGTTTGGCAGTAGCTTTAGCAGCCGGTTTGGCAGTAGCTTTAGCAGCTGGTTTGGCAGTAGCTTTAGCAGCTGGTTTGGCAGTAGCTTTAGCAGCCGGTTTGGCAGCAACTTTTGCTACGGGTTTTGCAGCAGGCTTGGCAGCAGGTTTTTTTGCAGTGGCCATGTCAATCTCCTTGATCAATTTGCAAAGAGCACTTGACGAAAATCATTGCGCGTCAAGTGATCCATGGTGTTGGGCGGGTTCCCAGCACCATGAACGGGGGTCAACAAGACTTTGCCACCATCAGATGGTTCAAAAGCTTGTGAAATGAGGTGGGTCATACGTCCCTGTTATTCCCAGGATAAGGCGCCGCCAGACTGGTATTCAATGACTCGCGTCTCGAAGAAGTTGCGCTCTTTCTTCAGGTCGATCATTTCACTCATCCAGGGGAACGGGTTTTCTTCATTGGGGAAGAGCGCCTCCAGCCCAATTTGGGTGGCACGGCGGTTGGCAATGTAGCGCAGGTAACCCTTGAACATGGAGGCGTTCATGCCCAGCACGCCACGCGGCATGGTGTCTTCGGCGTAGCGGTATTCAAGGTCCACCGCTGTTTCAAACAAGGCTTTGATTTCAGCTTTGAATTCTGCGGTCCAGAGTTGCGGATTTTCCAGTTTGAGCTGGTTGATCAGGTCAATGCCGAAGTTGCAGTGCATCGACTCATCGCGCAGGATGTACTGGTATTGCTCTGCGGCGCCGGTCATCTTGTTTTGCCGACCCAGCGCCAGAATTTGAGTGAACCCGACATAGAAAAACAGGCCTTCCATCAGGCAGGCAAACACGATCAGTGACTTGAGCAGGGTTTGATCGGTCTCAGGTGTGCCGGTCTTGAACTGCGGGTCCATGATGGCCTCAATGAACGGGATCAGAAACTCGTCCTTGTCACGGATGGATTTGATCTCGTTGTAAGCGCTGAAAATTTCGCCTTCGTCCAGCCCCAGCGATTCCACGATGTATTGGTAAGCATGGGTGTGAATCGCTTCCTCAAAAGCCTGGCGCAACAAAAACTGGCGGCACTCGGGTGCGGTGATGTGGCGGTAGGTGCCGAGCACAATGTTGTTGGCTGCCAGTGAATCGGCGGTGACGAAAAAGCCGAGGTTGCGTTTGACGATGCGGCGCTCGTCTTCGGTCAGGCCATTGGGGTCCTTCCATAGCGCGATGTCGCGCGTCATGTTGACCTCTTGCGGCATCCAGTGGTTGGCGCAACTGGACAGGTATTTTTCCCAGGCCCATTTGTACTTGAAGGGCACCAACTGGTTGACATCGGTCTTGCCGTTGATGATACGTTTGTCGGCAGCGTTGACCCGTCGCGCGGTGCCGGCTGCCGGGGCACTTGCAGGCGCCATTGGTCGAGGCAGAGAGGATAAGGCCGTGGGGGTGATTGGCGCTTCTGCGAGCATCGCGGATGGACCGGAAAAATACTCGGCCATCAGCCGGTCTGACCGGCTGGGAGAGGGAGGCAAACTGGCAGTAGGTGTAACTTCTTCGTCCCAGGACAACATAGTGATTTCCAATTTGTGGATTATGAGATCTAGCGTCAAAAATAGAAAGAATTTTGATGGTGCTTGGTGCTCATGCGGTCTGCACTGTGGTGTGCCAGCATCGCATGAAATGCGCGCGTGGCCTGGCTACTGACATGACTCACACGTAGGGTCGTCGACGCCACAAAATTTGACGTCGGTGGCAGGCATCGCAGCCATCTGTTGGCGCGCTGCGGCGGCGGCCGCATCGAGCGCGCTCATGCTGCTTCGCCCGGCCATTTCGCCACCTGAGGACACGGCATTCAAGCGGCCCGCAGTCACGGTCGATTTCTCCACATGGGTGGCCGACTGGGTGCGCAGGTAGTAGGTGGTTTTGAGGCCACGAACCCAGGCCAGCTTGTAGGTGTCATCGAGTTTTTTGCCCGAGGCCCCCGCCATGTAAATGTTGAGCGACTGGGCCTGGTCAATCCATTTCTGGCGACGCGCGGCGGCTTCCACCAGCCAACGGGTCTCCACTTCAAAGGCGGTGGCGTAAAGCGCCTTGATTTCTTCCGGCACACGGTCGATGGGTTGCAGCGAGCCGTCGAAGTGTTTGAGGTCCATCACCATCACATCGTCCCAGAGACCGAGACGTTTGAGGTCGCGCACCAGGTAGCTGTTGATGATGGTGAACTCACCCGACAAATTGGACTTGACCGACAGGTTGCCAAAGCAGGGCTCGATTGATGCATCGACGCCGATGATGTTCGAAATGGTGGCGGTGGGCGCAATGGCCACGCAGTTGGAATTGCGCATGCCGTCCCTGGCAATTTTTTGCCGCAGGGCGTCCCAGTTCAGGGTGCTGGAGCGATCCACTTCGACATAACCACCGCGCTCACGCGCCAGCAGGTCGAGGGTGTCGATCGGCAGGATGCCCTGGTCCCACAGCGACCCCTTGTAGCTGGAGTACTGACCGCGCTCACGCGCCAATTCGGTAGAGGCATGGTAGGCGTAATAACAAATCGCTTCCATGGACTCGTCGGCAAACTGCACCGCTGCTTCACTGGCATACGGAATGTGCAGCTCATACAGGCTGTCCTGGAAGCCCATCAGGCCCAGTCCCACCGGGCGGTGCCGCAGGTTGGAGTCACGCGCTTTTTTGACCGCGTAGTAGTTGATGTCGATCACGTTGTCGAGCATGCGCATGGCGGTGGTGATCGTTTTTTGCAGCTTGTCGTGATCGATTGCGCCGTCCTGCAAATGCTGCAACAAATTGACCGAGCCCAAATTGCAGACTGCGGTTTCCGTGTTGCTGGTATTGAGGGTGATCTCGGTGCACAGGTTACTGGAATGCACCACGCCCACATGTTGTTGCGGTGAGCGGATGTTGCACGCATCCTTGAACGTGATCCAGGGATGGCCGGTCTCGAACAACATGGTCAGCATCTTGCGCCACAGGTCGGACGCCTGCACCGTGCGGCAGGGCTTGATTTCGCCGCGTGCCGCTTTTTCTTCGTAGGCCACGTAAGCCTGTTCGAATGCGATGCCGAACTTGTCGTGCAGGTCGGGCACGTTGTTGGGCGAGAACAGCGTCCACTGGCCTTTTTCCATGACACGGCGCATGAACAGGTCGGGGATCCAGTTGGCGGTGTTCATGTCGTGCGTGCGGCGGCGGTCGTCGCCGGTGTTTTTGCGCAATTCCAGAAACTCTTCGATGTCGAGGTGCCAGGTTTCCAGGTAGGTGCAGACTGCGCCCTTGCGCTTGCCGCCCTGGTTGACGGCCACCGCCGTGTCGTTGACCACTTTCAGGAAGGGCACCACGCCCTGGGATTCGCCGTTGGTGCCCTTGATGTGGCTGCCCAAGGCGCGCACGCGGGTCCAGTCGTTGCCCAGGCCGCCGGCAAATTTGGACAGCAGGGCGTTTTCCTTGATCGACTCGTAGATGCCGTCGAGGTCGTCGGGCACCGTGGTCAGGTAGCAGCTGGAGAGCTGTGAGCGCAGGGTGCCACTGTTGAACAGGGTGGGTGTCGACGACATGAAGTCGAACGAGGACAGCACTTCATAGAACTCGATGGCGCGAGCTTCGCGGTCGATTTCATTGAGCGCCAAGCCCATGGCGACACGCATGAAAAACGCCTGGGGCAGTTCGATGCGCTGTTTGCCAATGTGCAAAAAGTAGCGGTCATACAGGGTTTGCAGGCCCAGGTAATCGAACTGCAGGTCGCGCTCGGCCTTGAGGGCGGCTGCCAGCCGTGGCAGATCAAACTGCTGGAGTTTTTCGTCGAGCAGTTCGTTTTCAACACCGCGTTTGATGAACTGCGGAAAGTAGTCCGCATAGGCTTGTGGCATGTCGGCTTGTGCCACGTCTTCACCCAATATCTCTTTGGTGATGGTGTGAAACAGCAAGCGCGCCGTGGCAAAGGTGTAATCCGGGTCTTTTTCAATCAGGGTGCGGGCGGCCAGCACCGAGGCCTTGTAGACCTCATCCATGGGCACGCCGTCATACAGATTGCGCAGCGTTTCGGCCATGATCGGTTCGGGCCTGACATCGGCGCTCAAGCCGCTGCAGGCGTCGGTGATGATGCCTTGCAAGCGCGCCAGGTCGAGTACCACGCGCTGGCCCTTGTCAACGGCATGCAACTGCAGTGGCGCCGGTGTTTGTTGAACCACTTTCTGGGCGCGTTCCTGCGTGCGTTTCTCACGGTACAGCACATAGGCACGGGCAATCTCATGGTGCCCTTCGCGCATCAGGCCCAGTTCCACCTGATCCTGCACGTCTTCAATGTGAAAGGTGCCGCCGGCCGGTCGCGAACGCACCAGGGCTTTGATCACGACCTTGGTCAGTGTCTCAACGGTTTCGCGCACGCTGGCCGACGCTGCACCCTGTGTGCCATGCACAGCCAGAAAGGCTTTCATCATGGCCACGGCAATCTTGTTGGGCTCGAACGGCACCACGGCCCCGTTGCGCCGGATGATTTGGTATTGGCTCAATGCACCGGCGGGGGGCGCAGACGGCTCGCCCGATGCGGATCTGATTGACATATTGTTGTGCGGTGAACTGGACGTGGGTTGGGCAGTTTGCATGGCATCCTCTCGTGAAACTGGTAGGGAAATAAAAGTGAGGTAGCATTTAAAAATGCTGCTCACATACTGACTAATGGTTTAGCTTACCACTATATCTAGGGTTGTGAATAGGCTGAGACACTACCCATAGTGTTTTTTGAGAATCCGGCTGATTTCCGCCGAGGTGCCGTGATTCTCAGGATTTGATAGCGATTGATGCCCGTCTGAACTTGTGTGCTGCCACTTCTTCAAGGTGTAAACGCATCGAATTAGCGGCTGTCTGCATCAGTTTGATGGCCTGCAGATAGGGGTAAATACCAAGCCTCAAGCCCCAAGTTTCTTTGCAAACGCAACCAGTCAAACCCTGTTCCAGGGTCGGCCTTGCGGCCAGGGGCAATGTGTTCATGGCCAGCCAGATAGGCTATGGGGTAATGCTGCATCAGCGCGGCGCAAACGCTCTGGAGGCATTCATACTGTGCGTCTTCAAACAAGTCGCCCTCCAGCCCTTCGAGTTCAATCCCGATGCTGTCGTCGTTGCAGTTGCTGCGGCCGCGGTAGCTGGAGGCCCCGGCGTGCCAGGCGCGGTCATCACAACTGACCAATTGCCAGAGTTCGCCGTTGCGTCGGATGAAAAAATGCGCTGATACCTGCAGTCCTTTGATTTGACTGAAATAGGGATGCTCCCGCCAGTCGAGCTGGTTGTTGAAGAACTGAAGCACCTCAGGGCCGCCGTATTGACCAGGCGGCAGACTGATGGAATGCAGCACAATCAAATCGATGTGGGCCTGAGCTGGTCGCGGACCAAAGTTGGGCGAGGCCTGATGCGCGGCAAATCGGTACCAGCCTTGAGACCACAGGGCCTCAGCAGCTTGCGTTAATGGCGTCATCGTCGGAATTCTCATCAGGGGTGGCGGTGGCAATCCCTAACCGGGCGATGCGGTAGCGGATCTGTCGCAAACTCAAGCCCAGTCGCGACGCGGCTGCGGTGCGGTTGAAGTTGGTTTCTTGCAGGGTGCGGAGCAAAATGGCGCGCTCATGTGTATCCAGATACGCCTGCAAATCATTGGGAATGTGATCTGCCGATGGGACAGTCGTGACTGCCGTTGCTGCGGGGATGGGCGTGCTTTGGAGTTGGTCAAGGTCGCCCAGGGTCACGCTGCGGTGGAGCAGGTTTTCCAGTTCGCGGACGTTGCCCGGCATGGGCATTTGTGCCAGTTGCGCCAGCATTTCCGTGCTGAGCTGGGGTGTCGGCAAGCCGGCTTCCTGGGCAATGCGTGACAACAGTGCGTGGCACAGGTCGGGCAAGTCCTCCAGACGATCCCGTAGTGGCGTGATTGGCAGTTCGATCACATTAAGACGGTAATACAGATCCTGTCTGAAGCTGCCTTGTTGCACTTCTGTTGCCAAGTCCTTGTGGGTGGCGCTGATGATGCGCACATCTACCAGGTCTTCCTGGGTCGAACCCAGCGGCCGGACCCGCCGCTCCTGAATGACGCGCAACAATTTGGCCTGCATGGCCAAGGGCAGGTCGCCAATTTCATCCAGAAACAAGGTGCCACCCTGGGCAGCCTGGAAAAAACCTTGCCGGTCCTGGGCGGCACCGGTGTAGGCGCCTTTTTTGGCACCAAAAAATTCGGCCTCCAGCAGATTTTCGGGGATGGCACTGCAGTTCACGGCGATCCAGGCACCCTGGGCCCGCTGGCTGTTGCTGTGAATCGCCCAAGCCACCAGTTCTTTGCCCGTGCCTGATTCGCCCGTGACCATGATCGGGGCCATGCTGGGCGCGACTTTAAGGATGCGCTCCTTGATCTGGCGGATTGCCATGGACTGACCCACCAGTCGCGCCAGCGACTGGGCCCCCGGATTGTCTGGCCCGTCGCTACATTCGGGCTGCGCCAGATGTCGCTGCGTGGTTTGCTTCAAGTGAGGGGGCGGTGTGCTGCGTAGCGCTTCAGCAATGACGGAGCGAAATTGTTTCAGATCGACCGGTTTGGTGAGGTAGTCAAAAGCACCGGCTTTCAAGGCCTCGACGGCATTGGCAGGGGAGCCATAGGCCGTGATCACAACAAAGCGTTCGCTGCGGTGTCGGGCCTTGAGCTCGGAGATCAGTGACAAACCCAGGCCATCAGGCAAGCGCATGTCGGTAATGACGGCATCAAAAACCCTGCTTTCCAGGCAGGTGCGTGCCTGCTGCAGGTTTTCTGCGGTATCGACCCGGTAACCTTCACGCAACAAGGTCAGCTCATAAATGGTGCGCAGGTCGGGTTCATCATCGACCACCAGGATGTGTTGGGTGGTTTGTGTCATGGTTTCACTCGTTTGGCTTGGCGGGCGCTGGCTGCATATCGTGTGGCGGCAAGGTTTTGAAGGTGACAAAAAATTCATTGCCCGTGAACATCTGCCCACCCATGGCGCGCGCGCTGCGTTGGTAATTGATCTCAGCACCATGACTGTCACACAGTTCCCGACAAATATAAAGCCCCAGGCCACTGGAACGGCTCTCGGAGGAAAAAAAAGGTTCAAACAAATGTTGCTCCACAGAGGGG
>NZ_JAMPXE010000116.1 GCF_023701345.1 Rhodoferax sp. | reverse complement strand
TTTCCTCCACATCCATGCTGGCCAGATTGCGGTACAGCATGGCGGTCGGGCGCATCAGGGTCTCGCCCAGCGACATGACCGGAAACTCCATCGGAAAGCCGCCTGCCTCGTACACGCCGATTTTGACCTGCTCGGCCAGCGTGCGGAAATGCGAGTTGCAGGGCGTGAGTTCGCTGAAGGTGTTGCAAATGCCAATGACCGGGCGGCCATCAAACTGGTCGTCTGGCACGCCCTTGCCCTTGACCCAGCTGCGGTAGACAAAACCATCGCGGTCCTGCCGGCCAAACCACTGCTGGCTGCGCAGTTCTTCGGGTTTCTTTTTCGGTTTGCTGGAATTGGTCATAGGGTAAATCCTTAATTTGCAAACATATTATCGTCATATGATATTAATCAAAAACTAGGGGAAACCCCGACAAAACGACCATGCTATCGCCCTATGATTAAAACTGGAAATTAAAAAAACATGATCAAAAATGTTCACGGCAATACGGTTGACCATCTCGGCGAAGCCATCGTCGCGGGGCGCTTCATTGCCGGCGCAGCAATGCCACCCGAGCCGATTCTGGGTGAGCAACTGGGCGTCAGTCGCACCGTGGTACGTGAAGCCGTGAAGTCGCTGATCGCCAAAGGCCTGGTAACGACAGGCCCCAAGGTGGGTACCCGTGTGCTGCCCGAAGCGCACTGGAACTGGTTCGACCCCGATGTCATCGCATGGCAAGCCAAGGCGGGCTTGACGCCCGAATTTCTGCGCGATCTGATGGATTTGCGCCGTGTTGTCGAGCCTGCCGCTGTTCGCCTTGCCGCCCAACGCGCCACCCCGGAGGATATTGCCGACATTGAAATCGCCTTTGAGGGCATGAAGCGGGCTGTGAAAGAAGGCGGTGACTATGTCTCTTATGACCTGCGCTTTCACCAGGGGCTGCTGCGGGCCTGCCGCAACCGCATGCTCATCCACATGAGCAAGGTGCTCGGCGCCCTGTTGCGCACCAGCTTTGAGTTGTCTACCCGTAAAAAAGGGGGGCCGGAAGGCTCCCTTGCGCTGCATCGCGCAGTGCTCGATGCCGTGATTGCCCGCAACCCCGCCAAGGCCGAAAAGGCCATCCTGGTGCTGATTGATGGCGCCCATCAGGACATTGAAGAAATTCTGGCATCGAGCAGCGGCCTGCCCCAAGTGAATACGCCAGCCACCCGGCTCAAGGCGGCGTGAGGACTTGATCGATCTGGAGCCCATGTTGCAAAAAATAATACATCCGTTTTTCAAACTGCTGGAGTTGCTGATCGTCGTGTCCATGGTCGCCATGGTCTTCATGGTGTTCGGCAACGTGGTGCTGCGCTACGGCTTCAACTCCGGCATTGATGTCTCTGACGAAATGTCGCGTTACTGCTTCATCTGGCTGACCTACATCGGCGCCATGGTCGCGATGCGCGAAAAAGGGCATCTGGGCGTGGACACGCTGGTCAAGCATCTCGGCCTGGGTGGCAAGAAGCTGTGCCTGTTCCTGAGCGAATCACTCATGCTGACATGCAACGTGCTGTTTTTTGTCGGCACCTGGAAGATGCATGAACTGCAGGTCAGCAACGTGTCCCCCGTGGTCGGCCTCTCGATGATCTGGATCTATGGCATCGGCTACGTCGTGGGCGTCGTCATGGGCATCATGAACCTCAACGTGCTGTACCGCCTGCTGAGCGGGCGCTTGCGTGAGGATGAACTCATCCAAGTGATCGAAACCGAAGGCCTGGCCGAGGTCGAACAACAACTCAAGGAAACCAAAGCATGACGGTCACCGTGTTTGTTGTCAGCCTGCTGGCCGCCATGGCCATTGGCATGCCGATCGCCTATGCCCTGCTCGTTTGTGGCCTGACGCTAATGGGCTTCCTGGCGGCCACCAGTGGCCTGGTGAGCTTTGACAGCCAGATCCTGGCGCAGCGTTTTGTCGACGGTGCTGACAACTTCCCGCTGCTGGCGGTGCCGTTTTTCTTGCTCGCCGGCGAATTCATGAACGCCGGCGGCTTGAGCCGGCGCATCGTCAACCTGGCCATGGCCTGGGTGGGCCATCTGCGCGGCGGACTGGGTTATGTCACGGTGCTGGCCGCCGTGGTCATGGCCTCGCTCTCGGGCTCGGCGGTGGCCGACACCGCCGCGCTGGCGGCCCTGCTCATCCCGATGATGCGGGCGGCGGGCTACAACATCAACCGCGCAGCCGGACTGATCTCATCGGGCGGCATCATCGCCCCGGTGATTCCGCCGTCCATCGGCATGATTATTTTCGGGGTGGCGGGCAACGTCTCCATCACCAAGCTGTTTCTGGCCGGCATTGTGCCGGGCGTGCTGATGGGCGCTGCCATTGGCCTGACCTGGTGGTGGTTGGCGAAAAAAGAAAACGTGCTGCCGGCACCCAGACTCGGGATGGCGCAACGCCTGAAAATCACCGCCGAGGGCGGTCTCGCGCTGGCCCTGCCGGTGATCATCATTGGCGGCATGAAGTTCGGCGTCTTCACGCCCACCGAGGCGGCCGTGGTGGCGGCTGTCTACAGTTTTCTGGTGGGCAAGTTTGTCTACCGCGAGCTGAAATGGTCCGCGCTGTACCAGTTGATCCTGACAGCCGGCAAAACGACGTCTGTCGTGATGTTTCTGGTGGCCGCCGCCATGGTCAGTGCCTGGCTCATCACGGTGGCCAACATTCCGACCGAAGTGGCCGGCATGCTGGCGCCCTTCATGGACAACAAGATGCTGCTGATGCTCATCATGATGGCGCTGATCGTGGTGGTCGGCACGGCCCTTGATTTCACGCCGACGGTGCTGATCCTCACGCCGGTGCTGATGCCGGTGGTGCTCAAGGCCGGCATCGACCCGGTTTACTTCGGCGTGATGTTCATCATGAACAACGCCATCGGCCTGATCACGCCCCCGGTGGGCACCGTGCTCAATGTCGTCTGCGGTGTGGCCAAGATCAGCATGGGCGACGCGTTCAAGGGTGTCATGCCCTTCCTGCTGGCCCAGTTGAGTGTGCTTTTCCTGCTCGTTCTTTTTCCCCAGATCGTCACCGTGCCACTTCAGTGGTGGATGCGGTGACAAATTTTCCCCAACCCTGTCGTTCATATAAAAGGAGACAACCATGTTGAAACGCAGAACCATTGCATCGGTCATTGCCGGTGCCGCCTTGCTGGTGGCCACCTCAAGCTTTGCCCAGTTTGCCGAACGCACCATCAAGTTCACCAACGGCGTCAACGAAGACCACCCGGTGGGCGCCGGCGTCAAGAAGATGCAGGAGGTGCTCAATGCAAGGACCGGCGGCAAGATCAAGATCAACGCCTTCTGGGGCGGTGCGGCCGGCGGCGACCTGCCCGCCACCCAGGCGCTGCGCGCCGGCACGCAGGAGATGGTTTGCACCTCCAGCTCGCCGCTGGTCGGCATCATCAAGGAACTCGGCGTGTTCGACCTGCCCTTCCTGTTTGCCAACGAGAAAGAGGCTGACGCGGTGCTCGATGGCCCGGCCGGTCAGTACTTCAACAAGAAGCTCGAAGCCGCCGGACTGGTCAACCTGGCCTACTGGGAAAACGGTTTCCGCAACCTGACCAACAGCAAGCGTGCCGTGGCCAAGGTGGAAGACTTTGACGGTGTCAAGGTGCGCGTGATGCAGAACAACATTTTCCTCGACACCTTCAAGACACTGGGCACCAACGCCGTGCCCATGGCCTTCGGCGAAGTGTTCACCGCGCTGGAGACCAAGACCATCGATGGCCAGGAGAACCCCTTCGTGACCATCGACACCTCCAAGTTTTACGAGGTGCAAAAGTACCTGAGCGTGACACGCCATGCCTACACGCCGTTCCTGGTTCTCTACAGCAAGAAGTTGTGGGACCAGCTCAATCCGCAGGAGCAGGCGGTGTTGCGCGAGGCTGCCATCGAGGGTCAGAAAGTGCAACGCGCCACCATTCGTGCCCAGAGCGACACGGCGCTGGCTGGGCTCAAGGCCAAGGGCATGGTCGTCAACGAGATCACCCCGGCCGAGCAGCGCCGCATGTTCGAGCGGGTCAAGCCGGTGTATGAGAAGCACACGGCCAGCATTGGCGCCGAAGCGATCGATGTTGTTTTCGCCGAACTGAAGAAGGTTCGCGGCGGGAAATAAGTCGCCTGGTGAGCGGCCGCAAGGGTGCGCCTTTGCGGCCTTTTTTTCTGGAGTCTGAATTGAAGATCACCCAAGTTGAAACCCTGCGGCTGGGCGAGTTTCCCAACATCATCTGGCTTCGCATCCATACCGACGAGGGCCTGGTCGGCTTGGGCGAAACCTTCATGGGGGCGCAGGCGGTCGAGGCGTACATCCACGAATGGGTCAGCCCCAAGCTGCTGGGCAAGGACCCGCTGGCGATCGAGGCGCGCAACAAGGAGATCACCGGCTACCTGGGCTGGCGCGGTTCCGGCGTCGAGACGCGCGGCAATTCGGCGGTTGACATCGCGCTGTGGGACATCTTCGGCAAGGCCGCCAACATGCCGGTCCATACCGCGCTCGGTGGCAAGAGCCGCGACGCCATCCGCATCTACAACACCTGCGCCGGCTACCAGTATGTGCGCAACACCGTCAACCAGAGCACGGCCAACTGGGGCCTGGGGCAGCATGCTGGGCCTTACGAGGACCTGGAAGGTTTCCTGCACCGGGCCGACGAGGTCGCCGAATCCCTGCTGAGCGAAGGCATCACGGGCATGAAAATCTGGCCCTTCGACCCGGCCGCCGAAAAGAGCGACGGCCAGTACATCAGCAACGCCGATCTCGATGCCGCACTTGAACCTTTCCGCAAGATTCGCGATGCGGTGGGCGACAAGATGGACATCATGGTCGAGTTCCACAGCCTGTGGCGTTTGCCCATGGCGCAGAAAATCGCGCGCGCCCTCAAACCGTTCAATACCTTCTGGCACGAAGACGCCATCCGTATGGACAGCCTCGATCTGCTGAAACAGTACGCCAAAGACTGCGAAGCGCTGATCTGCGCCAGCGAGACACTCAGCTACAAATGGGGTTTCAAGGACTATCTGCAAACCGGCGTGGCGGGTGTCGCCATGCTGGATTTGAGCTGGTGCGGCGGCCTGACCGAGGCGCGCAAGATCGCCGCCATGGCCGACGCCTGGCAGCTGCCGGTGGCGCCGCACGATTGCACCGGCCCGGTGGTGTGGGCGGCGTCCACCCATTTGTCGTTGCATGCGCCCAACGCGCTGATCCAGGAAAGTGTGCGCGCTTTCTACAGCGGCTGGTACAAGGAGTTGGTGACGGAATTGCCCATCGTGAAAAACGGCATGATCAGTCTCAACGACAAGCCCGGACTCGGTTTGGAGCTGTTGCCCGATCTGCACCAGCGCGCGGATGCCACAGTGCGTTGGTCAACATAATGATTGGGCGCCCAACAGGTCGTAGCCGGGCGAATCGCCGAGCCACGTCAATTTGTTGAATTCAGTTTGGCAAAGTCACGCCGACCTTGTGGCCGGCCGCCACCATCTCTTGCCAGGTCTGGGCATCCACCGCGATGCCATCGGCCAGGCGTTGCTTGCGGTAAGTGCATTCCGGGCCGCCGGCAATTTGCACGGCGTCAAAGCCTGGTGCGACTGGCCCGGCGGTGAGCCAGTCGATGAAAGCCTGGGCTTCCTGCTCAAAAGCGGCCTGGGCGCCCAGCCTGACTGGGTCGATCAGGATGGTCAGCATGCCGTTGACGACGGCACGCACGTCCGGGTTGCACGACTGGTGCCAGGTGCCGCCGCCGGTCAAGGCGCCGCCCAGCAGTTCGCAGGCCACCGCCAGGCCGTATCCCTTGTGTTCACCAAAGGCCAGCAGCGCACCAAACAGACCATTGCTCTGGGGCACCACCACGACACCCGGGTCGGTGCTGGGCTGGCCGTGTTCGTCAATCAGCATGCCTGGCTCGACGCGCCGGCCCTCGTTGTGCGCGACCCGCATCTTGCCCTGCGCCATGCGGCTGGTGGCGAAGTCCAGCACAAAAGGTTCGCGCCCCTTGAGCGGCACGCCAATGCAGCAGGGGTTGGTGCCGTAGCGCCCGTCGGCGCCACCAAAAGGCGCCACCACCGGGCGCGACAGGACATTGACAAAATGCAGCGACACCAGGCCCTGCGCCACCGCCATCTCGGCAAAGTGCCCGATGCGTCCCAGATGGTGCGCATTGGCCAGCGTCATGATGCAGCTGCCATGGGTTTTGGCACGGCTGATGCCGAGTGCCATCGCCTGCTCGCCGACGATCTGGCCATAACCGCGCTGCCCGTCCAGCGTCAGCAGTGAACCGGTGTCCAGGACCAGCTGAACGCTGTGGTTCGGTTTGAGACCACCTTCGAGCACCGCGTCCACATAACGCGGTAACATGCCCACGCCGTGCGAGTCGTGGCCGCTCAGGTTGGCCAGCACCAGGTTGGCCGCGACGGTTTCAGCCTCTTCGGGAGAACTGCCGCAGGCGACTAAAACAGCCGTTACCTGAGCCCGTAATTCGGCGGCCTGAAAGGTTTTACACATCAAGCTCACATCACAGCGCCGACTTGCCAGGGGACAAACTCGTTTTGTCCGTAGCCGTGCAACTCGCTCTTGGTTTTAGCCCCTGAAGCAGTGGCCAAAACAAGTTCGAAAATGCGCTGCCCCATTTCGGCCATGGTGCTGCTGCCGTCGATGATCTCGCCGCAGTTCAGGTCCATGTCGTCTTCCTGCCTGCGCCACAGCGCCGAGTTGGTCGCCAGTTTGAGCGAGGGCGCGGGCGCGCAGCCGTAGGCCGAGCCGCGACCGGTGGTAAAGCAGATCAGGTTGGCGCCGCCGGCCACCTGGCCGGTTGCGCTGACCGGGTCATAGCCGGGCGTGTCCATGTAGACAAAGCCGTGCGCGGTAACTTTTTCGGCGTATTCATACACCGCCTGCAGGTTGCTGGTGCCGCCTTTGGCGACGGCGCCCAGCGATTTTTCCAGGATCGTGGTCAGGCCGCCGGCCTTGTTGCCGGGCGACGGGTTGTTGTTCATCTCGCCGTCGTTGATCCGGGTGTAGTGCTCCCACCACTTGATGCGCTCGATCAATTTTTCACCGACTGCGCGGTTGACGGCACGGCGGGTCAGCAGGTGTTCGGCGCCGTAAATCTCCGGGGTTTCGCTCAGGATGGCCGAGCCGCCGTGCGCCACCAGCAGGTCCACCGCAGTGCCCAGTGCCGGGTTGGCACTGATGCCGGAGTAGCCGTCCGAGCCGCCGCATTGCAGGCCGATGGTAATGTGCGCGGCGCTGCAGGGCTCGCGTTTCACGCTGTTGACAGTGGGCAGCATTTCATTGATCAACGCCACGCCCTTGGCCACGGTCTTGGTCGTGCCGCCCGTGTCCTGGATGTTGAACACCTTGAATGTCTCGCCTTCGCGCAAGCCGCTGTTGGCCAGCCAGGCGTTGATCTGGTTGGCTTCGCAGCCCAGCCCCACCACCAGCACGGCGGCAAAGTTGGCGTGCGTGGCATATCCCGCCAGCGTGCGCTGCAGCAGCTGCATGCCTGTCCCCTCGGTGTCCATGCCGCAGCCGGTGCCGTGGGTCAATGCCACCACGCCGTCGACATTCGGGAACGCGGCCAGCGCCGCCGGGTTGGTGCGTCGCGAAAAGTGCTCGGCAATGGCGCGGGCCGCCGTGGCCGAGCAGTTCACGCTCGTGAGCACGCCGATGTAGTTGCGCGTGGCGACGCGGCCGTCGGCCCGCTTGAACCCCATGAACGTGGCTTCACGGCGGGCCGGTTCGGGCTTGACGTCGGCGCCAAAGGCGTAATCACGCGCGAAGTCGCCCTTGTTCGGCCCCATGTCGAGGTTGTGGGTGTGAATGTGCTCACCGGCGCCGATCGCTTTGCTGGCAAAGCCGATGACCTGGTTGTAGCGCCGCACCGGCGCGCCGGGGGCGATGGCATGCGCCGCAATTTTGTGACCGGCCGGAATCAGGCCCTTGATCGGGATGCCCTCAACCAGGCTGCCGCTGACCAGTTGGGTGCGGGCAATGAGAACATCGTCGTTGGGGTGGAGGCGGATAAAGGGTGTCATTTAATTGAAAACCATATTGGGAAGCCACAGGATCAGCTTCGGGAAGTAAGTGATGACGACCAGACTGCCCAGCAAGGGCAGCAGCCAGGGCAGGATCGCCACCGTGGTTCTTTCGACCGAGAGCTTGGCGACCCGCGCCAGCACAAACAGCACCATGCCCATGGGTGGATGGAGCAGGCCGATCATCAGGTTGAGCACCATCACCAGACCGAAGTGCACCAGATCAATGCCGAGCTTCTGACAGATCGGGATCAGGATCGGTACCAGGATGGTGATGGCGGCGGTGGGTTCCAGGAAACAGCCGACGAACAACATCAGCAGGTTGGCCAGCAGCAGGAACATGTACGGGTCTTGGGTAAAACCCAGCACCCACTCACTGATGGCGGCGGTGACACCGGTGGCGGTGAGCATCCAGCCAAAAATACTGGCCGCCGCCACAATGAACAGCACCGTGCTGGTGGTCTCCACGGTGTCCAGGCAGACCTTCACAAACGACTTGAAGTTCAGCGTGCGGTACCAGGCAAAGCCCAGCACCATGGCCCACAGGCAGGCGGCGATGGCGCCCTCGGTGGGCGTGAAAATACCGGTCGTCATGCCGCCGATCAACAGCACCGGCGTCATGATCGGCAGCGCCGCCTGGAACTTGAACCGCTTGTCGGCGATGAACAGCGCGACCAGGCCGGCAAACACCGTCAATTGCGCCGGCAGGCCACCCTTGACAATCAGCAGCCACAACACCACCGGCCAGGCGACCACCACCCCGGTTTCCAGCAGCGCCTTGATCACGCGCGGCCATTCGAACTTGACGTCGGCGCCCCAGCCATTCTTGTGGGCAAAGTAGGCCACGGTCAGCATCATCAGAAACGCCATCACCACGCCCGGCAGAATGCCGGCGAGAAAGAGCGAGCCGACGCTGACGTTGGCCATCATGCCGTAGATCACGAACGGCAAGCTCGGCGGGATGATGGGCCCGAGCGTGGCCGAGGCCGCCGTCACACCGACCGCGAATTCTTTGCTGTAGCCATGGTCCGTCATCGCCTTGATTTCGATCGTCCCGAGACCGGCCGCATCGGCAATGGCGGTGCCGCTCATGCCGGCAAAAATCACCGAACCCAGCACGTTGACATGGCCCAGCCCACCCTTCATCCAGCCCACCAGCGCCAGCGCGTAGTTGTAGATGCGGTTGGTGATGCCGGCGTTGTTCATCAGGTTGCCCGCCAGGATGAAGAAAGGCACGGCCAACAGCGGAAAACTGTCGATGCCGCTGATCATGCGGTGGATCACCACATAGGGCGGCAGCGTGCCGGTCCACCAGATATAGAGCAGCGCGGAGCCCGCCATGGCCATGGCCACCGGAATGCCGCCACTCAAGAGCAACAGGAAAATAATTTTCAACATGGGGGATTTTTCTCAAGTCTCATCGATGGTGGTTTCAGGGCGTTCGAGCACGCTGTAGCCGCGCCTCCAGTGAATGCGCGCGACCTGGATGGCACGCCAGGCCATGGCCACAAAACCGACCATGCAGACCGCATAGACCAGGTTCATCGGCAGGTTGATCATCGTCATGCGCGCGTTGCTCAGCTTGCTCATCAGCATCAGCGTGAGCACCGCGAAAGCAATCAGGAACATCACGCGCATCACGTCCACCCCGGTGGCCATGAGGCGGGCCAGCCTGGGCGACATGAACTTGTAAAAGAAATCCACCTGGATGTGGTTGTTCTTGTGCACGCCAATGCAGGCGCCGATAAAGACCACGCCGATCAGCAGGTAACGCGCAATCTCCTCGGTCCATGCCGCCGAATCGTTGAGCACATAGCGGGTGAAAAACTGGTAGAACACGGTGGCGCCGAGCAGCCAGAAGATACCCAGCGCCACCCAGGCTTCCAGCGTGGTGCCGGAAAGATCGACGGCTTCATCCTGGGCGTGGAATTGGCCGTCCTCCCCCATCACATGGGGGAGCGCATCGATGTCTTGCATGGTTCGCGCGCTTATTTGATGGCGATGATGCGGTCGTAGTCAGACTGGCGGTAGCCGTAGTCGGTCGGTTTGGCGTTTTTCAGCACCGCCTCG
>NZ_JAMPXE010000006.1 GCF_023701345.1 Rhodoferax sp. | reverse complement strand
CACCACTTTCTTGACGATGCTGTAGGTGTCCTGGGTCTCGATGTGGTATTCGATGCCGAGTTTGGCCAGGTACTCGGGCAGGATATGCGCCGGAAAGCCCGGCTGTTTCTGGTCGAGGTTGACGGCGATGATCTCGAAGCTGATCGGCGCGCGCTTTTGTAATTTAAGCAAAATGTCGAGCAGCCCGTAGCTGTCCTTGCCACCGCTCACACAGACCATCACCCGGTCGCCCTCCTCGATCATGTTGAAGTCGATGATGGCCTGGCCGACCTGGCGGCACAGGCGCTTTTCGAGTTTATGGATTTCGCGCTCGATCTTGGGCTGCTGCACCTTCTCAGGGCTGCCTGGCACCTGTGGGTCAGACTTCAGTCTGACAGGCTCGTTATCGGTCCAAATTGCATTCATGGCTTCAATCCTTGTTCCACTGGCCGGTTTCAATGCGAATGGCCACTTCGCAGTCGGCAAAAATTTCGAGCTTGGCGATCTTGACGCGCACGCCCTTCACACCCGGCAACTGCATGAGCCGGTTGGCCAGCTTGCCAATCAGCGTCTCCAACAGGTTGACATGCTCGGCGGTGCATTCGTCAATGATGATTTTGCGCACCTTGCGGTAGTCCAGCACATGCGTGATGTCGTCGTCAGCCGGCAGCAGCGCTTGCAGCCCCAGGCTCAGTTCGGCATCCACCTGGATCGGTTGCGGGGCGCTTTTCTCGGTTTCAAGAATGCCCAGATTGGCATCAAAACGCAGGCCGGTGAGCGTCAGGATTTGCTGGCCCAGGGTATGGCTGCTGGTGTAGTAGGTCATGGTGTAAGAAATGGGTACATGGGAATGCAGCCGGACCTTACGGCAACGCGACATTGCGCGCAGGCTTCATCAGGTGCTGGCCGCCATCGACCAGCAAGGTGGTGCCGGTGATGGACTGGTTTTCAAGCGCAAACGCCACCGTGGCCGCCACATCCGAAGCCGTCGAAGCGCGGCCCAGGGGCGACAGCCTGTGCAGTGCATCGAGTTTTTCCGGCGTCTGCATCTGGCTCGTGAGCGTCAGGCCCGGCGCCACACCCACCACCCGCACATGCGGTGCCAGCGCCAGCGCCAGCATGGTGTTGGCAGACTCCAGCGCGGCCTTGGACAGCGTGTAGCTGATGAAGTCCGGATTGGGGTTCCACAATTTCTGGTCCAGCAGATTCACCACCGCCCCAGAAGCCCCGGCACGGGTCAACAGATGCGCGTGCAGTGCCTGGCTCAGCAGAATGGCCGCCCCGGCGTTGGCGCGCATGTGTTTTTCCATGGCGGCAAAACTGAAGGTTTCGGGCGTGTCGTGCTCAAAAGTGGACGCACTGTTGACAATGGCGTCAACCTGGCCCAGCTTTTCCAGAACACTGGGCAGCAGGTTGCGCACTGCCGTCTCATTGGCCAGGTTGGCGCGAAAAGAGGCGCTGGCCCCGGACAACTTGCTGCAGTCAGCAACGGTTTTTCGCGCTTCCTCCACCGAATCGCGGTAATGCACGGCCACGCGCCAGCCGGCGCGGGCCAGGGTGAGAGCGATCTCGCGGCCCAGCCGTTTCGCCGCGCCGGTCACCAAAACGGTGCGCTGCGCGGGTGCGGCAGTGGATGGTGACGCAACGGGGTGAGACATTCGGGGACAATTCCAGGTTATGACAACACCCCACAGTTTAACGAGCGCGCTCGCCAGCCACATTAGCCGGACAATTCTTGAGGCCGGTGGCTGGATTGGCTTCGATGTCTTCATGGACCGGGCCCTGTACACCCCCGGCCTGGGTTACTACGCCCACGGCAGCACCAAATTTGGCACCCTGCCCTACACCGTGCAGGACGGTGCGCGCATGGCCGGCAGCGACTTTGTCACGTCGCCCGAGATCACGCCGCTGTTTGGCTGGACGCTGGCGCAACAGGTGGCGCAGGCGCTTGCGGTGACGGGAACGCAGGAAGTCTGGGAATTTGGCGCCGGCTCGGGCGCGCTGGCATTGCAGATCCTGCAAGCCCTGCAGACGCAGGGCAAGCCTCTGCCGCGCTACACCATCGTCGACATTTCAAGCAGTTTGCGCGCCCGCCAGCAGGCCACTTTGGCTGCCTTTGTTGAACAAGTGCGCTGGGTCGATGCCCTGCCCGACGAGATGCAGGGCGTGGTGCTGGGCAACGAGGTGCTCGACGCCATGCCGGTCAAATTGCTGGCACGGGTGGGTGGCGAATGGCATGAGCGCGGCGTGGTGCAGGGCGCTGTTGGCACGGATGGCACACCCACTTTTGCCTGGGCCGACCGCCCTACGGCGCTGCGCCCACCACTGGCAATTGATGGCCCCCAGGATTACCTGACCGAAATCCACCCGCAGGGGGAGTCCTTTGTGCGCACGCTGGCGTCCAGGCTCTCGCGCGGTGCCGTGTTTTTGATCGACTACGGCTTTCCGGAGGCCGAGTACTACCACCCGCAACGCCATATGGGCACGGTAATGTGCCACCAGGCGCACCAGATGGACGACGACCCATTGGCCCGTGTCGGCCAGAAGGACATCACGGCCCATGTCAACTTTACCGGCATTGCACTGGCCGGCATCGACGCCGGTCTGGGCGTGCTCGGTTATTGCAACCAGGGCCGTTTTTTGATGAACTGCGGCCTGCTCAAACAAATGGAAGCCGCCGACCTGGCAACCAGGGTGATGGCGCAAAAACTGATCATGGAGCATGAAATGGGCGAGCTCTTCAAGGTGATCGGTTTTTACAAGGGCGAACCCTGGCAGGCGCTGGGGTTCGATCAGGGCGACAAAACGCACACCCTTTAAGCAAGGCCCAACCTATGTTCCGCTGGCTCATCGTTGTTTTTTTGGTGCTGGTGTTGATCAACAGCGTCACGCCCTGGCTGCAGCGCCTGGGCTTTGGCAAATTGCCGGGTGATTTCCGTTTCAAAGTTTTTGGCAAGGAGTTCTTTATTCCGCTGACCACAACGATCATCTTGAGTATGGTGGCTGCCGCCATCGCCAGATTCCTTTGAGTCAAGCGCTTGACTTCATGCCAGGCGCATCCATTTACAGGACCTGAAAGGATTTGCCATGACCGATTCCCTGCACCTTGTCTGCCCACATTGCCACACCACCAACCGCGTCAGCCGAACCAATTTGGGCAATGCGCCAGACTGCGGCAGTTGCCACAAACCGCTGTTTACGGCCCATCCGGTGATGCTTGACGAAGCCGATTTTGCGCGCCACATCCAGCGCAACCAGATCCCGGTGCTGGTTGATTTTTGGGCGCCCTGGTGCGGCCCGTGCCGCCAGATGGCGCCCGCCTTCGAGCAGGCCGCCGCCCAGTTGGAGCCTGCGGTGCGGCTGGCCAAGGTGAACACCGAAGCCGAGCCAAACCTGGGCGCGCGTTTCAACATCCGCAGCATTCCCACGCTGGCCTTGTTTGTCGGTGGCCGGGAGGTGGCGCGCCAGGCCGGCGCCATGGGCACGACCGACATTGTGCGCTGGACACAGCAGCATTTGCCACGTACTTGAAAGATGTGCTCAAGTTTGAGCGACTTCAACGCTATCAGCCTGTCAGCATTGCACGCGTCTGCTGGATTGGTGCTGTAGCTGCTAATTCTGGCTACTCTTTCAAGACCCACTGCGATCACCCTGTCATCAGGCACGTCAAGTACCCGCCGAGATTGTCGCGCTCTGGAATTATTCTCGACAATGATTTCTGACGAGAAAAAGACTGAACACTGAAGCCTGCGTTTCTACTACCGCAATAGACCCATAGGAGCCGATCACGACAGGCAGCTTTCCGATTACCCGATTCAACTCCAATCAAAAGCCGTTCGTGGCATTTAGCAACGCGCTGATGCTGATCCGTCTGAGCACCGACTTGCCAGCCGGATAGCAGCCGTTGATTTCGCATCATGATGCCCCCCGTAATAAGGGTGAACTGATTGCTCCCACAGTGGCAAGCATCGGCATGTCCGGTTTTACTGTGAGTTGGGGCGCAATTTTCCGCACCACGCTAGCGATAGGTGATTTGAACACTCTGCCGTTGTAATTTCAGGGTCTGACCGCTACCGTGACCACATCGTCGATATTTTCGTTGGGTACAGTCACCATGGTCATATCATCGGATGCGATTGCACTGGCTTTAGCGCCGCTGCTCTCAATAACCGTTTCGCCAACGACTTTTTGACCTATACCTCATGCGCCAATTGCTCGTCATCAACCCCAATACCTCACCCAATGTGACGGCCTTGCTGCAACAGCATGTGCAACTCGCCGCGGGCTCCCATGTATGTGTGCGTTCCGTCACTGCCCGTTTTGGGGCGCCCTACATTTCAGATGAAGCCAGTTATGCCATTGCAGCCCATGCCACGTTGGACGCCTGGGCGGCTGCTTTGGCCGATGCCCCAGCTGCGCCGGATGCGGTGTTGATTGGCTGTTTTGGAGACCCCGGTTTGATGGCTTTGCGCGAAAGCAGCCCGGTGCCGATCACCGGTTTGGCCGAAGCCGCTTTCATTGAAGCGGCGCGCCATGGCCGCTTTGTCATCGTCACCGGCGGCGAGCGCTGGGCGCCGATCTTGCAAAGATTGGCGCAGTCGCTGGGCCATGCGCAAGCCCTGGCGGGCATTCACACCGTGGCACCGACCGGCGCCCAGCTCGCAGCCGACCCGGCAGCAGCGCGCAAATTGCTGGCCAAGGCCTGTCAGGACGCGGCGCGCCAGTTGGGAGTGCGGACGGTGATTCTGGGTGGTGCCGGACTGGCCGGAATGGCTGCAGATATCCAGCCGTTTGTGAATGTGCCAATTGTCGACAGTGTCACTACCGGGGCGCACTGGGCGCTGCGTGGTCACACGCCGCCGCCACAACGCCAGCAGCCCGGTTTTGATGTGCCTTGGGTCAATCTGTCGGCGGCGTTGACTCACTTGGGTTTGCGTTGATCGGCTTAAAAGCGAATCCGGAAAACCCGGCCTCATGCCCTACCCAATCAGTTGACAGTCCTGCCAGGCTGGGCTGCAATCAGACCACAAGCGGCCAAACCCGTGGCCAGGAACAGGCAGACGAACCCTATGCGTGTATCCGTCAGCCCGGCGGCCCAGGCAAAAGCGCCAGGTGCAAAGGCCAGTCCGAGGTAGCCGTAGCCCAGCACCCGCCCGGTCAGCTCACCGGCCTGGTGGCTGCCGGCCAGCCGAGTGACCTCAGCCACCAGCACGCCGTTCCAGCCACTGGCGGCAAACCCCAGCACGAGCAGCAAGGTGCCAAAGACCCATCCCCCCAGGCTCAGGGGCGACAGCATCAGCAGCAGACCCGTCGACGCCGCAAGCAGCCCAATGGCGCCCAGCAGGCGTGACGCACTGGCGAAGTGCTGCGCCAGCCAACCCCAAGCCAATCGTCCAATGAGCCCACCGAGTTGCAGCAGGGCGACCCAGGCGGCAGCTTGCGGCAGGGCCATGCCCCAAGTCCAGACGGCGTGACTCAGCAGAAAAACATTCAGACTCATCTGCGTGGCCGAGAATAAAAACGCGGCCAAGGCCAACCAACGCAGTGGCATGGTGCCCAGCGCCCACGCACGTTTCTGGAGCGGCAGTTTCGGCCGCTTTGGCACGGAGCTGGCGTGTATGGCGACATGGCGCAGGCCGGGTTTGCGCGCCAGCCAGGCGCACCACAGCGCCAGGGAAAGACTGATGACGGCCACCAGAATGAATGGCAGCCGGGCATCCAGCGCCAGCAGCAGCGGCAAAGTCAGCGACCCGCCAATGGCTCCGATCTGGTTGCCAGTCTGGCGCACCGAGAACACGAGTGGACGCCGAGCGGCTGGCGTAACGGCTGCCAGCAAGGCTGTGCTGGCCGGTGTTTCGGGGCCAAAGGCAAGACCAAAAAAAAATGCCGCAAACCATATGGCCGGCCGACCCCACAGCGCCAGGCAGGCCATGCCCAGTGCAACCGATACCGCGCACAAGATGGCAACCGGCCAGGGGCCCAGCCAACGCAGCAAGCGCCCGGCCTGAAAAGCGATCAAGGCCCCCACGCCAAACAGAAACATGTTGAGCCAGCCCAGCTCCGGCACCGAAATTTGCAAGGCTGGCGCCAGGGTCGCCAGTGAAAAAAGACCCAATGCCACTGTCGCCTGTAGCAGCAGCATGGGCACCAGCGTCAAGAGAAGTGGGCTCATGTCACCTGCCCGCGTGGTTTGCGTGCGACAGTTCGTTGCCAACAACCCGCCATCGCAACCGGATTGTGCGTCGCCATGACGGCCCTGCTACAGTGAGCTTATCTTTTGAAGGAGCTGACGAATGGCTGGAGGAATTTCCTTGCACGCAGTCGATGTGGCACGCGGCGTGCCGGCCAGCGGCATGCTGGTTGAACTTTGGTGCCTGACCCCCGAGCGACGACAACTTGCCGAGGGCCGCCTGGGCGTCAATGGTCAGCTTGACCACCCCAGCGTTTCTGGAGTCGGCATTACCGAAGGCAGTTACGAGGCGCTTTTTCACCTGGGTGATTACTTGCGGGCACAGGGCGGGGACAGCCCGTTTCTTGAGGTAGTGCCGTTTCATTTTCAGCTTGGTGACGCCAGCCAACACGTTCACCTGCCGATGAAATTCACGCCCTGGGGTTTTTCGCTGTTTCGCGGTAGTTGACACAACGGGCAGGCAACACCGCCTCACGTCAAGCCTAACGAATCCGCCGGCTGATCCCGGTCAGGCGCTCCATCACCAGCATCAGCACCAGTGTGATCACGACCATCAGGCTGGAGACCGCGGCAATGCTAACGTCGAGCTTGCTTTCGAGGTCTTGCCACATGCGGATCGGCAACATGTCGGTGCTGGCATCGCGCAAGAACAAGGACACCGGCACATTGTCAAACGACGACATGAACGTTATGAACGCGCCCGCGGCAATGCCCGGGGCGATCAGCGGCAGGGTCACACGCCGAAAGGTGTAAAGCCGACCGGCCCCGAGGCTGGCGGAACTTTCGAGCAGGGCGGGCGGCAGTTGCGACAGCGCCGCCACCGTGGTGCGTATCACATACGGCACCCCAACCACCGTGTGGCCAATCACCAGGGTGGTCAGCGACAGATTGAGGCCCATGCGCGAGAAATAAATCAGGGATGCCAAGCCCAAAGCCAGTGCCGGCAGGATCAGTGGCGACATGAACAGCGAATCGAGCACCCGCGCCATGGCCTTTTCAGAGCTGGCAATCGCCATTGCCGCACTGACGCCCATCAGTACAGACAGCAGCGTGGCTGCGCTAGCCACCTTGAAACTGTTCAGTGCGGCAAACTGTAGCTGCCAGGCGTCCACTAGCGACAGGTACCAGCGCAATGAGTAACTCGACGGAGGGAACTTGAGCGAATACCCGCCCGTAAACGACACCACAATGACCACAATGGTGGGCGCGAGCAGCAATATGGTCGCCATGATGGCGATGCAGCCCAGTACGCCGTGCAAGGCAATGCTGGAAGGCGCGTGTCGGAGTGCCGTGCTCATGTAGAGGCTCAATAAGGTTTGTCAGCTGGCCAAGGAGCCCCGGCTCATGCGCCCGAGCAGGTTGAAAATCGTCACACAACCCAGCACTGCCACCAGAAACACCAGCGAGATGGCAGCCGCGAACGGCCAGTTCTGCAGGGTGGATGCCTGCTGATAAATGTACATGGGCATGAACAGCATCTGGCCGCCCCCAATCAGCGACTGCGAAATGAAGGCTGTGACGCTGGCAGTGAAAGTCAGCAGGCAACCCGCGATGATGCCCGGCAGGGTCAGCGGCAGGGTGATACGGGCAAATGTGCGCCAGGCGCTGGCCCCGAGCGCGGAGGACGCGTCCTCCAGATTCGGGTCGAGCTTTTGCAATGCCGTGATGAGGGGCAGCACCATCAGCGGCAACTGCACATTGGCCAGCGCCACAATGAGCCCGCCACGGGTGTAAAGCAGTTTCAGAGGTGTCTCAATCCAGCCCAGATCCAGAAACATCGAGTTGACAATGCCCTGACGCCCAAGAATCACCACCCAGGCAAAAGTCCGCACCACCACGCTGGTCAGCAAGGGCATGACGATGATCAGCATCAGCACCTTTTGCATTGACGAGGGGCTGCGCACGTACGACCAGGCCAGCGCATAACCCAATAGCAGGCACAGCAGCGTCACCTGCACACCCAGGCCCAGCGTATCGCCCAGCACCTGCAATGAGAAACCATCGGTGCCGAACTTGATATATTGCGCCGCGCCCATGCTGCTGAGCGCCGTGTCGTTGTAAAAGCTGATGAGGATCAGCAGCAGCAACGGCGCCAGAAAAAACAGCAGGAAAAATACTGCCAGCGGTGTGGCAAAGGCCAGGCTGTAGCCTGAGACCGATGGCAGTTTGACAGCGGCGGCGCTCATGGATGCCGACCCGTGGCCTAGACCTTGATCTCGCGGTTGAAACGGTCAATCCAGGCCGCGCGATTTTCGTTGATCTTCTTCCAGTCCTGAAAGACGAACTTTTTCTTCATGTCGGCCTGGTCCTTGGCCAGCACCTTGGCGATTTCACCGCCCATCTTTACCCGGCTGTTGGTCGGCACGATCAGGTAGGGGCTCTCCATCAACCGCGCTTGAACTTCCGGCGACAGTGCCGTGTCTATGAGCGCCGCCGCCAGTGCCTGGTTGGGCGAATTCTTCACGATATGCACCGAGGTCTTGAAGGCAATCGCACCTTCCTTGGGCGCAACAAACTCGACCGGAACCCCGCGCGCTTTGAGAATCTGGATGGCGTTGAAGTTGCCAGGGCTGATGTCGATTTGGCCCTGCTGAAACAGCGCCGCCAGCGCACCCGGATTGGACGCGACCGCAGCCAGGTTGGGTTTAAGTTCGCTGATTTTCTTGAACGCGGGTTCGATGTTGGCTTCAGAGCCACCATACATGCGCGCCAGTTCGACCATGAAACCGGTGCCCAGCGTGGAGTTCATGTTGGTGATGCCAACCCGCCCCTTGTACTCGGGCTTCCACAGGTCGGCCCAGGAGGTGGGCGGTGTCTTGATCTTCTCGGGGTTGTAGGTGATTCCGACTACCTGGAAGAACATGGCTGGGCCTTGGGGATCCTGGGCTTCAGGGATCAGGTCTTTGTAGTGCTTGCTTTGTGCCACCGGAAAGGGCTCGACGAGGTCCTGAGCAATCGCGGTCAGGGCAGGACCCGGGTCGTGCAGCATCAGGTCAATGGACGGATTGGCCTTGGACGCCGAGACCTTGGCGATCTGGTCCACCGACAGCATGGCGTCGAGCAGGACCTCCTTGCCCTCTTTCTTGAAGGCTGGCACCAATACGTCGCGGTGTGCTTCTTCCCAGCTACCGGTAAAGGTGGCAAACACCAGCTTGCGGGCCTGTGCGTGACTCAGCCCAGGAAAAAGTTGCAGTGCGCTAAGGGTCAGTGCGCTGCCTAGCAAGGAACGGCGGTCTAGTTTCATGATGTTTTCCTTTAAAAGTTAGAAGGGAACGGGTTGAAAAATCAGGCGCTGGCCTGCATGCTGGAAAACACGGCAACGCTGTCAACGGAGGCTGGCCATACCCGCAGGCGAGTACCCGGCTCGCGCGGCACAGCACCGGGTTTGCGCTGCTCGGAAATCTTCAGACGTTGTCCGCTATCAGTGCGCAGTTCATGCACGATGGTGGCACCCAGCGGCATGCCAAATTCCACCGATGCGGGCACGCCCTCATCACCCACCGAGACACACAGGTTCTCGGGGCGTATGCAGGCCACCACGCTGGAGCCGGTCGCAAGGCCCGCCGGACCGCGGGACATCAAGGCCGTCCCATCAGCCAGACGCAGGCAGGCGCGGTCGCCCGAAATGGACTCCAAGGTGGCATGCAGCACATTCGCTGTGCCCACAAACTGGTTGACAAAATAGGTTGCCGGGTGGTCGTACACCTGCGAGGGCGGTGCGAACTGCTCCAGTGCCCCCTGGTTGAGTACCGCCACGCGATCCGCCATGCTCAGGGCCTCTTCCTGGTCGTGAGTGACGATGATTGCGGTGGTGCCAGCCGCGCGCTGGATACGCTTGATCTCAATCTGCATGTCCAGCCTCAGGCTCTTGTCGAGCGCCGAGAATGGCTCGTCGAGTAGCAGCACACGGGGCTCAATCGCCAAGGCCCGCGCCAAAGCCACCCGCTGCTGCTGACCACCAGACAGTTGCTTGGTGAGGCGGTCCGCCAGATGCCCCATCTGCACCATGTCGAGCATCTCGCTGGTGCGCTTGCGCGCCGCAGCCTTGTCAGTGCCGCGCGCAGCCAGACCATAGCCGACGTTTTCGGCCACCGTCATATGAGGAAATAGAGCGTAGTTCTGGAACACGATACCAACCCCGCGCTCTGCCGGTGGCAGTTCATCAATGCGCCGCCCACCGGCCACCACCTTGCCCGAAGTTTGCGCAATGAAGCCGGCGATGATGCGCAACAGGGTGGTTTTGCCGCAGCCACTGGGCCCGAGCAGGGCCACCAGCTCACCGGCCTTGATTTCCAGCGTTACATGGTCCACCGCCAGGGCGCCACCGTATTGGTGCACGATGTCATCGAGAGTCAGCGTTTGGCCATGATTGATGCTCATGCCGATCTACAAAGCAATTCATGTGCCAAAAAATAGCATTCAATCTGTTAGGCAATCGTATCCAAAATAGACGCGGCTGACTGTATGGGCTGGATTCGAACTTGCTTACCTTTCCGGCGGCGCGTCATTACTGCAGGCGCTTGCACCAGATTTGAAAACCATGCACCAAATGAGATGACGCACGCCGGCGCACGGAACTCAGCTTGGTGCATGCAAACCAGAGAAGTATTAAATTCACATGACAGCAAACATCCATCAGATGCTGGCCCGGGAGATCGCAACACTGGTCCAGTCGGGCCACTTGAGCGCCACCGAGGTGGCACAGGCCCAGTCCGAGCGCATTTCTCGCCTGGATCCTCTGCTCAACGCCTTCGCCAGTTTCGACCCGGCCGTGCCGCTGGCAGCAGCCAAAGTCGTCGATGAACGACTGGCCCGTGGCGAAGTCTTGCCGCTGGCGGGGGTGCCATTCAGCGTCAAAGATAACCTCTGGTTGCAGGATCAGCCAGCCAGCTTTGGCTCGCGGGTATTTGCCGATTTCAGGGCGCCACGGGATTCATGGTGTGTGGCGCGTCTGCGGCAACTCGGCGCCGTCCCGCTGGGCATGACAAATTGCTCCGAATTTGCCTGCAAAGGTGTGACAAACACGCCGCTGCACGGCGAAACCCGCAACCCCTGGGATCTGGCGCGCACGCCTGGCGGCTCTTCCGGTGGCGCAGTGGCCGCCGTTGCCGCAGGCTTGGGCTCGCTGGCATTGGTCACCGATGCCGGCGGTTCGACTCGTCGCCCGGCCGCTCACACTGGCTTGGTCGGCATGAAGCCCACACTGGGGCGCGTACCCAATCCCTGGGGCTTTGATGACCCGAACCATCTGCTCTCGGTGATTGGGCAAATCGGGCGCGATGTTGAAGACGTGGCGCTGATGCTCCATTTGCTCACCGACTGGTCTGCGGCCGATCCGCTTTCGAACCCGGCCTTTGCCAGTTCGGACCTGATGCGTTCTCTCAAGCAGCCAACACCCGGACTCAGGCTGGCTTGGTCGCCCCATCTGGGTTGTGGTCTGCCGGTGGATGACGACGTGCTGCAGACACTGGATGCCGCGATCAGTCGGCTGCGGCTGTCCGGTTGGGTCATTGACGAGGCTGACCCGGTCTGGCCAGCTCAGACGCGCGAGTATCCGCTGATTGCCATTCAACAGGCGGGACTTGCCCATCTGTTTGGCGATATCTGGCGGCGCCAGCCCGAGTTGCTGGATCCGGATATTGGGGCGCAGATTGAATTGGGACAGGCCGTCAGCGGCCCTCGCATGGCAGAGTTGCTGCGCCTTCGCGAACATTTCCATACCAGTTTCACCCACTTTTTTGAACAATACGATGCCTTGCTGTGCCCGGTGTCGCCAGTTGAGGCCTGGCCATTGGGAAGTCTGGGGCCAAACCAGATTGGTGGCGTGGCGGCAGGTCCGCGTGGCCATGCGGCGTTCACGCCAATCTTCAACTATGGCAGCGTGCCGGCCATCTCCCTGCCCTGTGGCACGGGCCGACAGGGTTTGCCCGTCGGCTTGCAGATTGCGGCGCCCCGGTTTGCCGACACATTGGTGCTGCAACTGGCTTGGCAGGCTGAACAGATTCTGGGGAAAAGCCCGGCCTCTCCGCTGCTTTGCAACTGAATACACCCTGGGTTAAAACGTGATGAAAACATGCATGGAGTTTGGGTTTAAAGCGCATCAAGCCGCCGGACCATTCCAACGGAAACTTCCGCTGAACGCTCCAACATGGCGCGGTAGATCGGCTCCAGCGCCGCAGCTTGGACACTGGCGTGGTCCAGTTGGTCACGGTAGCCGTCCATCAGCGTCCGGACTTCCGCGCGCAAGGCACGCTCATCGACGGTGGTGACCCGACCAGACTCAAACACCACCTGGCCATGAACGATGGTGTAACGCACCGAGCTGCCATCCTCGCAATACACCAGTTGGCGGCGCAGGTCATTGAGCGGGGTGAAGGCATGGGTGTCCAGGTCGAGCAAACAAATGTCCGCCAGCGCGCCAACTTTCAATTGACCCAGATCCGATTCATGGCGTATCGCCCGCGCCCCACCACGCGTGGCGGCCTGCAGAAACTCGCTGGCCTGCGGCCAACAGCGGTTATCGGCATGGGTGAGCGTCTGCAGCAGTGCGCCGGTCTTGGCCACCTGCCACAGGTTGGTGGTGTCGTCGGTGTTCATTTCGTCGGTACCCAGGCACAGGGGCACCCCGGCCTCTCGCAGGGCCCGCCAGGGCATCACACCACTGCCCAGGCGCAGGTTGCAGACCGGGTTGTGCGCAACCGTGCAACCGGACTGCGCCAGCAGCGCAATATCGTTGGCATCGATCCAGATGGCATGAATCACCATCATGCGTTGGTCCAGCAGCCCAAGATCGTGGACATGTTGAACCAGCGACTTGCCGTACTTTTCGGCGCCCAGCACCCGTTGCAAACGGGTTTCGAGCAGATGAATATTGAAAGGCAGGTCGTGGGCTTTGGACAGGCGGGACAAACCTTCGAAGTAGTCCGGCGTGACTCGCTGGGGTGCGGAGCAGGAAACGGCCGCAGCCAGACGGCCGTCAGCGGCCCCGTGCCAACGCGAAATCAGGTGAGCGTACAAGGCCAGCAACTCGTCAGCGGTCTGCCGGGGGGCCTGGTCCATGGCCTGGCGCTGCCCTGCGCTCAGGAGCTCCGCCATGAACGGGTACTTGTCGTACTCGACCACGTTGGGTTGGTCGATGGCGACGGTGGCGCGGATACCCACATCCGAATACGCGTGCATGATGGCGTCAATACCCTGCCGGCTGGCCACCGGCACATGGTAGGCATCGTCGTGCACACAGCTGATGCCACGGCGCAGCATTTCCACTGCCGCGAGTTGCGTGCGAACATAAATCAGCCGCTCGGTGTCCCCCGCATCAGACAATGGCGGCACCTCGTGGAGCATGAACAATTCCAGGGGCATGCCCTCCAGACACCCTTTCATCAGGTTGCCCGGCGAATGAAAGTGGGCGTTGATCAAGCCTGGCATGGCAAGCAGTCCGGCCGCGTCCAGCGTGCGCGCAACGGGCCTGTTCCACCCATCCGCAAGCTGGGGGCCGATGGCCACGATGCGTGAGCCCTCCACCACGATGTCAGCGCATGGCCACTCGTGTCCGGCATCGTCCAGCGTCAGGACGTGGGCATTGCGAATCAAAAGCGCGCTGTCCATGTTCAGCACACCTCGGAAAAAAGGGAACCCCACAAGGCCGTTGCCGCGCTGGTGTCAGCGCCACACAGCTGGAGCCCATGCCAGACGCCCAGGGCGGTGGAGTCGTACACCGCAATACCCAACTCGGCCTCCAGCGGTGCCGCCACAACAGCAGCAGGGAAATTGGTGCACAGGCACACAATGGCTTGTGGTTTGGCCGATGCCACGGAGCGCGCCATGGCAACAATGTCCTGCGTCGGCACACTGGAATACGACAAGTTGTCGCTCAGCCCGACGTGGGCATGCGCCACACAGTCCAAACCTTCCCGGGCCAGGCAGGCCAGTGTCTTGTGTTGTGCCGAATCCGAATAAGGTGTCACCACACCAATGCGATGAATGCCACGGGCCTTGAACAGCGCCTGCATGCCCAGCATGGAGGTGGTGGTGGCGATGCCGGTTTCGATCTGCAATTGCGTCGCCAGGGCGCGGTCATGATGGAAGCCGATGCCCGCGCCCTTGCTGCCGTTCCACACCAGAACCTGTGGTGCGGCATGGGCCAGCAACCGGGCGGCCGACAGCAGTCCCTCGAGCGCATAGGCATCGGGCGAGGGGTCCGCGCTGCCAAACACGGGGGTGCGTGAAAAATGGGCGGACACCAGTGGCAACGCACGGGCGATGCCCAGTGTGACCCGCTCCACCACGGTGTTTCCCGAGGGCGTGATGGTGCCCATGACATGGCGCTGCGCGGCAAAGGATTCGGCGGCAGAAGGATTCAACGTCATCTCAGTACCCCATCAAACGTGGCAGTGTCAGCACCAATTGCGGCACAAACAGACAAACGATCAGCAATCCGTACATCAGGGCAATGAACGGCCAGACGTGCCTGCTCAGCTCCCCCAGTGATATTTTTGCCACGCCACAGGTGACAAACAGCACCACCCCGACCGGTGGTGTGAGCATGCCGATGACCAGGTTAAACACGAACAAAAAGCCGAAATGCAAGGGATCGATGCCGAACTTGATGGCAATCGGGTGCAGCAGCGGCACCAACATGATGTAGGCCGCGTTGGATTCCAGGAACATGCCCACCACAACCAGCACCAGCGCCACCAGCAACAGGTAGGTTGTCGGATTGCTGGTCAGCGACTGGATCAGCACCAGCAATTTCTGCGGCAACATGTCGATGGTCAGCATGTAGGTGACGACCGAGGCAAAGGCAATCATCGCCCCCACCACCGCAGAGGTGATGGCCGCCCGGATGATGGCCTCCGGCAAGTCCGAGAGGCGCAGCTTGCGGGTCACGAACAACCCGATCAGCAAGGCATAGACAACCGCGATGGCTGACCCTTCCGTGGCGGTAAAAGCCCCGCCGACGATGCCACCAATCACAATGACGGGCATCAGAAAAATAATCAGCGAGCGCTTGAGTTCGCGCACCACCGCCGTGATCGCAAAGGGTTCACCGGTCAACGGGAAATTGCGCCGCCAGGCGATGAAGGAGCACATCGCCATCATCCCTATCACCAGGATCACACCAGGAACCACGCCGGCCATAAAAAGCCCGCCGACGGACACCGACGGCCCCGCCATGAAAGCGTACACAATCATCGCGCCGGAGGGTGGAATGATCGGCCCCAGGTTGGCGGCCGCGGCGCACAGTGCGGCGGAAAAGCCCATACCGTAGTGCCTGGAGAGAGACGGCAGCAGTGTGCTACTCAAGGCGCTGGCGTCTGCCACTGCAGCACCCGACACCGTGGACAAGCCCATGCCCGCCAGCACGGTGACATGCCCGAGGCCACCACGCAGGCGACCGACCAGGGTATTTGCCAGGTCAATAAGACGCTCCATCATGCCGGCCTTGAGCATCAACTCGCCTGCCAGTATGAAGAACGGGATGGTCATCAAAGGAAACGCATTGACCGCGCTCATCATGCGTGACGGCAGAAGGTTGTAGTCGACGTTGCTGGCCGTCAGACCGGCTACGGCGGCAACACCCAAAGACAGGGACAAGGGCATGGCCAGCAGGCCCACGCCAAAAAAAACCAGGATGATCAGCAGACTCATTAGGACTACTCCGCCGGCAGGCTGGTATCCAGGTGCTTTTCACCCGTGAAGGTCTGCCACATCAGGTGCAAGGCGCCATGCACGCCGGAGATGGCAAGAGGCACCAGAAACCAGGCCGCACTCGCCGGGAGTGAAGCCATCAACTCATCCCATTGGTCCCAGGCCATCACGGCGGATTCCCAAGCCACCAGCAACAGGAGGCACGCACCCAGCGCAGCCACCCCGCGCGCCACGCCACGCCGCATGTGCATGGGCAAACGTGCTGAAACCATCTCGATGCCGATATGGGCGCCAGTCTTGAGCCCAATCGGTATGGCGAGAAAAATCGACCAGACAAAACAAAGCCGGGACAGTTCGTCGGCCCAATCGATGGAACTGTTGAACAAGTAGCGCAAGACCACCTGTGCCGACACAACCGCCACCATCACCGTGATCATGCCGACCAGCGACCAACCGACCGCGATGTCCAGAACCGCGAGGGTGTGTGCCATGGGGCGCAAGGATTTGCTTGCGCGCATGGGCAGGTAACGCAAGGTGCCTTCCATGGTTTTTAGCCGCCGGCTTTCTTGACTTCGGCCAGCACCTGCTCAACAAATGATGCGCCCAGCCGCTTCTTGACATCGTCCACCACATGGGCCGTGGCCTTCTTCATGACCTCCCGCTCGGACGCCGGCATTTCGGTGTAGATCATGCCTTTCTTTTGCAACTCGGCCAGTGCATCGGTATCGGCCTTGACCGCCACGCTGCGCTGCCAGGCGATGGCATTGCCCATGGCCGTGCGGATAATTTTTTGTTTGTCAGGGGTGAGTGCCTCCATTTTTTTCTTGTTGGCCGCCACGGCGATGAAGTCAAAGAAATGCCCGGTGTTGCTGACGTGTTTTTGCACCTCGTAGAACCGGCTGGCAAGGATCAATGAAAAAGGGTTGTCCTGGCCGTCAATCACCTTTTGCTCCAGGGCAGAGTAAACCTCCTTGATGTCCATGGGCAGCGGATTGGCGCCCAATGCCTTGAAAGTGGCCAGGTGGGTCTCAATGGGTTGCATGCGAATTTTCAAACCCTTGAGATCAGCCATGCCACGCACCGGTCGCTGGCTGTTCGTGACCTGGCGCAGGCCCAACTCCATGAAGCCCAGGGACGTGAAGCCCTTGCTCGCCATCTTCTCCTCGATCAGGTCCACGGCCGGGCCGTCCATGACCTTGTAAGCCACCTCGCGACTCGAAAACATGAAGGGCAAACTCACGGCCTCCAACTCTGGCACCGTGCGGGACAGAAACGCCATGCCCACCCACATCATGTCGATCGTACCGGCGCGGGTCTGGGTGACGTTTTCCTGGGCGCCACCGAGTTGCTGGTTGTCAAACACCTCGATGATCAAGGCGCCCTTGGAGGCCGTGTCGACCTCACTTTTGAATTTCTGCATCGCGATGGATGAAGAATGGTCTGCCGCGAAATTACCGGCAATACGCAAGCGCTCCTGCGCCAGCGCAGAGCCGGATGCCATGGCCAGGGCCGTCAAGGTGAATGCGATCTTGCGAAGCGTTTGGTGCATCATGATTTCCTAAAGATTGAAAATGAAAAAAACAGTCAACAAATAAATGGTATGCAATTTGCAAGCCAGATTGCATACCTGACTAAATTAGAAAAAATTCATATAAATCATGACAATGAATGCACCATATTGGTGTGAAAAGATTCAACCATCACCTGAATTGAGCAAAAGAAATAAAAATGTTTACTTCTAGTGCATACAACCAACTTGACAATGTCATCGCCCTGGCACCGCAATATTGGTGCCAATCGCACTGCGCCGCAGCAGCCACCAAACCGCGTGATCGATGAACGAAAATCGGCGCCGGGTGCATGAGCGCACCCGTTAATCCAGGAGTAAACGGGTGGTCAAAACTGCAAATTCAACAAAGACTTCGGTGGACAAACCACAAAAAACGAGCGCGCGCAAAACTCGGAAACTGAGCTCGGATGAAATCGCCGAGCGGTTGTTGTTGGCGATCATGGAACACCGTTTGCCCCCCGGCACACAACTGGTCGAGGCGCGCCTGGCAGACATCTTCAAGGTCAGCCGCACCAAGATCAGAGAAGCCATTGGCCGTTTGGTGCACGACTGCATCGCAACCAACATTCCCAACCGTGGCGCATTCGTGAGCAGCCCGACCGTGGCACAGGCCCGGGAGGTGTTTGCCGCAAGACGGCTGATCGAGCCCGCACTGGTTCAGTTGGCGACGCGTGGTGCGACCGCCGACCAGTTGAGTGCCTTGCGCGAACACCTGATGAAAGAAGAGGCAGCCCAGCTTGCGGGTGATGTGCGTCAAATTGTTTCACTGTCAGGCGAGTTTCACTTTTTACTGGCGGACATGGCTGGCAACAGCTTCCTGTCCCGAACCTTGCGTGAACTGGAGACCTTGTCCGCCCTGATCATCATCCTGTTTGGCACACCCAATCATCAGGTTTGCCCGGGCGATCACCCGGCCCTGGTGGATGCCATCGAGTTGCGTGACGAGGCACGGGCAGCTGAACTCATGGTGCACCATCTGAACCACGTGGAGCGTTCGGTGCAGCTTGAGGTGCCAGAGAAACCATCCGCCACCCTGGAAGAAATCTTTTCCTGAACGCCCAAGGCCACACCGATGCGCTTGCTGATCCTTAATCCCAACACCTCGGAATTCGTGACCTCACGGGTGGCCTCCCAAGCGCGTCGTTGCGCCAGCCTCGGCACCGACATCACGACGGCCACGGCCGCCTTTGGTGCACGCATCATCGGCACCCGGGCTGAACTGGCGATTGCGCAGCACGCCACGCTGGACACGCTCGCCCACCATGCCGGCACCTTTGACGCTGTGGTATTGGCAGTTTCCTATGACACCGCGCTGTATGCAGCGCGCGAGATGCTGTCCACCCCGGTGGTGGGGATCACGGAAGCGGCATGGTTGACAGCCTGCCAGCTGGGCACACGCACCGGCGTTGTCATGTTTGGCAAACGCGTGCTGCCGCTTTACCAGGAACTCGCGACGCTGTATGGGCTGGAACGGCGCATTGCGGGTTGGCGCGCGCTTGAAAACACAGCCCCTTATGGCGATGGTGACCAAACCGAAGTAGACCAGCAGGTGGTGAGCGCGGCTCGCGACTTGATCGAGCGTGACGGTTGCGAGGTGATTGTGCTGGCGGGTGCCGTGATGGCGGGTGTGCCCGAACGCCTGCAGAAACAGCTGCCCGTGCCCCTGCTGGAGGGTGTCTCATGCGCCGTGGCGCAAGCTGAAATGCTGGTGCGCCTGGCCTGCCCCAAGCCCTCCACCGGGAGCCTGGCTGCGCCAACTGAACGCGCGCTGATACAAGTCAGCGCGGCACTGCGCAGCCAGTTTGGTCGCGCATAAAAATTCACACTTGAGGCAGCGACCATGACACCACTCAATTTTCCGATGCGCCACCACGGCCGTTATGCCTATCAGCCCATCACCATGCGGCCGGACTTTCATTGGCCCGGCCACAAGCGCCTGGCGGTGTTCATCGCGCTGAATCTGGAGCAATACGCCTTTGGCGAGGGCATGGCTGAAGACCTGGTGCCCAACATGCCTGCCCCCGATGTCCTGAACAACTCGTGGCGCGACTATGGCAACCGGGTGGGTGCATGGCGGCTGCTGGAGGCCTTTCAGGCGCTCCAACTGCCGGTCTCCTTGTTGCTGAACTCTGAGCTGTACGCGACCTGTCCCCAATTGATCGACGCATTCCGTGTGGCGGGGGCAGAGATCGCAGCGCACGGACGAACCAACTCGGAGCACCAGGGTGGCCTCACTGAAGCAGATGAGCGTGCGCTGATTGACCGGGTCACACGGGAGATCACCCGCCATGAAGGTCTTGCACCAGCAGGGTGGCTAAGCCCCTGGATTGCCGAAACGCCGCTCACCCCCGACCTGCTCCAGGAAGCCGGCTACAGCTATCTGATGGACTGGTGCATGGACGATCAACCGGTCTGGCTGAACACGCGTCAAGGGCACATCCTCAGTCTGCCTTACCCTCAGGAGATCAACGACAGTGCGGCCATCATCGGACGTCAGGTCGGCGCGTCCGAGTTTGCCGACATGATCATTGACCAGTTTGAGGAACTGCTGCAACAGTCGTCCGGGCAACCGCTTGCCATGGGTATTGCGCTGCACGCCATGATCGTTGGACAGCCCTTTCGACTGCGCCACTTGCGTCGGGCGCTGGAACATATCGCGCGCAGGCGGGATGATTGCTGGCTGGCAACGGCCGGTGAAATTGCGCGCTTCAGCCAAGGCGTGATACCCAGGCCGACAGGCGCCGCCGTTGGCCGGTCATGACACGCTGTTGAACTCGCCACAAGGGACACACCATGCCGTCGCACACCTTTGATTTGCTCATTCGCAATGCCATGATCGCAACAGCCAGTGACACCTATGCCGCCGACATCGGCATACGAGCAGGCCGCATTGCCCAACTCGGCACCCAGCTGGGTACTGGCGCCCTGGAAATCGATGCCGCAGGACGTGTGGTGACACCAGGCGGTGTCGATGCGCATTGCCATCTCGACCAGCCCCTGGCGCCCCCCGCGCGCATGGCCGACAATTTCGAAACGGGTACGCGGTCTGCCGCGTGTGGCGGCACCACCACCGTGATTCCATTTGCTGCCCAGGAAAAAGGCAAGTCGCTGCGCGACGCAGTCACAGACTACCACCGGCGGGCCGATGGCCAGGCGCACATCGATTACGGATTTCATTTGATCGTCAGTGACCCGACACCCGAAGTTCTGAATAAGGAGCTGCCCACACTCATCTCGGAGGGTTACACGTCATTCAAAATTTACATGACCTATGACGACCTGAAGCTCAACGACGGCCAGATTCTTGATGTGCTGGATGTCGCGCGGCAACACGGTGCCATGGCCATGATTCATGCCGAGAATGCGGATTGCATCGAATGGCTCACCAAGCGGATGGAGGCGTCGGGCCGCACGGCACCGCGCTTTCATGCACAAGCGCGCCCCATGCTGGTCGAGCGTGAGGCCGCCCACCGCGCCATCGCGCTGTCGCAATTGGTTGACGTTCCGATCCTGATCGTTCACGTGTCCGGACGGGAAGCCGTCGACCAGATCCGGTGGGCGCGCGGACAAGGCCTGAAGGTATTTGCCGAAACCTGCCCGCAATACCTTTTTTTGACAGCGGACGACTTGGGCCTGGACGACAGTTACCACGGCGCACGTTGCGTGTGCAGCCCGCCGCCGCGCGACAAAGCCAACCAGGAGGTCATCTGGAACGGCCTTAACGACGGGCTCTTCACCGTGTTTTCATCCGACCACGCCCCGTTTAATGTCGAAGGCACCGACGGCAAGAAGCCCGATGGCAAGGAAGTTGAATTTCGTTACATACCGAATGGCCTGGCAGGCATCGAGACACGTATGGCGCTGCTGTATTCCGCCGGCGTCTTGGGGGGGCGCATGACCCTGCAGAAATTTGTCGAGCTCACCGCTACCAATCCGGCCAAAGCGTATGGCCTGCATCCCCGCAAAGGCGCCATTGCCATCGGATCGGATGCCGACCTGGTGGTCTGGGATGAACGGGAGTTCGTCTTGCGCAACGCAGACCTGCACCATGCCGTTGGCCACACGCCTTATGAAGGTCTGACGCTGAGGGCGTGGCCGGGAATCACCCTCTCGCGGGGCAATGTGGTCTGGGACGGCAAGGCATTTCATGGCCAGGCTGGACGCGGCCATTTTCTCAAACGCGGCGCGCCCACCTTGCTGCCCCGTGGACAGGAGGGCAGCGCATGAGACTGCTGCTGATCAACCCGAACATCTCCGACAGCGTCTCCCACCTGATCTTGACCGAGGCGCAGCGAAGTGCCTCACCAGGCACCGAGATCGAGGTCATGACCGCGCCCTTCGGTGTCGCCTACATTGAAACCCGGTTTGAAGCCCTGATCGGTGCGTACGCCGCTGCACAAGTGGCCGCCGAACATCACGCCCGATTCGATGCCGTGGTGGTGGCGGCCTTTGGTGACCCTGGCCTGACCGGCCTGCGGGAGGTGTTGCCCGTGCCCGTCACGGGTCTGACAGAAGCGGCCCTGGCCAGCGCGCATTTGTTGGGCCACCGGATCTCCATCATTGCCATTTCGCAACGCATCCAGGCCTGGTACCGTGAGGTCGTCGAAAGCTATGGTTTTGGCCAGCGCCTGGCAAGTATTCGTGCGCTGGACCAAAGTCTGACACGCATCGATGGAGTGCAGGACGAGCACCTGCAAGCCCTCAAGACATTGGCCGAGCGGGCTGTGACAGAAGATGGGGCCGATGTCATCATCCTGGCAGGCGCGCCCCTGGCCGGCCTGGCGCGTTTGCTCAAGGGTCAATTGCCGGTGCCCGTGGTTGATGGGGTGTCCAGTGCAGTGCGTCATGCCGAGTCGCTTTTCGCCCTGGAACCCGGTCTGGCCCGGCTGGGGAGCTTTGCACCGCCCCCTAGCAAACCAAATGGCGGACTGCCGCCCGCCATGGTGACCTTATTGGAAAATGCCAGTCATCTGAGGGAGTCGTGAGCAAGAGCCCGAACTGACGACTCATGGTAGCCAATTTTGGACCACGCACGGTGTCCCTCGATGAATACTAAAACGAGTCTTCACAAGTTTATTCTTGAGCCTGCAGCGACTGTTTCCCGCTTTCAGTGTCAAAAGTGGTGTGCATGTTCGATTTGATGAGATCAAACCATTTGTGCAAGGAATGGTTGGGTAGGTGCTGATCTAGGCTATGAATGCTCTATCCTCGTGGCGCTCCGTTACGGTTGCACTGATGTCAACGGGTCCCCACTGCAAGTTTCCGTAATGTAAGTTGGACGTAGCCAATTAAGCTACAGCATCGGGCAACCTCGACGGTGAGTTTTTCCGCCGCCCGAACGCTGCCATTCGGGAGCACCCGATGGTCAGCGCCCATCTGGTTGAATGAGCGAGCACACTGCTGTCGCTAAATTACTGAAACCAATGCCCGCTATCTGGCGGTCAATTTGGACTTCTGTATTTCCGGTTACGCTGCGAAGCCGAATTACATCACGCTCCATGCCTGACGTTCATGTCAGACAGACTGTTTCTGAATAAGCGGCTCGGCTTCAGTCCTAACTAACCGGTGGCCTACTTTGCATTGGAACAGGTGGTAGGCTTGGATTGGAACGGGTGGCTGGTTTGGCCGGTATATGCAGCGCGACACTGCGGTGATTGTTGCCAAAGCGACTAGCTTGGTGTCATACTGGGCCACAGCGTCCTTTACCCAATCGCGACAGGAACACCATGAGCCAGGCAACAACCATTGAGTGCGCATTGAACGGCCCCTATCTGGTGAAGAATCTGGACGACCTCAGGGACGCGCAAGGCGAGTCCATCGGCGCCAAACCGGTAATGGCACTGTGCCGCTGTGGTGGGTCGGCTAACAAGCCGTTTTGCGATGGCACTCACAACAAGAATGGCTTTGACGGGGCCCGTTTGGCTGATGGCAGCACGGACCGCAGTGACACCTATGCGGGGACGGGCATCACCATTCACGACAACCGATCCGTGTGCGCCCACGCTGGCCGCTGCACCGACGGATTGGCGCAAGTTTTCAAATACCAGAGTGAACCGTGGATCGAGCCCGATGGCGATACGGTAGACCACATCATCCAGACCATTCAACAATGCCCGTCGGGAGCGCTGGGGTTTTCCCGAAATGGCGTATTCGGGGGCAACCCGCTTCGTCAGCCCTCAATCACCGTTACCAAGGATGGCCCCTACGCTGTGGTCGGGGGCCCCGAGCTCAGCAATCAGGTATTTGCCCAAGGAGCCTCCATGGAGCACTACACGCTGTGCCGTTGTGGTGCGTCCAAAAACAAACCGTTTTGCGACGGTACCCATTGGAGCGTGGGTTTCAAAGACTGACAAGGGGCGCAAGGCCTTCAAGCAGTGTTGGCAATAGCTCGGCCACAGTGGGGTGAATATGCACAGAACGGTTGATCACGGTATAGGGTAGTTTCGCTGCCATGATTTCGAGCAGCACCTGAATGACCTCGTCACCGTGTACGCCAAGGATTGCGGCCCCCAATATTTGTTGCGTCTGGGCATCCACCACAACCTTCATGAAACCTGTCGTCTCGCCCATCTCCCGCGCGCGCCCAACCCGGGTCATCATCATCTTGCTGGCCAGCGCCGGTCGACCCGAAGCCAGAACCTGCGCGTGAGTCAGGCCGATGCGCGCCAATGGCGGGTCAACAAACAGTGCATAGCTTGCAATACGATCACTGACCTTGCGCGAATCGCCGTCGAACAGGTTGGCCGCGACGATTTCGTAGTCGTTCCAACTGGTGTGCGTGAATGCACCGCGACCATTGCAATCGCCCAGTGCACACACCCCATCCACACCAGTGGCCAAGCCCTCGTCAACCGTGATGTAGCCACGGGAATCCGTCGCAATTCCGGCAGCTGCCAAGCCCAGATCATGGGTATTGGGCACACGCCCCGTTGCCATCAGAATGTGCGAGCCTTCAATACGCGGTTGACTGCCATCACATGAGGCCGCGATGGCGACCCGGTCGCCGTGGCGCTCTAGGCCAATGCACGTTGCGCCAAAACGAAAGTTGATGCCCTCATGCACCAGCATGTCGCGAATCGCATCCGACACATCGGCATCTTCACGCCCGACCAGGCGCGGGCCAGCCTCGACAACGGTCACCTGGCTACCGAAACGACGGTAAATTTGCGCAAATTCAAGACCGATGTAGCTACCGCCCACCACAATCAGATGCTCGGGCAGGCTTTCGACATGCATGATGCGTTCGTTATTCAGGAACGGCACCTCGGAGATTCCTGGCATGTCGGGCACCAGCGCGCGTCCGCCAACGTTGATAAAAATACGTGGTGCATCAAACACCTGTTCATCCACACGGATGCGGTGTGGCCCGATGAATTGGGCGTGCCCAACCAACACCCTGACATTGGGCGCACCATCGAGCCACGCCCGAACCCCGGCTGTAGACTTCCGAACGATGTGGTCCTTGCGGGCTTTGACCCGCGCCATGTCGACGCGCACGGGTGAATCGATGAGCACGCCATAACTGGCGGCCGTGCGTGCGACATGCGCAACGCGCGCACTTGCGACCAGCGTCTTGGTCGGCACGCAACCATTATTGACACAGGTACCGCCAAAGTGATGACGCTCGATTAACAGCGTTTTCAGTCCTTCTTTGCCGCAACGCACGGCTAGCGCCGGACCGGCTTGGCCGGCTCCGATCACGATGGCATCAAATTGTTCAACCATGACGAACTCCTTAGCCAGTGAGTTGGTTTGCAGCCTGTCGGACAGCATCTAATTCCATGTCAGTGTATTCCTAGTCCGGACCCGGTTCGTCCGGACTTGCCAGCGCAGGCCAGTTCGACGGCCAAGATGACCACCACACGCCAAAGCCCTGTGTGCGCCAGTGGGTGCTCTCGGTGCCAAAGCGGCTGCGCTATTTCATGCAGCGCGACGGGGCGGTACTGAACATGGTGCGGTCCATGTGAGCAAGACGGCCACGCGCATCGGTGCTGTGGCGCTCATCCACCGCTTCGATTCCAGCCTGAACCAACATGTGCACTTTCACGCCTGTGTGGTCGATGGGGTAGCGAGCGACAACTGGACTCCCAGTAAGCTGCCGCTCGTGGGTGTCTGCTTCCGCTGCAGAAGCAAATTCGGCTCTGAAGCAGTCATCGTTTTTGTTGGCCCGACCTGTTGTGGCAGTGCCAAAGGTGCTTGCTTTTCTTTCTCAAAGTCGGCCATCACCAATCGTGGAAAACAGTCCATCCAATTGGTGACCACACTCGAATCAAACTTGGATCGGTTCTTCGTCGCTTGCGGCGTGGTGGTTTTCTTTGTGGAAGTATTGCGTAATACCTTGGTAACCTGCCTCCGCGCCAGGGTTTAGCATGATGGCCTCACAATTCCTGGCCATGATGATGCAAACTTCCCGCCAAACTGTTGGCCGCATTGAGCGCACGCTGCGCCCCTGGGGCTGGTATGAAACCGTGTCTGAATCGCCGAATCACAAGATCAAGCGCATCGGCGTGCTGCCGGGCCAGCGCATCAGCCTGCAAAAACACTGCCAGCGCACTGAGCACTGGGTGGTGGTACAAGGCACCGCCCGGGTCACGCTGGATGATCGCATCTTCGACCTCGCGGTAGGACAACACTGCGACATTGCGCTGGGCCAGGTGCACCGTCTCGCCAATGTGACTTCAGAGCCCGTGGAGATTATTGAAGTACAGTTTGGCGCTTACCTGGGCGAGGACGACATCGTGCGGCTGGGCGACGATTACGGCCGTGCCTGATGCCTTTGCCTTTGCTTTTGCTTTTGCTTTTTTGAAACCATTTTTATGACTAGCAACGTTTTAACCGAAGGCTTCCGCCTGCCCGCCGCCAGCAAGCCGGTGGCTTGTGTCGACATCGGCGGCACCAAGGTGGCAGTCAACATCGTCGATGCGCAAGGCAGCCGCGGCAAGCTCACCGAGCCCACGGCCACCCGGGGTCAAAACGATGCGCTGGCGCAGCAGATCATCCGGCTGATTGGCCAGAGCTGTGCGCTGGCCGGGGTTCAAACTGCAGACATTGCGCGCGTGGGGGTGTCCTCCTGCGGCCCGTTCGTGCTGAACCAGGGCCTGGTCGAGCTGGCTGCGCCCAATATTTGCGGCGGCCTGGCGGGCAAGGCGCGCGGTCTGCCCAACGACTGGCCCACCGCCCTGCTCGAAGCCCCGTTGCGCGCTGTTTTTGCCCAGGTCCGCGTCGAAAACGACGGCATTGGCGCGCTCGAGGCCGAGCGCCGCTGGGGCGCCCTGCAAACAGACGGCGTGCCGCTGGCCAACTGCGCCTATGTGACCTGGAGCACCGGCATTGGCACCGGCCTGTGCGTGGACGGCCATGTGCTGCGCGGCAAAAACGGCAACGCCGGCCACGCCGGGCACCTGTTTGTCAGCGATAACAACGATGCGCTGTGCGGCTGCGGCAATGTGGGTGATGTCGAAGGCCTGGTGGCCGGCAACGCCATTGCCCGGCGTTTTCAGGCGCTGGGTTACCCGGATGCCGCTGCGCTATTCAAAGCCGCCTACGCCGGAGATGCCAAGGCCATCGGCCTGATAGACGACTTGTGCCTGGTGATGGGGCGCATGCTCTACAACCTGATCGCCACACTCGATCTGCAGCGCATCAGCATTGGCGGCAGCGTCTACTGGCACCACCGCGACTACCTGCTGCCGCGCCTGCGCGCCGTGGTGCAAGGCAAGTTGCCCGCCTTGACCAATGGCTGCGAACTGGTCAGCGCCGGCCTGGGTGAGCGCGTGGGTGATTTTGGCGCGCTGGCGCTGGTCGCCTGATACCGTTCGAAGACCGGGCCGATTGAACCTCAGGTGCTGGATCGCTCGATCAGTTGGTAACCCAGGTCAAGCCGTGGCACGGCCACATCGTCGCCGTTGATCAGCGCGAGCAGCATGGCCGCCGCCGCGCTGCCGATTTCACCGCGCGGGGTGCGCACCGTGGTCAGCGCGGGCAGCATCTGATCACTGCCGGTGAGGTCGTTGAAGCCGGCGATGGCCACTTGCTGGGGAACCTTGATGCCGCTGCGCAGGGCCGCCAGCAGCGCGCCCTGGGCCAAGTCGTCATTGCAGAAAAAAATGGCATCCGTGGCAGGTTGGGCCTGCAGAATGGCGTCAAACATCTCGGCGCCCAAGGCCATTGACGAGGGCGCCGGGTTGCGCCATTCCAGCGCGGCCTGGTACAGGCCGGCACGCGTGAGTTCGCGTCGCCAGCCCGCCAGGCGCTGCAGGGTGCGGGGGTCGAGCTGGGCGGCGGCAAAGACAATGTGGCGCCGACCCCGTTGCAACAGGTGCCGGGTCATCTCGGCGCCCGCATCGGCTTGCGAAAAGCCGACGCTGTAAACGCTTTCATCCTGAACCGCTTCCATCAGATGCACGCAGGGCACGCCACTCTGGGCGATCAGCTTGCGGCTGGTTTCGTTTTGCTCCAGACCGGTAATGAGCAGTCCCGCCGGGCGGTGCAGCAGCAATTCGCGCAGCAGGCTTTCTTCTTCGCCGGCGTCGTAATGGGTCACGCCCATCAGCATCTGGTAGCCTGCAGGCCGCAGGCTGCGTTGCACCGCCTCCAACAGATCAACGAACAGTGCATTCGACAGCATCGGCACCAGCACCACCACTTGCGCGCTGTGGCGTGACGCCAGCGCTCTGGCGGCCGGGTCGGGGACGTAGCCAAGCTCCTGGGCGGCCGCCTGGACGCGCGCCACCAGGCTCGCCTCCACGGCGCGTTCACCGCGCAGCGCACGCGACACCGTGATGGGACTCACCCCCGCCAAACGGGCGACATCCGACAGGGTCGTGCGGCCGGTGGCGCGGGATCTTACAGATTTTGGTATGGTAGACATAGGGTAAATACCTAGAAGAGATCACTTCAGATGATGTAGGATAGCGCTATCCGCAGTCGATTGGCAAGTTATTAAATTTATTTTTCAGGCTTCGCTCGGGTGTATCGCAAAAATTGGCCGACCTTTAAAAGGTCTTTTATTTGATGTTTATGGATAGCGCTATCCCAAGTTTGAAATGAATAATTCAGTAGTGATCATGGGCGTGGCCGGTTGCGGCAAGTCAAGCCTGGGGGCGGCGCTGGCGCTGGCCCTGGGCATCCCTTTGGTTGAGGGCGACAATTTCCACAGTGCGACCAGCCGCAGCAAAATGAGTCAGGGCATCGCACTGACCGATGCTGACCGCGATGGTTGGCTGGATACCTTGTGCGAGCAACTGCGCGCCTACCCTGAAGGTGTCGTCTTGACCTGTTCCGCGCTCAAAAAAGTTTACCGGAATCGCTTGCGCCAGGCTGCCCCAAGCTTGCGCTTCGCATTTCTTGACATCAGCCGCACTGACGCCCAAGTCAGGGTGCAAGCGCGCGCCAAGGAGCACTTTTTCGCGACCACGCTGGTTGACAGCCAGTTTGCCACGCTGGAAGTGCCCACCGGCGAAGCCGGTGTGTTGCGGCTGGATGCGATGGCGTCTCTCGCGGAACTCCAAGCACAGCTTGCGGCTTGGCTGTTAACCAAGGAAACGACATGAGCCCGAATTTGGCACCAGACAACCGGATCAAGCGTCTGGCAAGCGGTCTGATGGCCCTCTGTCTGGGCATGATGGCGGTATCGGTTTTCCTCAACGTGGTATTGCGCTACGGCTTTGGCAGTGGTGTGGCCGCCAGCGAGGAACTGTCGCGCCTGTTGTTTGTCTGGATGGTGTTCATTGGCGCGACCGCAGCTTACCCGGCCGGCGAACACATGACGTTCACCAGCCTGGTGGGACTGCTGCACCACAAACCGCGCGCCATGCTGGCCGCCACCCTGCTGATCCGTTTGCTGGTAATCACCGCCAGCGGAATGATTGCCTGGGGTGCCTGGCAGCAAGTCATTGTGGGGCTGGACAGTTATTCGGTGGTGTTGCGTTACCCCACGGCCTTGCTGCCCTTGCCGGCCTTTTTGTGTACCAGCGCGATCTGTCTGATGGCTTTGGTGGAATTGATCAAGCGCACCCCCCTGCATCTGGGGTATGGCGCGCAGCAGGAGTAAACCATCATGTCAAGCGAAGGTCTGGCTTTTATCGTTTTCATGGGTGGCATGCTGTCGCTGTTGGGCATTGGCATGAACATGGGGCTGGCGCTGGCGCTCACCGGCGCCGCCATGTCCTGGGTGCTGGGGTTTTGGGACACCCAGTTGTTGGCGCAAAACCTGGTGGCGGGGGTGGACAGCTTTCCGCTGCTGGCGGTGCCGTTTTTCATTCTGGCAGGTGAATTGATGAACGCGGGCGGCATCAGCCAGCGCATCATCACCATGGCGCAGGCCTGGGTCGGGCACATTCGCGGCGGTCTGGGTTTTGTCGCCATTGGCGCGGCCGTGCTGATGGCCAGCATGAGCGGCTCGGCTTTGGCCGACACCGCCGCACTGGCCACCATTTTGCTGCCCATGATGCGCCAGCAGGGTTACCCGCTGCACACCTCGGCGGGCCTGATTGGCGCCGGCGGCATCATCGCCCCGATCATTCCACCGAGCATGCCATTCATCATTTACGGTGTCACCACCAACACCTCGATCTCCTTGCTGTTCCTGTCGGGCATCGTGCCCGGCCTCATCATGGGCATTGGCCTGATCATTGCCTGGAAACTGGTGCTGCGCGGCATGAATCTGCCCAAGGGCGAGGCGCTGTCCATGAAGGACCGACTGAAGGCCACCCTGAAAGCCTTCTGGGCGCTGCTGATGCCGATCATCATCATTGGCGGCATGAAGTCGGGCATCTTCACGCCGACCGAAGCGGCCGTGGTGGCGGCGTTTTATGCACTGGTGATCTCGTTGTTTGTACACCGGGAAATGAAGCTGATACAGGTCTACGAAGTACTGGTGCGCGCGGCCAAAACCACCGCCATCGTGATGTTTTTGTGCGCTGGCGCCCAGGTGGCCAGCTACATGGTGACGCTGGCCGACCTGCCCAATGTGCTGACCGCCTGGCTCGGGCCGCTGGTGGAAAGCCCGCGCCTGCTGATGGTGGTGATGATGCTGGTGCTGATCATGATCGGTACTTCGCTCGACCTGACACCCACCATCCTGATCTTTTCGCCGGTGATGCTACCGATTGCCGTCAAGGCCGGTATTGACCCGGTGTACTTTGGCCTGATGTTTGTGCTCAATGGCTCCATTGGCCTGATCACGCCGCCGGTGGGCACCGTGCTCAACGTGGTGGCCAGTGTGGGGCGCATGCCGCTGCACAGCGTGATCCGCGGCATCAGTCCGTTCTTGATGACCTACATCGCGATTTTGGCCCTGTTCATTGCGTTCCCGCAGATCGTCACCGCGCCCGTGGCGTGGATGCGCTGACGCCACCTTCACCCTTTTTTTTCACGCGTTTTACTTCAACCACAGGAGATTTTTACCATGTCATTTCTTCGCAGAACCCTCATTGCCGCCGCCAGCGTGGCCGTGCTCAGTGCCTCGTTTGCTGCCGTGGCGCAAGACATCAAACCGCGCCTGATCCGCTTTGGCTATGGCCTTAACGAGCAAAGCAACCAGGGCCGCGCGGCCAAGGTGTTTGCCGACGAGGTGGCCAAACTCTCCGGCGGCAAAATGAAGGTGCGCGCCATTGGCGCCGCCGCCCTCGGCCCGGACAACCAGATGCAGCAGGCGCTGATCGGTGGCGCCCAGGAGATGATGGTGGGCTCGACCGCCACGCTGGTAGGCATTACCAAGGAAATGGCTTTATGGGACACGCCGTTCCTGATCAGCAACACCAAAGAGGCCGATGCCATGCTTGACGGCCCGATTGGCGACAAGGTGCGCAACAAGCTGCCGGAAAAAGGCCTGGTGGGTCTGGTTTATTGGGAAAACGGCTTTCGTAACCTGACCAACAGCAAGCGCGCCATCACCAAGATGGAAGACATGAACGGCATCAAATTGCGAGTCATGCAAAACAATGTGTTCTTGAGCAGCTTCCAGACGCTGGGTGCCAACGCCATTCCGCTGGCCTTCTCGGAGCTGTTCAGCGCGCTCGAAACCAAGACGGTGGACGGCCAGGAAAACCCGTTCAACACCATCCTGTCGAGCAAGTTCTACGAAGTACAAAAGTACATGACGGTGACCAACCACGTCTATAGCCCGTGGATCGTCACGGCCAGCAAGAAATGGTGGGGCCAGCTTTCAAAAGACGAGCAAAAGGTGTTGATGGACGCCGCCCGCGTCAGCCGCGACTTTGAGCGCAAGGACACCCGCGACGAGGCGGCCAAGGCCATGGCCGACCTGAAGACAAAAGGCATGATGATTAACGAACTCTCGCCTGCCGAGTCCGCCCGCATGCGTGACAAGTTGACCAAGGTGTACGCAACCGTGGCAGCTGATGTGGGCATGGACTTGTGGAATGAAGCCCAGGCTGAACTGAAGAAAATCCGCGGCGGCAAATAACCGCATCTTCCCAAGCCCCCTTCCTGCGCCAGTCGGCAGCAAGGGGGGCCGAGGCCGCAAGAACCTGCCCAACAAATCTTCTTCATCAGCAGGCCGGGGGTTAGGGTAAACACCCTCTTGCACGGGATTAAAAATTAATTAACAATTAATTAATTCGAGCAACATGGTGTCTGCCCGAATCAACCCCGCGCCTCCTGGCCCTGAAGGCCATCCAGGCAGACCAACTGGAGATGTCATGATCAAACTTTCAAAATTGGCTACAGCCGTGGCCTTGGTGGCGGCTGCTAATGCAGCAATGGCTGGCGAAGTGGAGGTGCTGCACTGGTGGACGTCCGGTGGCGAAGCCAAGTCGGTCGGCGAGCTGAAAAGAATCATGCAAGGCAAGGGCCACACCTGGAAAGACTTTGCCGTGGCTGGCGGCGGCGGCGACAACGCCATGACCGTGCTCAAAAGCCGGGTCGTTGCCGGCAACCCGCCCGCTGCAGCGCAAATCAAGGGCCCGGGGATTCAGGAATGGGCTTCAGAAGGTGTACTGGCCAACCTCGACGCCACTGCCAAGGCCGAAAAATGGGACAGCCTGCTACCCAAGGTGGTGGCTGATGTCATGAAATACAAAGGAAACTTTGTCGCCGCACCGGTCAATGTGCACCGCGTCAACTGGATGTGGGCCAATGCGGCCGTGCTGAAAAAAGCCGGTGTCGCGGGCACGCCAAAAACCTGGGATGAGTTTTTTGCGGCCGCTGAAAAGATCAAAAAAGCGGGCTTGATACCGGTCGCACACGGTGGCCAGAACTGGCAGGATTTCACCACCTTCGAATCGGTCGTGCTGGGGGTGGGCGGCGCCAGGTTCTACGGTGACGCGCTGGTCAAGCTGGATCAAAAAGCGCTCACCAGCGCCACCATGACCAAGTCGCTGGAAACTTTCCGCAAGGTCAAGACTTATACCGATGCTGCGGCCCCCGGTCGCGACTGGAATCTGGCCACGGCGATGGTGATTCAGGAAAAGGCGGCCTTCCAGTTCATGGGGGACTGGGCCAAGGGTGAGTTCACGGCCGCCGGCAAAGTCCCGGGCAAGGACTACATCTGCGCAGCCGCCCCCGGAACGGCCAACGCCTTCACTTTCAACGTGGACTCTTTTGCCATGTTCAAGCTGAAAGACGCCACCGCCCAGAAAGCACAGGCTGATCTGGCCGCCGCCATCATGGGTACTGAATTCCAGGAAGTTTTCAACCTGAACAAGGGCTCGATCCCGGTACGTCTGAACATGGACATGGCAAAGTTCGATGACTGTGCCAAACTGTCCAGCAAAGACTTTGTTGAAACCGCGAAATCTGGCGGCCTGCTGCCCTCCATTGCGCACGGCATGGCGGTGATGCCGGCCGCCGAAGGCGCCATCAAGGACGCAGTCAGCCAGTTCTGGAACAACGACAAGATGAGTGTGGCGGATGGGGTGAAGAGCATCGCCAAGGCTGCGGCAACCAAGTAATGCCTTGGGAACATCGGAGATTGTTAAACGTATCCGCAGCAGGGCTGGGGTACGTGTCGCCGCTCATGTCCCCCGCCCTGCGGGCTCCTCCTTTACTTCGCTATGACACATACCCCAACCCTACTGCTTGCGCAGTGGGTTTGCTGACAGGCGATTCGACACCGGCCCAGGATCGGGTGGGCCGGGTATTTCGCGTAGTGAGGTAAAGGAGGAGACCCTAGGCCGCAGGCTTAGGGTCGGGGGACACGAACGAAGTGAATTACCCGGCCCGCCTGATCCGATAACAGCACAGGTGCCCCATCAACGGAGCCACTCCAAGCTCCAACCTAAGCTAAGGCGAAATGTCCATGAAATCATTTGAAAACGTGTTGCCCAAGTTGGTGATCGCGCCGGGCTTTGTGCTCGGCTTTGCCTTCATCTACGGCTTCATGATCTGGAACGGCCTCTTGTCCCTGACCAATTCACGCATGTTGCCCAATTACGACGAGTTCGTTGGACTGGAACAGTACGTGCGCCTGTGGGAAATGGACCGCTGGTACGTGGCGCTGAAAAATCTCGGCATCTTCAGCGTGCTGTACGTCGGCGGATCGATGCTGCTGGGCATGCTGCTGGCGATCTTTCTGGACCAGAAAATCCGCTTTGAGGGGGTGATCCGCACGGTCTATCTGTACCCCATGGCGCTGTCGTTCATCGTCACCGGCACCGCCTGGAAATGGATCTTGAACCCCAGTCTGGGGCTGGAAAAGCTGATGCAGGACATGGGCTGGAGCAGCTTCAGTTTTGACTGGCTGGTGCAAAGCGACACCGCCATTTACTGCGTGGTGATTGCCGGCATCTGGCAGTCGGCCGGTTTTGCCATGGCGCTGTTTCTGGCAGGCTTGCGCGGCATCGACGACAGCATCATCAAGGCCGCGCAGATTGACGGCGCCAGCCTGCCGCGCATTTACTGGCGCATCATCCTGCCGGTGTTGCGCCCGGTGGTGTTCTCCACCATTCTGGTGCTGTCACACCTGTCGATCAAAGCCTTCGATCTGGTGATGGCCCTGACCGCAGGCGGACCCGGCTATGCGTCGGACGTGCCCGCCACCTTCATGTTCACCATGAGCTTTACCCGCGGCCAGATTGGCCTGGGAGCGGCCAGCGCCACCATGATGCTGGCCATGGTGGCCGCGCTGGTAGTGCCTTACCTGTACAGCGAGTTGCGCTCCAAGCCGCACGAGCGTTGAATCCGGACTTGACCATGAACGCTAAAAATATTTCCCGTTTTGCGCTGTACGCCGTGTTGGCTGTGGCGGCCTTCTTCTTTCTGGCGCCGCTTTATGTGATGCTGGTGACCTCGTTCAAGGATGCCGACCAATTGCGCGCCGGCAACCTGCTGAGCCTGCCGACCTCGCTGAATTTTGAGTCCTGGCAACTGGCCTGGTCGACCGCCTGCACCGGTGTCGATTGCCGCGGCCTGAAGCCCTATTTCTTGAACTCGGTGGCCATGGCGGTGCCGGCAGTGCTGATCTCCACCGCTTGGGGCGCCTTGAACGGCTACGTGCTGAGCATGTGGAAGTTCAAGGGCAGTGACCTTCTGTTTGGCTTCATCCTGTTTGGCGTCTTCATGCCGTTCCAGGTGGTGTTGTTGCCGATGAGCCAGGTACTGGGTTTTCTGGGCTTGTCCAGTTCCATCTCCGGACTGGTGCTGGTGCATTGCCTGGCCGGCATGGCGGGCACCACGCTGTTTTTCAGAAACTACTACACCGCCATTCCGCGTGAGCTCATTCAGGCGGCGCGCATGGACGGCGCCGGTTTCTGGCGCATCTTCTACCGCATCGTGATCCCGATGTCGACGCCGATCCTGATGGTGACGCTGATCTGGCAGTTCACCAACATCTGGAACGACTTCCTGTTTGGCGTGGCCTTCAGCGGCGCCGACAGCAAACCGATCACGGTGGGCCTGAACAACATGGCCAACACCACCAGCAGCGTGAAAAGCTACAACGTGGACATGGCAGCGGCCATCATCGCCGGCCTGCCGACCATGTTGGTCTATGTGCTGGCCGGTCAATATTTCGTCAAAGGTCTGACCGCCGGTGCGGTTAAAGGATAAACAACATGGCAGCATCACTCCACATCGCGGGCATCCGCAAGGTTTATGGCAAGGGCGACAAGGCCGTCGAGGTCTTGAAAAAAATCGATATCGAGGTCGCACCGGGCGAGTTCCTGATCCTCGTCGGACCCTCGGGTTGCGGCAAGTCGACCCTGCTCAACATCATTGCCGGCCTGGAGGACCCGACCGAGGGCGAATTGCGCATTGCTGGCAAAAACGTCATTGGCGTGGCTCCAGCGCAGCGCGATATTGCCATGGTGTTCCAGAGCTACGCGCTCTACCCCACCATGAGCGTGGCCGACAACATCGGCTTTGCGCTGGAAATGCGCAAGGTGCCGCTCGAAGTACGCACCAAGCGCATCCACGAAGTGGCCGCCATGCTGCAGATCGAGCACCTGCTGGACCGCCGGCCGGCGCAGCTCTCGGGGGGCCAGCGCCAGCGCGTGGCCATGGGCCGCGCCCTGGCGCGCGACCCGCAACTGTTCCTGTTCGACGAGCCGCTCTCCAACCTGGACGCCAAGCTGCGCGTGGAAATGCGCGCCGAGATCAAGCGTCTGCACCTGGTCAGCGGCATCACCACCGTGTATGTGACGCACGATCAGATCGAGGCCATGACGCTGGGCAGCCGCATAGCGGTTATGAAGGACGGCATCCTGCAGCAAATTGGCTCGCCCGATGACATTTACCGCCGCCCCGCCAACACCTATGTGGCGGGTTTCATTGGCTCACCCACCATGAATTTCATCCCCGGCGAGGCCAGCGGAACAGGCGAAAGCACTGTGTTTTCCTTTGAAGGCGGCAGTCTGACTCTGCCCTGCCCGGCCACCGGCAAGCTGACGCTGGGGCAGCGTCCCGAGCACATCCATCTGAGCGATGACGCCACCTGGCGCGGCCAGGTCACCCTGGTGGAGCCCACCGGGGCCGATACCTATGTGGTGGTGAAAACCGGGGTCGGCCTGATCACGGTGCGCACGCCACCAAGCACGCAAGTGAAGATGGGCGACACGGTGGGCATGACGGTGAGCGGCAGGCACAACAACTGGTTTGACGCGCAGAGCGGCCTGCGCCTGGCATGACCCGGCGCGCCAGCCCGCGGACGGGTCATGTCTTCACCGAGTCCAGCGCTTGCTCCGAGCGTTGCACCATGGCTTCGAATTCTGCGGGATTCACCGGGCGCGAGTAAAAATACCCTTGCGCATAGTCGCAGCCGGCGGCTTTCAGCAGATCGCGCTGCTCCGCCGTCTCCACGCCCTCGGCGATCACCTTCATGCCCAGGGCGTGGGCCATGGCAATGATGGCCTGGCACAGCACCAGATCGGTGGTGCCGGCCTTCAGGTGGCGGACAAAGGACTGGTCGATCTTGATGAAATCAATGTCAAATTTTTGCAGGTAGGACAGCGACGAATAACCGGTGCCGAAGTCATCGAGCGACACGTTGATGCCTTCGTCGCGCAACTTCAGCAGTTGTTCAACCACGCCGTTGCTGGTGGACAGCAGCAGGCCTTCGGTGATTTCAACCACCACACTTTCACCGGGCAGCCCGAGCACACGCAATTGATCGATCCAGGGAATATGGTTGGGATTCGGGTTTTCAAACTGCAGGGGAGATTTGTTGACACTGACCTGAAACTCCGGGTGCAATTCGGCACGCCAGTTTTTCACCTGGGCTGCCGCCTGGGCAAAAATCCACTCCCCCAGTTCCACAATCAGGCCACTGCTTTCGGCGACTGGAATAAATTCTGCCGGGCTGATCAGGCCGCGCTTGGGATGTTGCCAGCGGATCAGGGCCTCGGCTTTGTGGATTTTGCCGGTGGCCAAAGTCACAATCGGCTGGTAGACCACGCGAAACTCCTGCGCCGGCAAGGCGGCGCGCAGGTCATGGGTCAATTGGGCGCGCTGCATGGCCGCCTCCTGCAGCGCCGGCGTGAAGAAGCTGAACCGGTTGCGCCCTGCCGCCTTGGCCACGTAGAGCGCCTGATCGGCGTTCTTCAGCAGGTCATCCACCTCCAGTGTGTCGGTCGGGTAGACCGTCACACCCATGCTGGCGGACACAAAAACCTGGTCCAGACCCAACTGGAACGACGCGCTCAGGGTATTCAGCAGCTTGGGCAGGATGCTCTGCAGATTGGCCTCATCGGCCATGCCGGTAATGATCACCGTGAACTCGTCGCCGCCCATGCGGGCCACAGTATCGGTTTCCCGCAGACAACGCTGAATGCGTTGCGCCGCCTCGACCAGCAATTCGTCGCCACGGTCATGCCCCAACGTGTCATTGACCTCCTTGAAGTGGTCCAGGTCAATGAACAACAGCGCCAGTTTGTGCCCACTGCGGCGGCATTTCTTGATTTCCTGAATCAGCCGTTCGCGCATCAGACGCCGATTGGGCAAGCCGGTGAGCGCGTCAAAATGCGCCTGCTGCCAGACCAGCGCATCCGCCGTCTTGCGTTCGGTGATGTCGGCGTGGGTGCCCAACATGCGCAGCGCCCTGCCTTGGGCATCGCGGCTGATCACCATGCCGCGGCTGTGCACCCATTTCCAGTTGCCGTCCTTGCACAGCACCCGATGCTCATTACTGTAGGTGAGCGTGATGCCGTCCAGGTGGGCCTGCCGGTCAAGCTGGAGGCGCCCCAGGTCCTCGGGGTGGACCAGCGCATCAAGTTCAGCCACACTGGACTGGAGCTCGCCATCGTCATAGCCATACATGCGCAGCAGATTCGGCGACAGGTACTGTTCGCCACTCTGCACCTGCAAGTCCCAGACCCCGTCACCGACGCTCTCCAGCGCCAGTTTCCAGCGCGCCTCACTGTCGCGCAAGGCCATCTCGGTCTGTTTGCGCCGGGTAATGTCCTGCACGATGGCGGTGCGCTTGACCGGACGGTCATTCTCCCAGGTCGTGGTGCCCCGCGAATGCAGCCAAATGCGCCGTCCCTTCAGGGTCAGCATCTCAATTTCAAACTCGTGGGTGGATGTGGGCTGGCCCGACGGCTGGAAGGACGCTTCGTAAATGGCCAGCGACTCCTCGGTGAACAAGGGCCGGACTGTGGCGAGTGACGGTGTAAATGCTTGCGGGGTGGTTTCGAAAATGCGGTAGACACCGTCGGTCCAGGTCACCTGGTTGTGCTGCAAGTCCACTTCCCAACCGCCCAGTTCGGCCAGCGCCTGGGTGGCAAAAAGCAGTTGATTGGCACGCTTGCGACCCGCCTCAGCCTGCACGTAATCACTGACATCCATCACCGTCTGCACCAGGCCGGCGCCTGGCAGGCGCCTGGTTTGCACTTGCAGGGTACGTCCGAGGTGCCTCAAACGCAAACAATGCTCTGACACCAAAGCCGGGTCAGCGTCAGAGGACGCCTGCTGGGTCGGTTGGTCCAGCGGATGGGGGGCGCCAGCAAAGTCACCGCGCTGCATCTGAAAATCATAGATCTCGCGCAGAGAGGGACCACTTGCCAGAAACTCTGGCGGCACATCGAGCAACTCGGGCAGACAAGGATTGAACTGGCCCACACAGCCATCGGCATCAAACACGCACACGCCCTGACTGATACTGGCCAGCAAGGTTTGCCAGAAGTCGGCAACAGCCTGCCCGGCACTGGTTACAGAATCTACATTGACCATAATTCTTTTTTCCAAAAAATGACCCTGAGGATCACGCAAGCTGATTGTCGGCGTGACCCACTGTCCAGCACAACTGCACCCGCAGCCCATGGGGCTGGACCGTCAGCACCCGGGCCTCGCCGCCATGGCGCTGGGCGATCTCGGCCACAATGGCCAAGCCCAAACCACAGCCCCCCGGCACATCACTGGCCCGCCAAAAGCGCTCGAACACATGCGGCAAGTCCTGCGCTGACAGGCCCGGCCCGTTGTCGGCGACTTCGAGTATCACCTGCGACCCCTGCGTTTGCACACTCAAAGTCACAACGCTGCCCACCCCTGCATACCTTAGTGCGTTGTCGATCAGGTTGTTCAGCGCTTCTTGCAGCAAAAAAGCCTCCCCCGCGAGCATCAGGTGGTCGGCACCCTCATAGCCCAAGTCTATCCCGGCCTTGAGCGCGCGCGGTGTCCAGTCGCGCGCCACCTCGCGCGCCAGGCTGGCGACATCCAACGGCTGCAGCTTGACCTCGACCTCGTTGCGCGCCAGCGACAACAACTGCTGCACCAGATGGGCACTGCGCTGGGCGCCAGCAAGTACCTTGCCCAGTCGCACACGCAGGGCTTGTGGATCCTGCTCGGCCAGCGCCAGTTCGGTTTGACTGATCAAGCCCGCCAGCGGGGTGCGCAACTGGTGCGCGGCATCGTTCAAAAAACGCTTTTCCTGACCCAGGCTGCGCCGCACTGCGGCCAGCAAGTGGTTGACTGCACCGGCCAGCGCGTGCACTTCCTGCGGCGCCTGGGTCATCTCGATCGGCGACACATCGGAGAGAACCTGGTCACGCCGGTCGCCCAGTTGCGCCTGCAGCCGGGTCAGGGGTTGCAAACCACGGGAGATGCCGCCATACACCAGCACGCTGAGCACCACGCCCAGCAACAGCAGCGGCGCCAGCATGTCGGCGATCAGCTCGGTGGTCAGTCGCTGCTGCACGGCCAGACTCTTGGCCAGCTGGACCCGCATGCGCTGGGGCGAGCCGGCATCACCATAGTCCACCTCCAGCAACGCCACACGCATCGGTTTGCCGTCCACCTGGGCGTTGTAGAGCAGCGCTTCATGGGTCGGCAGCTGCTGTTCTTCAGCCGGGCCCGGCAGTCTGCCGTTGCCCAGCAGGAAACTGCCGGGTGGGCTCGAAACCATGTAGCTCACGCGGTCCTTGGGGTCTTGTTCGATGATGTCCTGGGCGGCCCGCGGAAAATCAATCAGCAGGCCCGAACCAATCGGCTTGACCTGACGCGCCAGCGAACGCACCGACTGGGTCAGTGACTGGTCAATGGCTTTTTCGGCGTACTTCAGCGCAACCCGGTAAGCCAGGGCACCGCCGACCAGAAACAACACCAGTTGGGGCAGCAACAACCACAGCAACAACTGACGCTTGAGTGACAGACCTTGCCCGTGGGGCTGCAGTGGGGTGGCCGTGGTCATGGGGACTTGGCGGGTTTATGCCGTGCCGGTTTCCAGCATGTAGCCCAGGCCACGTACATTGCGAATATTCAGTCCCGAGTCCACCAGCTTGCGCCGCAACCGGTGGATATAAACCTCCAGCGCATTGGAGGCCAGGGCACCGGGCTCCCCCGGCTCACTCTGCCAGGTTTCCAATACATCCTCCCGGCTTACCACGCGACCAGCCTGGGAAACCAGCAACGACAACAGGGCCCACTCGCGTTGCGTGAGTTCCAGCGCCTCGTCCCCCAGCCAGGCTTGTGGCAGCGTGGCATCGACCCGCAGCGGCCGCGCCGTCGGGCTGGCCGCCAATTCGAGAGAGCCGCCAAATGCGGGCAGGCGGGCGCGCCGCAACAAGGCGCCCATGCGGGCCTGCAGTTCCGCCATGTTGAAGGGTTTGGTGAGGTAATCATCCGCCCCGGCGTTAAGCCCTTGCACCCGGTCATCAACCCCTTCACGCGCCGTCAAAATCAGCACCGGCAAGGCGGGCAGGCGCTTGCGCACCCAGCGCAACAACTCCATGCCACTGATTTTGGGCAAACCCAGATCGAGCACCACGCCGTCAAAGCGATGTGTCTCCAGCAAAGCCTGCGCGGCCTCGCCATCCGCCGCAGCCACGACGCTGTGGCCAGCCTGGGTAAACTGCGCAGACAAGCCATCGCGCAGCAATTCGTCGTCTTCAATGATTAGCAAACTAGACATGATGCAAGCATACCCGAGGAGTTCATGCGCTCTGGCGCCTTGACGCCAAAGCCGCCTGCACCGCAGCCACCCGGGCTGCCTGCATGACCTTCGCTATATCTTGACCTTTGGCGCCGCCAGCCATGGCAGCCGAGGCAATTTTATGGGTGTCGATCCCCTGGGCGGCCAACAATACCGCCTGCAAATGCGGCCGCTGCGGGTAAGCTGCGTCAAAGTAGCCCAACCGTCCACGCGCATCACATTCGCAGGCCAGCAGAATCTGGGCGAAACGCGCCGGTTTGCGCAGCGCGTCGCAGCGCTCCAGCAGCCGCACCAGAGCGGCCGCATCGAGCGCGATAGAGCGGTGAATATTGCTGTGCTCGCGTGCCACCACATCGGCCAGTTCCCGACAGTCGGTGGGCACGCGCAGGCGCGCGCACAGGCTGTGCAGCAAGCCGGCGCTGCGCTGCTCGTGCCCCAGATGGCGCGGCAGAATGTCGACTGGGGTGTTGCCCTTGCCCAGGTCATGGCACAGGCAGGCCAGCCGCACCGGCAGCGGGGTCTGCAGGCGCGCGCTCATGTCCATCACCATCATCACATGCACGCCGGTATCGACCTCGGGGTGGTAGTCGGCACGCTGCGCGACGCCCCACAAACGGTCCACTTCAGGCAGCAATCGGGCCAGCGCGCCGCAGTCGCGCAGCACCGCAAACATGCGCGAGGGCATGGCCTCCATCAGGCCTTTGGCCAGCTCCTGCCAGACGCGTTCGGGCACCAGGTGAGCCACCTCACCGCTGGCCACCATCTCGCGCATGAGTTGCAAAGTTTCCGGGGCCAGCGTGAAGTCGGCAAAGCGCGCCGCCAGGCGCGCCAACCGCAGAATACGCACCGGGTCTTCACGAAACGCCGGGCTGACATGGCGAAACACCTTGTTAGCCAGGTCCTGCACTCCGCCATAAGGGTCGATCACATTTTGCTTGTCCCATGCGCCGTTCAGACCGAGCTGCGCAGCAGCAACGGCCATGGCATTGATGGTGAGATCGCGCCGTGCCAGGTCTTCTTCCAGACTCACATCCGGCGCCGCATGGATGGCAAAACCGTGGTAGCCAGGCGCAGTTTTTCGTTCAGTGCGGGCCAGTGCGTATTCATCGTGGGTTTGCGGATGCAGGAACACCGGAAAGTCTTTGCCCACCGGCACAAAACCCTGGTCCAGCATGTGCTGCGGCGTGCCCCCCACCACCACCCAGTCGCGATCCTTCACCGGCAGCCCCATCAGTGCATCGCGCACCGCACCGCCAACCATATAGAGCTGCATGTCAGGGCCCGGCACCTCAGCGCGACAAGCGGTAAGGCTCTTCAAAATCCAGGAAATCCTGCTCGGCCAGCGCGCCATCGATCCATGCCTTGACCCCCGGCAGCGCGCAGACGCGTTTGACGTAGGCAACAATGTCAGCGGGCAAGGGCAAGGCATAGGTCAGCAAGCGAGAGCAAACGGGGGCAAAAAAGGCATCTGCGACGCTGAAGTCGCCAAACAGCAGGGGCCCGCCATGGTCGTCCAGACACTGTTGCCACATACTGACCAGGCGGGCCACGTCGGCACGCACCGCCGGCTGGTCACGCCAGACCAGTGCGCCCGTCTCGGGCAGGCTGGCCTCGATGTTCATCGGGCAATGCGAGCGCAGGCCGGCAAAACCACTGTGCATCTCGGCGCACAGGCTGCGCGCCCGGGCCCGGGCCGCCTTGTCCCGTGGCCACAGCGCCTTCTCGGGGAACTGCTCGGCCACATATTCGGCAATGGCCAGTGTGTCCCACACCAGCAGGTCGCCATCCACCAGCACCGGCACCTTGCCGGTGGGCGACAAAGTCCGCAGTGTGGCCTTGAATTGCGAATCGGGGGTGAACGCGTCAAAGCGCACCATCACCTCATCAAACGCAATGCCGGCCTGGGTCAGCAGCACCCAGGAGCGCATCGACCAGGACGAGTAATTTTTGTTGCCAATGTAGAGTTTCATCATGAGGTTCAAGGCAGGTCACGGTTCACAGTCAGCGCGCCATCCGGCGGCCCCACCTGGCCCAGCCGGGCTTTGAGCGACTGGGTCTGGCCGCTGATCATGGCCGCGTAAATGGTGGTGTTGGCCAGTACCTTTTTGACGTAATCACGGGTTTCACTGAAGGGCACGTTTTCGGCCCAGATGGCAGCCTCCAGCACCGGCGCGCCGGGTTGACCGCGCCAAGCGCGCGGCCGGCCGGGGCCGGCGTTGTAGGCGGCGGCGGCCAGCGGCATGGAGCCGGCAAAGTCATCGAGCACCAGCTTGAGGTAGCCAGTGCCAATCGCAATGTTGGTGTCACGCTCGGTGATCTGGTGGGGCTGGAAGCTGGTCATGCCAATTTTTTTGGCGGTCCAGCGCGCCGTGGCGGGCATCACCTGCATCAGGCCCGAGGCGCCCACGCCAGAGCGGGCATCCAAAATAAAGCGGCTTTCCTGCCGGATCAGGCCATAGACATACGCCGGATCGAGCCCGATCTCACGCGTGCGCGCCAGTACCGCCTGTTTGTGCGGCATGGGAAAGCGTTGCGTCAGGTCAATCACGCTCCTGGTGCGTTCGCTGGTATTGATGCAGCGGTCCCACACCTCATGCCGGCAGGCCAGATCAGCGGCCGCCAACAGTTCGCGGTCATTCATGCCGCCCAGGGTGTGCAAGTTGGCGCTGTAGTTCCATTCACGCACACCCTCACTGCGCAGTCCAAGGGCAATGGCGGCAAGCGCGCGCTGCAAGCCGGGGTTGCTGCTGGCGGCCGTCTTTTCAGCCTCGGTCAGGGGCTCGGGCATAGGTGGCGGGGTGATCGCCAGACCCAATTCCTCTTGTGCCAGCAATTCGTAAAAACCCTGCACGCCGGCCACACTTTGCAACAGGCGCTGGGGCTCGACACGATCAGCTGGCGTTTTGGCCAGCGCCAGCAGGGCCCGTGCCCGCCAATAAACCCAGGTGGCGTCCTGACGCTGGCTCTCGCTCATGGCCGCAGTGGCGGCGGCCACCTGTTCCCAGTTACCCGCACGCAGCGCCGCACGCACCTTCCAGGCCAGGTGGTCGGCCTGCATCAGTTTGTCTTCGCCCTTCATGAAATAGGCCAGCGACTTGTCAGACAGTCGCATGGCGGCGCTCTTGCCGATCACGCCCCAGACCCAACTGCGCTCCTCCTGACTGAGCTGGGTTTTCCAGCGCAGCTTGCTAATTTCAAGGGCTGCGAGGTCGGGATCCTTGACAGCGAGGCGAATCATGGCCAGCGTGACCAGCTCTTTGGTGCGCAGACGCAGCGCCAGCAGCTTGCCTTCAAGGTAATGCTCGGGATTGCCATAAATGGCGCTGGCCGTGTTGGCCCATTCGGCGTCAAGCAGGCCGACGGCCTGGACGGCAATACGCTGGTTACCGTTTCGCTGGTTGCCATTTTCCATTCCCAGGCGCGCACGCAACCAGGCTGTCTGAGGCTGGAGCTTTCCGGCTTTGAGTTGCTGCTCTGCGGCAGCCGCACAGCCTTCATCGGCATCGCGCTGGGCCAGCCACCGGACCTCAACTTGTTGCGCCACATCGCGTTCACTTGACTTGAAGTCGGTCAGCAAGGCGTAGCACTGGACCGAACGGTCATCGTTCATGCGGAAATTGGGGTACTCGGCCATGAAAGTGCCCCATTCCTGCCGTTGCCCGAGCAACAGCAACCAGTCGTTGCGCAAGCGGTCTTCCTGATAGGTATTCGCAAAGCGGCTTAGAAAACGACTGATCTCCCTGGGCTCGGCCGCCTCCAGACGGGCGTGCAGCTCCCAATAAGCCGCCCAGGGCGCCAGCACGTGGCCATCGGCGCGCGGCAACAGCTCGGTCAGGCGACTGGTTTGACCCTTGGCAAAAGCCTCACGCATCTCCAATATCACCGCATCGGACGCGCTCAAGCCGGGTGTCTGGCCTTGGGCCAGCGCGGGCAGGCTGCCCAGCGCGCCAAGCAAGCCAATCAATGTCAAAATGGTTCTGAACTGCATGGTGTGATTATGAATAATTCTGACGAACAAAAGGCCATTGAAAAAAAAGCTTTGCGCAAGCGGCTGATTGAGCAACGCTTGCGACTGCCGGACCGCCAGCAGCGTGTTGCCATGCTGCAGCAGGTGCTGCGCATCTGGCTGGTGGGGCGTCCCGACACCGTGATTGGCGCTTATTGGCCAATCAAGGGGGAGTTTGACCCGCTGCCAGCCCTGCACCGCTGGAAAGAAGACGGTGAACTCATTGAACAACAGCAACTGCGAAAAATAGGACTCCCGGTAGTCGACAAAGTTCACAAAACCCTGGCCTTTCACACCTGGTATCCCGGTTGCCCGATGGAAGATGATGCCTACGGCATTCCCAAACCCAAAGACACCGAGGTCATCACGCCCACACTGCTGTTTGTCGCCTGTGTCGGTTATGCCGCTGGCGGCTACCGGCTGGGCTACGGCGGCGGTTTTTATGACCGCACCCTGGCCAACCTCAACCCGCGCCCGTTCACCGTGGGCCTGGGCTTTGGCACCGACTTTTTGCCCGACTTCGAGCCCGAACCACACGACCTGCCGATGGATGCCATTCTGAACGACCACGGCGTGGTCTGGCCGGTATAACACGGCGACAATCCAGATCCCCTTCTCACACCGCCCGGTGCGTACGCACCTTTCCAGCCCATGCCCCACACGTCTGCCGCCCTGCGCACCTATCGATTAAGTGACTTCGACTTTGAACTACCCGCCGAGTTGATTGCCCAGCATCCGGCGCCTGAGCGCAGCGGCTCACGCCTGCTCGACGGCAGTGCCAGCGAGCCCGCTGACCGCATTTTTAAAGACCTGCCCTCGCTGCTGCAGCGCGGCGACCTGATGGTCTTCAACGACACCCGGGTCATGAACGCGCGCCTGTTTGGCGCCAAAGCCAGCGGCGGCAAGCTGGAGTTGCTGATCGAGCGGGTGCTGGCTGGCAACCAGGTGGCGGCGCACATGCGCGTCAGCAAAAAGCCCGAGGTGGGCGCCACGGT
>NZ_JAMPXE010000115.1 GCF_023701345.1 Rhodoferax sp. | reverse complement strand
CGTGTCCATCGAGCACAAAATGGGCATCAAGGCCAGCCCCACGGCGGTGCTGCAGTTTGGCGACCACGGTGGTGCGGTGGGCTACCTCGTCGGCCAGGAAAACCGCGGCCTGGAGTACATGTTCATCATGATGAATGCCGCGCGCTACGGCGTCGGTGTGCAGGGCATTGCCATTGCCGACCGGGCCTACCAAAAGGCGGTGGAATTTGCCAGGGAGCGTATTCAAAGCCGCCCGGTCGATGGTTCACTGCCAGCGGCCGGCCCCATCATCCACCACCCCGATGTCAAGCGCATGCTCATGACCATGCGCGCCTACACCGAGGGCTGCCGGGCCCTGTCCAGCGTGGCGGCTGCGGCTTATGACGCAGCACATCACCATACCGATACCGAGACGCGCAAGCAAAATCATGCGTTTTATGAATTCATGGTGCCGCTGATCAAGGGCTACAGCACCGAGATGAGCCTGGAAGTGACATCCCTTGGCGTGCAGGTGCATGGTGGCATGGGTTTCATTGAAGAAACCGGCTGCGCCCAGTATTACCGCGACGCCAAGATCCTGACCATTTACGAAGGCACCACCGCGATCCAGGCCAACGACCTGGTGGGGCGCAAGACGGCGCGTGATGGCGGCCAGACCGCCAAAGGCATTGCCGCGCAGATCGAGGCCACCGAAGTCGCTCTGCTGCAAAACGGCAGCGACGACGCCCAGGCCGTGGCCAGGCGCCTCAAGGCCGCACGGCAGGCGTTCCTTGATGTGGTGGACTTTGTCGTGGGCAACACCAAAACCAGGCCCAACGATGTCTTCGCCGGCAGCGTGCCCTACCTGATGCTGGCGGGTAACCTGATGGCGGGCTGGCAATTGGCGCGCGCCTTGCTGGTGGCGCAAGACCAGTTGGACAAGGGCCTGGACACGGCCTTCATGCGGGCCAAGATCACCACCGCACGTTTCTACGCCGACCACCTGTTGACCAAGGCCCCGGGGCTGCGTGACAGTATTGTGGAAGGGGCGGCTTGTGTGACTGCGCTGGCGCTGGAGGCGTACTGATAGGGTCTATGTAGCGTGGCGTCGTCCGGATGCAGCGCAGCGCAATCCGGGATGTGCTGCCGTAACTCGGGCTGCGGGCCGGGCACAACATCTGCCCGATCCACAACCCTGCCGGTCAAAGCGCCGGCTCTGTGAAAATCAGCGTCTGAGTCTGCCCTGCTTGCCACGGCGGGTGCTTGGTCATGACACGCTGAAACAGCGGCGCGGCCTCAAAATTGGCCAGCCAGGTCTGCAGATTGGGCCAGGGGCGGCTGGCAAACCAGGCGCTGTCGGTGTGCGCGAATTGACGCACAAAGGGCGCGACGGCGGCATCTGCCAAGCCCCAGTGTGCACCTGAAAGGTGAGGCTCTTGGGTCAGGCGCTGCTCAAGATCAACTAGAAAAACAGCGCCAAGGTCACGGGGCGCATCTAGATCAGCAATGCCAAACCGGTTCGGGTATTTGAATCGGTCCAGCTGGGGCTTGAACTCGTTGTCACAGCGCTTGATTAAAAACAGGGCATCCGTCAGCCCGTCATCGGCAGGTAGCCAGTGCAGCGGGTCATGGCGCTGCAGCGCCCACAACATGATGTCGAGACTTTCGTCCAGTACATGCCCGTCTGTCTCGACCAGCACGGGCACCGTGGCCTTGGCCGACACTTGCCGCAGTTCAGCCGGTTTAGCACGCAGTTCCACCTCGCGCAATTCGCAGGTTTGGCCGCTGGCCGCCAGCGCCAGGCGCGCGCGCATGGCGTAGGGGCAGCGGCGAAACGAGTACAGGACCGGATAGCTTATTTGGAGGCTCCAACCCAGTCCAGGCCGCGCGCCTTGGCCAGGTCCCACTGGCGCTTGCGTTCACGGGCACCCGATTTTTGGCTTTCGCTGGTGATGGCGTGGCAGCGCGCGCAGCTGACGCCATCTTCGAACAGCGGCGACAACTTGTCGGCCTCGCTGATCGGCAGTCGGCACGCCCGGCACAGGCCGTAGTCTCCCACCGCCAGGCCGTGACCCACCGCCACCCGTTCGTCAAAGACAAAACACGCCCCTTGCCACAGGCTTTGTTCTGGCGGCACGGTTTCCAGGTATTTCAGAATGCCGCCTTCCAGGTGGTAGACCTCATCGAAGCCCTGGGCGCGCAGCAGGGCCGTCGATTTTTCGCAACGAATGCCGCCGGTACAAAACATCGCAACCTTGGGTTTTTTACCGGTGACCGGGTTCAGTGCTGCTGTTTGTTCGACCCACTGCGGCAATTGTGAAAAGCTGTCGATGTGCGGATTCAGCGCGCCGGTGAAAGTGCCAATGTCCACCTCGTAGTGGTTGCGGGTGTCCACCACCACCACGTCCGGGTCGGAGATCAGCTGGTTCCAGTCGGCCGGTTTGACATAGGTGCCAGCCAGTTTGGCCGGGTTGGCCTCGGGCACGCCCAGCGTGACGATTTCGCGTTTCAGGCGCACCTTCATGCGGTAAAACGGTGGCTTGTCCGACCAGGCTTCCTTGTGTTGCAGGTCGGCCAGCCGCAGGTCCTGGCGCAAATAGGCGAGCACCGCGCGCACGCCATCGGCTGGGCCGGCGATGGTGCTGTTGATGCCCTCGCAAGCCAGCAGGATCATGCCCTTGACGCCTTGCTGCTGGCACACCGCCAGCAGGGGTTCTTTGAGTGCGGCGTAATCGGGCAGGTCGACAAATTTGTAAAAGGCAGCGGTCAGGTAGTGCATCTTGAATGTTTTGCGAAGAACTTGCGGGTCAGACCACTCGCGCAGCGACGTGCTCTGACCCCAACATTATGTAGGCCAGGTCGAGCCGTGCTCGGGGACCACGGCACGCCAGCCAAGTTCGTGTTTGATGCGGCTGCGCAGCGTGTCGGCGGGACCAGGCTCGCCGTGCACCACATAAACCTGGTCGGGCGATTCGGGCATGGTGCGCAGCCAGGCCAGCAACTGGTTGGCATCGGCATGGGCCGAGGCGGATTCGAGTTGCACCACTTCGGCGTTGACTTCGACATCGCGGCCGTGGATGCGCACCGACTTGGCGCCACTGGCCAGCGTGGCACCGCGCGTGCCGGGTGCCTGGTAGCCCGTCAGGATGATCATGTTGCGGTGGTTGCCGGCATAGTGCGCCAGGTGGTGCAGCACGCGCCCGCCCGTGGCCATGCCGCTGGCTGACAAAATCACCATCGGGCCGTGGCGGCTGGCCAGGGCTTTGGATTCATCGGTGCTGTTGATCATGGTGGCGTTGTGGGTCAGGGCACGCGCGTCCTGGTGGCTCAGGCGGTGCTCGCCGGGGTGGTCTTCAAACAAATGGGTGGTGTGTACCGCCATCGGGCTGTCGAGGAAAACCGGCAGCGAGCTTGGCAGCTCGCCCTTCATCTTGAGCAGGTGAATGGCGTGCAGCAAGGCCTGGGCACGGCCTACGGCAAACACCGGCACCACGGCCACGCCGCCACGCTTGGCCACGCGCTGCAAGGCGGGTGCCAGCTCGGCCGGAATATCTTCCCTGGGGTGGATCCTGTCGCCGTAAGTGGACTCGATCAGCACGGTGTCGGCTTGTGGCGCGGCATCGGGTGGGCTCATGATCAGGTCGTCCGGGCGGCCCAGGTCGCCAGAGAACAAAATGCGCCGACCCGCCACTTCGAGCAGGATGCTCGACGCCCCCAAAATGTGCCCGGCCGGACTGAAGGTGGCCTTCCAGCCCGGCATGGGCGTGATGGTCTTGTCGAACTCCACCGCCTTCAGCAATGGCAGCGCATCGAGCGCGTCCTGCCGCGTGTACAGGGGCAGGGCAGGGGCGTGTTTGGAAAAGCCATGGCGGTTGGCAAACGCAGCGTCTTCTTCCTGGATGTGACCGCTGTCGGGCCACAAAATGCGGCACAGGTCGCGCGTGCCCCGGCTGGCATAGACATGGCCTGCAAAGCCTTCCTTGGCCAGCAGCGGCAGGTAGCCGCTGTGGTCGAGGTGGGCGTGGGTCAGCAATACCGCATGGATCTGGTCGGGCGGCACCGGCAGCGGCGCCCAGTTGCGCAGGCGCAATTGCTTGTAACCCTGGAACAGGCCACAGTCCACCAGCAGGCGCTTGCCGTCGTGCTGTACCAGGTATTTGGAGCCGGTCACGGTGCCGGCACCGCCCAGGAAAGTGATGGTCACACCCATGTCAAGGTCTCCTTGTGTTGCCCAAGCAAAAAGCCACGCCGTTGCAACTCAACAGCGTGGCTTCATTTTGGACTGTTTACAGGGCTGACAGACGACAAATATCAACTGAAAAAGCTTTTCAGCCGATCGGTCCAGCTGTCGCCGGTGGGCGAATGTTTGCTGCCCCCTTTTTTGAATGACTCGTCGAGTTCGCGCATCAGCTTGCGCTGGTGTTCGGTCAATTTGACAGGGGTTTCAACCAGAATGTGGCAGTACAGGTCGCCGGGGTAGTTTGAGCGCACGCCCTTGATGCCCTTGCCGCGCAAGCGGAACTGCTTGCCGGTTTGCGTGCCTTCCGGGATGTCGATGGCCGCCTTGCCTTCGAGCGTGGGCACGTCGATTTCGCCGCCAAGCGTGGCGGTAATGATGCTGATCGGCACCGAGCAGTGCAGGTCGTCGCCGTCACGCTCGAAGATGTCGTGTTTTTTCAGGCGGATTTCAATGTACAGGTCACCCGGTGGCCCGCCGTTGGTGCCGGGCTCGCCGTTGCCCGCGCTGCGGATGCGCATGCCGTCGTCGATTCCCACCGGAATCTTGACTTCGAGAGTTTTCTGTTTTTTGATCTTGCCCTGGCCATGGCAGGCGGTGCAAGGCTCGGGAATGACCTTGCCGGTGCCGCGACAGGTTGGGCAGGTCTGCTGCACGCTGAAAAAGCCCTGGCGCATTTGCACCGCGCCCGAGCCGCCGCAGGTGCCGCAGGACTTGACCTGGGTGCCTGGTTTGGCACCGCTGCCATGGCAGGTGTCGCAGTTGTCCCAACTGGGGATGCGGATTTGCGCGTCCTTGCCCTTGGCGGCTTCTTCCAGCGTGACCTCCATGGCGTAGCTCAGGTCGCCGCCGCGGTACACCTGGCGCCCGCCGGCACGGCCCCCCCGTTGCTGGCCGAACATGTCACCAAAAATGTCACCGAATGCCTCGGCAAAGCCGCCATAGGCTTCCCCGCCCGCGCCGCCGCGCATGTTCGGGTCAACCCCGGCAAAGCCGTGCTGGTCGTAGGCGGCCCGCTTTTGCGGGTCGGACAGCATTTCGTAGGCTTCCTTGGATTCCTTGAACTTTTCTTCGGCCGCTTTGGCGGTATCGCCCTGGTTACGGTCAGGGTGGTGCTTCATCGCGTGTTTGCGATAGGCCTTCTTGATTTCTTCGTCCGAGGCGTTCTTGGGAACACCCAGCACTTCGTAATAATCTCTTTTGGACATGGTCTGGTCTTGCCTGATGTCAACGCAAACGCCGCGGTGAACTTTCGAGGTTCAGCGCGGCGCTCACCAATGGTTTAAAAACAGCGTGAAAACAGGTGCTTAGGGCTTCTTGACTTCTTTCACTTCTGCGTCCACCACATTGTCGTCGGCCTGGGCCGAACCACCTGGCGCACCCTGACCGGCGTCGCCGGCCTGCGCGCTTTCAGCCGCCTGCTTGGCCTGCATGTCGGCGTACATTTTTTCACCGAGCTTCTGGCTCACCGTCATGAGGGCGGCACTCTTCTCGTCAATGGCAGCCTTGTCTTCGGACTTGAGGGCTTCTTCGAGCTGCTTGATGGCTTCTTCGATGCTGGCTTTTTCGGCCGCATCGATCTTGTCACCGTACTCTGCCAGGCTCTTCTTGACGCTGTGCAGGCTGGCATCGGCCTGGTTCTTGGCTTGCACCAGTTCCAGTTTGCGCTTGTCATCGGCCGAGTTGAGTTCAGCATCCTTGACCATTTGCTGGATTTCAGCTTCGGTCAGGCCGGAGTTGGCCTTGATGGTGATCTTGTTCTCCTTGCCGGTGCCCTTGTCCTTGGCGCCCACATGCAAAATGCCGTTGGCGTCGATGTCAAAGGACACTTCGATTTGCGGCGTGCCGCGTGAGGCTGGCGGAATGCCTTCCAGGTTGAACTCGCCCAGCAGCTTGTTGCCAGCAGCGATTTCGCGCTCGCCCTGGAACACCTTGATGGTGACCGCGGGCTGGTTGTCGTCGGCGGTCGAAAAGGTCTGGGCAAACTTGGTCGGAATGGTGGTGTTCTTGGTGATCATCTTGGTCATGACACCGCCCAGGGTTTCAATGCCCAGGCTCAGGGGCGTCACGTCGAGCAGCAACACGTCCTTGCGGTCGCCCGAGAGCACCTGACCCTGGATCGCGGCACCCACAGCCACGGCTTCGTCCGGGTTGACGTCCTTGCGCGGCTCGCGGCCAAACAATTCCTTGACCTTTTCCTGCACCTTGGGCATGCGGGTCATGCCGCCGACCAGAATCACGTCGTTGATGTCGGAGGCGCTGACACCGGCGTCTTTCAGGGCGGTGCGGCAGGGGGCGATGGTGCGCTCGATCAGCTCTTCGACCAGGCTTTCCAGCTTGGCGCGGGTGAGCTTGATGTTCAGGTGTTTCGGGCCCGAGGCATCGGCGGTCACGTAGGGCAGGTTGATGTCGGTCTGGGCGCTGCTGGAGAGCTCGATCTTGGCTTTTTCAGCGGCTTCCTTCAGGCGCTGCAGGGCCAGCACGTCCTTGCTCAGGTCAACACCCTGGTCTTTCTTGAACTCGGCGATGATGAAGTCGATGATGCGCTGGTCAAAGTCTTCGCCACCCAGGAAGGTGTCGCCGTTGGTGGACAGCACTTCGAACTGTTTCTCGCCATCGACGTCAGCAATTTCGATGATCGACACGTCAAAGGTGCCGCCGCCGAGGTCATACACCGCAATCTTGCGGTCGCCTTTTTCGTTCTTGTCCATGCCAAAGGCCAGCGCGGCAGCCGTGGGCTCGTTGATGATGCGTTTGACATCGAGGCCGGCAATACGACCGGCGTCCTTGGTGGCCTGGCGCTGGGCATCGTTGAAGTAGGCCGGCACGGTAATGACCGCTTCGGTCACGGTTTCACCCAGGTAGTCTTCAGCGGTTTTCTTCATCTTGCGAAGAATGTCGGCGCTGACCTGCTGCGGTGCCATGCGGTTGCCGCGCACTTCGACCCAGGCGTCGCCGTTGTCGGCGGCGGCAATTTTGTAGGGCATCAGGTCGATGTCTTTTTGCACTTCTTTTTCAGCGAATTTGCGACCAATCAGGCGCTTCACCGCGTACAGGGTGTTTTTTGGGTTGGTGACCGACTGGCGCTTGGCAGAGGCGCCCACCAGCACTTCACCGTCTTCCTGATAGGCAATGATGGACGGCGTGGTGCGGGCACCTTCGGCGTTTTCGATCACTTTGGCGGTGTTGCCTTCCATGACGGCCACACAGCTGTTGGTGGTGCCCAAGTCAATACCAATGATTCTTCCCATGATGCTTCCTTAAATGTTGGAGCAGTTGCCCGGCTGTTGTGCAGCCGGTGCAAGCGCCCGTGAGGGTTTTGAAATTCGAATGTGGATAAGGTGTGGCTGCCGGCGCTTATTTCAAGCCGGGCAGTCGCTTTATTTTGCGGCGGCCACGGTCACCAGCGCCGGGCGCAGCACACGCTCGGCAATCAGGTAACCCTTTTGCAGCACAGTGACCACGGTGTTGGCCTCCTGCTCGGAGGGCACCACGCTGATGGCCTGGTGCTGGTGCGGATCAAACTTGTCGCCGGCAGCCGGATTGATGGCAATGATCTTGTTGCGCTCCAGTGCCGAGACCAACTGGCGCAGCGTGGCCTGGGAGCCTTCGCGCAATTGATCCAGCGTGGCGTCCTTGATCGCCAGACCGGCTTCCAGGCTGTCGACCACCGGCAACAGGCTGTCGGCAAACGACTCCAGCGCAAACTTGCGCGCCTTGGACACTTCATCGTCGGCGCGGCGCCGGGCGTTCTCGGTATCGGCCTTGGCGCGCAAATACTGGTCGGCCAGATCGTTGCATTTGGCCTGCAGCAGAACGATGTCAGCCTGACAGCTGGCCAGGGTCTGCGTTTCCAGTTCAGGCAAGGCCGAATCGGTGCTGGGGGTGTCAACGGGGTTGGGCGTGCCGGCCGTGGAAGGTTCGGAGCCGGGTGGGGTCGTGCTAGGGTGGGTCATGCAGGTGTGAATGGTTGTGAAACAACAAGTTTTTGAGAGATTGGGCTGCAAACCGTTTTTACAAGGGCATCCGGGCAAAAAAAGTGACAAACCCGCCAAGGCAGAAAAAAGCGGGCCAAACAAGCCCGCTGCTTCATTTGGCCGCCCAGGCGGCCGATCGCCACGGCTTAACCGAGATTCAGCAACTCAACGTCAAACTTGAGGGTGGCATTGGGTGGAATCACGCCGCCGGCACCGCGTGCGCCATAACCCAGCTCGGGCGGGATGATGAGGGTGCGCGCGCCGCCCACCTGCATGCCGGCCACGCCTTCGTCCCAGCCTTTGATCACCATGCCGGCGCCCAGGCGGAACACAAACGGGTCGCGCCGATCTTTGCTGGAGTCAAATTTGGCACCCTGCTGGCCGTTCTGGTAGAGCCAGCCGGTGTAGTGCACGGTGACATTTTGGCCAGCAGTGGCCACCGCACCGCTGCCCAGGACGGTGTCTTCAATGGTAAGGCCGGAAGCAGTTGTAGTCATATGAATGGTCGTTGAGGGGAAAAGTTGTATTTTAAACCCTGACTGGGGTTTGGCTGGCCACCCATTTGTTGGCAAAAGCGGTCAAATCGCCCATGCGCTTGAGCAGGTCCAAGCCCATGGCTGTGGCCAGGTAGCCGTCACTGCCGTGGTCGAGAAAGCCCGCTGCCCGCAATTCCTTGATGCGGGTGTTGAGCGTGTTGGGTGTGATGTTGCCAACGCTGTCCTGCAGGATGCGAAAGGTTTGCGGATGCCCGTCTTTCAAGGCCCACAACACCCGGATGGCGTAACGTGACTCCAGCAGGCTCAACAATTGACCAATGGCAATATTGTCTTTGGAAGTCATGAAACTCGTCTCCAAGAGGCTGGGGTAGTTGAAAGACCTGATGGGCCATAAAAGCCAACAGGAAATCAGGTATTTTGTGGCGTTTTTTTCTTTGAAACTATAGCGCAAATTTAGCCTGCGCTACAGGTTTCATAGTTAGAAAGGCAGAGGGGCGGATCACGCGCCTCACCCTGTCTGCACTGCTTGATGAACGAGATGATCTCAATGAGGGTGACGAGCCTTGACCCCGGCACTGGCTCCACAGTTAGGGCTGCTTGGTTCCCCACCTGACCCGGTTGGCCGCTTCACCATGCGGGAAGGCTCGTCGTTTTCGATTGTAAAGCCTTATGCCCCTGTCAGATCGTTTGTGGGGGCTCCCGGGGCGTTGCTCTTGACGGAGGCGATGCCGTTCTCGCGTGAAGCTTCTGAGGAATACATCTCGCTTCGTCCAATGATCTGGCCGTTGGCTGCCTTCAGGCTGAAATAAGGCTGGCCGGACGTGGACTCGGCACGCACAAAGCGCTCGTCCACTGCGGCGTTGGTTTTGCACGATTCAATGCCCTGGGTGGCGTCGGTCTTGGATTCGTACATCTGGCTGGTCAGAATGATCTGGCCATTACCCGCTTTCAGGTTAAACAGAAACTTTCCGTTTTTTGACTTGCTGATTTCAAATTTACCTGCCATGGTGCTTCTCCTTCAAAATTGTCAAATTGGATGGACTTACCGGTCAGGCATTGGGCGACGCCTCCGGAACAACTAGTTTACGGTTTGTAGGGCCCTTTAGAATCAAGAAATGTCATACCTTGTGCTCGCCCGTAAATACCGTCCCCGTAATTTCACTGAAATGGTGGGCCAGGACCACGTGGTGCAAGCCCTGACCAACGCGCTCACCAGCCAGCGCCTGCACCACGCCTACCTGTTTACCGGCACGCGCGGCGTCGGCAAGACCACGGTGTCGCGCATCCTGGCCAAGTCGCTCAACTGCCAGGGCACCGACGGCCTGGGTGGCATCACCGCCACCCCTTGCGGTGTCTGCCAGGCCTGCACAGACATCGACAGTGGCCGCTTTGTCGACTACACCGAGCTTGATGCCGCCTCCAACCGGGGCGTGGACGAGGTCCAGGCGCTGCTGGAGCAGGCGGTGTACAAGCCGGTGCAGGGCCGGTTCAAGGTGTTCATGATCGACGAAGTGCACATGCTCACCAACACGGCGTTCAACGCCATGCTCAAAACGCTGGAAGAGCCG
>NZ_JAMPXE010000005.1 GCF_023701345.1 Rhodoferax sp. | reverse complement strand
TTTTCCAGACAGCCAGGTCATCGGTGGCCAGCGCGCGGTCGGGGCGGAAGCTGGGCACCATCACGGGTTCACCCGCTTGACGCACTGCGGCGTAGGCGATATGGTGCGCAAGCGTATCAGCCGGGTCGTCGGTGGTGCCGACAGCGCGCACGTTCATGCGCATCAGCAGCGAGCGGGCACCGAATTCTGGTGTGACGATCTGGGTGTTGCAGGCCTCCCAGATGGCCGGGGCGGTTCTTTCCGACAGGGCGTCGTGAATGCCGAAGTAGCGCTGCAGCTCCAGGTGCGTCCAGTGGTAGAGCGGGTTACCGACCAGGCGCGGCACGGTTCTGGCCCAGGCCAGAAAGGTGTCGTAGTCGGGTTCGTGGCCGGTGATGTCGGCCTCGGGCACGCCATTGGAGCGCATGGCGCGCCATTTGTAGTGGTCGCCACCCAGCCAGGCATGGGCCATGTTGCTGAAGGTGGCGTTGCTGGCGATGTCTGCAGGTGGCAGGTGGCAGTGGTAGTCAAGGATCGGCATCTGGGCCGCGTACTCGTGGAACAACCGCCTGGAGCAGTCGTCCGGCAAGAGGAAATCGGCGTTCATAAATGGCTTCATGGGGGGCTGCTCCGTCTCTTTTGTGTGGCTGTCACCGGGATGAGCGACAGTCGATGTGATCGATAGGTGCGGACTCTACACCAATTTGAAACTGATTTCAATAAAAATTAAAACAATGTTTTGATTATTTGGAATGCAGCATTCACAACGCAACTCGATAGGTCAGGTCGTGACCAAACTTGTAGAGTGCGCCGTCGGTTGTTTCGTCAAAGCCGGGCACATCGGTTTTCTGTTCCTGCACCGCCTTCTGGGTCTTGGGTAACGCAAACGGCATCTTTTGAATTTGCCCGAGAGCACGTCCATCATGGCCACATCGGTGACACCGACGGTCACCAGGATCGCGCCGGCCTTCTTCAGACCGCTGGCGTCGTCCATGACAAACGGTGCGCGGAAGTAGACGCGCGGGACCACCTTCTTCGGGTCGCCGCCGAAGAGGGTGCCGGGGCCAGTGACACCGTTGTCGAATCAGCAGACCGACCCCAATTGCTACCGGTCTGGCCAAGAAAAAATATCACGATGTGCGTTCATGCATGTCTCCTTTTGAACGCGGTTATAAAAGCTAAAACTCAATCAGGTTGTAGGTTGCAGGCGGAAGACTATTGCCAGCATCGCGGCAATGGCCCGGGCTTGGCGACCGCTCGGCACACCAGTTTTCGCCGGTGCGTCGAGCCAGCCAGATCACCTTTTAGTAGCTCAAACCGAAGCCGAACGGATACAGCGTGTCCTTCGCCGGATAGCCCGGAACGTCAGGCTGGTTGTCGACAATGGCCTTCGAGTTGTTGGCCAGGGCGAACGGCAACTTGCCTTGCGGTTTGAACGCCGCGCCCGTGGCCAGCACCTTGCCGCTCAGCACGTCCAACAGTGCGGTGTTGCTCACGCCGAAGCCGGCCACGATGGCGCCGGCATTCTTCAGCCCGCTGGCATCGTCAAGAACATAGGGCTGGCGGAAGTAGATGCTGAGCACGACCTTTTTCGGGTCACCCACTTCCTGCATGACCTTCTGGATGTCGGCCAGCGATGGCGAGATTTTCCACGACTGCGCAGCGGCCATCTCGGTGAACGACATCATGCCGTTTTCCCATGGGAAGGAGCCGCCGAATCCGAGACCGTTATCCAGACAGGCCTTGGTGGAATCCTCGACCGAGTAATCAGCTTTGGCAACGCAACGGTCTTCGGAACCCCAGGACTTGCCGGTGGCCGGGTTGATGCGGCCGCCGGTCGCAGGATCATCACTCTTGTAGGTGCTGGTGTACCTGGTGTTGGTGCCCGGCACTAGCTTGTTGTTCGACACTTCCACCCGGATCACCGCATAGTCGCTGCCGACGGCGCTCGGGCGTCCGACGACGTCACCGGTGGTGGCATCCGTAGGCAAGGACGCTCCGGTGGCGGCATTCTTTTCCCCGTCGGTCACGGTGTAGCCGTACTTCTCGACATCGGCTTTGGCCAGGCCCATGGTGTAGACCTTGGCGCCGGCTTGCAGTGGCAGGGTCTTGCCGCCGGCAGCCTGATCCTGGTTCTGCAGCAACGCGATCGATTTACGCTGAATGTCCATGCCCACGACGCGGTTCGCATCGCTGCCGATGATGCCGGCCGCCTTGCTTGAATCGACGTACGCGTTCTCGAACAGGCCCAGTTGGAACTGCTCTTTCAGCAGGCGCTTTGCGGCTTCGGTGACCCGGGCTTCAGTGACCAAACCGGCCGTGACCAGATCCATGATGGTCTTGTTCGTGCTGAACCCCGACAGTGTTTCCGTACCGCCATTGAGTGCTGCAGCAACGCGTTCCGCAACGGTATTCTTTTCCAGACCCCAGGCACGGTCGTTGATGATGCCGGTGTCGGAATTCACATAGCCCTTGAAGCCGAGTTTGCCGCGCAGCAGGTCGGTGACAATTTGCTTCGAAAAAGCCATGCCGGTCTGGTCGTAGGTGACGCCTTCATAGGTCACGTTGATTGGCACGCCGTAGTACGGCATGACTGCCGAGACGCCGGCTTCCATGGCTGCCATGAACGGCTTGAGGTGATAACCGAAATTGCCGCCTGGATAAACCTGATTCTTGCCGTGAGCGTAGTGCGGATCGAAGCCGCCCTCTTGCGGGCCGCCACCGGGGAAATGCTTCAATGTCAGCGCGACGGCAGAGTTCGGATTGACCGAGGTGCCATCCTTGACCGTGGGGCCCTGCAGGGTTTGCACCAGCGTCTTCATGATGCTGGCGTTCAGGTCGGCATCCTCGGTGAAGGTTTCGTGGACGCGGTACCAGCGCGGCTCGGTCGAGAGGTCGGCCATGTAGCCGTACATGCCGCGCAGGCCAATGGATTTCCACTCATCGCCCATGACCGTGGCAAAGTTTTTCATCAGTGACATGTCGCCCGCGCCCAGCGACGCCGAGGCCAGGCCCGCTTCCTTCGGGAATTCGGTGAAGGCGCCCGCCGCCTCGCTGATGCCGAAGCGCGGGTCTTTCTCGTAATGGTTGCGGGCGTTCGACTTGAACACCGCCGGAATGCCCAGGCGCGTGGCTTCGGTCATCGCCTGGACGGCGTTCGTGAACTTTGCCGCCTGCTCAGGGGTGACCTGTCCCGCTGTGGGCGTCGCCGTCACCACGTTGCGAAACACAAAGCGGCTCATCTTTTGCTTGTTGATGTAGTCGAACGCCGTTTGGGAAACCGCGCCGCCCGCATCAGAGTTCAGCGTGTTGATCAGCATCAGGCCGACTTTTTCCTCAAGCGTCATTTTGCCCACCAGGTCGTCAACGCGCTGGTCGACGCTGCGGCGCCAATCTTCATATTTGTCCAGCTGGCCATTGCCGTTCGAGTCCTTGAACTGCTTGCCTTCAACCGTCAGAACGCTCTTGACCTGCACATTGATCACCGGTTGGGCAATGCTGTTGTCGATCCCCGTGTCGACCACCTCACCGCCGCCGCCGCAGGCGCCAAGTATCAAGGTCGCGCCAACCGCAATGGCCACTGCCGTTTTTCTGGTTCTTAACATCTGATGCATTTCTCGTCTCCAAATTTTGTAATAGATTGGTCGTCTTGCGCACCGGGTTGGCTTGTGCCACCTGGCTCGCCTGACGGGGTTTTGACAAGAGGGAAGAGGCCCGACCGTTGAGGTCAGGCTGGTTTTCACCGCTATGTCGAAAAAAATTCTAGGTGGCGGTGCTTGCTGCAGTCCAATGTTGTTAGGGCATGTGTCGATACCCTGAAGGTATCGGATGCTGGCACTTGAAGTCACGGATACACGCCAGCAAGGCCGCCAGCAGCGGCGATTTTTCGTCCTTGCGGTAAACGCAGTGCAGGTCCACCGTGGATGCGATGTCAGGCGCCAGGGGCCGAAACACCACCTCGGGCAACTTCAGGTTGAGCACCGACTCCGGCACCAGCGCACTGCCAAACCCCCCTGACACCATGACCACGGCCGAAATCATGTCGGCCGCCTTGTGAACGATCAAGGGGCTGAAGTTTTGCAGCCGGAACAACTCCTGACTGGCAAAGAAGACACTTTGGTCCTGCTCGCCGATGAGTGGCTCGGCTTTCAGGTCCGCCAAAGTGATGCTGGCCTTTTGCACCAGAGGATTGCGCTGGTTCAATGCAATCCACAACGGCTCCTGGCTGATCAGCTCCGACTGCAGTTCTGGCATCGGGCGGAAATAGCGGTCAAAGGCAATCATGATCCGCCCTTGCTGCAAGGCTTCGAGTTGACGGTTTTTGGGCGCGTTATGCAGCACCACGTTGACATGCGGGCATGCCAGAGAAAATGAACTCAGGATTCGGGGGATGACATCGAGCATGGCCGAGCCAAAAATGCCGATGTCGATCCGCCCTTCCTTGCCCGCTGCCACGCGCTTGATCTGCTCGATTGCCAGTTCGACGTGGGCGCTGATGTTTTGGGCGTGCGTCAGCAGCGCCATGCCGGCCTGGGTGAGTTCCACTCCTGAGCTCGTGCGTCTGAACAACTGCACCCCAAGCTCATCTTCGAGCGACTGGATGTGCCGGGTCAGGGGGGGCTGCGTGATGTGAAGGCGCTCTGCCGCCCGGCCGATATTGCGCTCTTCAGCGGTCACGATAAAAAACTTGAGTCGACGAATATCCACGCTGCACCTCTGCTTGAAATAATTTGTCGCAATGAACTGTGGCGGCCATCGTATGCGGATCGGCACCTGGATTTTTTACCGACATGGTAACCAACACGGGCTGGACCGAAGTTGTCAGAATAACGTCCATACTCAAAAAATGAAAATATGTTTCAAAAAATATTGAGTGCTGTTCACTTTTGTCGTATATTCGCCCAACTTGCTGCTGACCTGCCTGGGTTCGTGCCCACCGCTTTGAGGAAAATGACATGGCCCAATCTCCTTTCATCCGTTTACACGCCAACGACGACGTGCTGATCGCCACCCAACAATTGTTGCCTGGCACGACGCTTGGCGCTGAAAACCTGGTGGTGGCGGACATGGTGCCGCCGGGCCACAAGCTGGCGGCGCATCAGATCAAGTCGGGTGATGCCGTGCGCCGCTACAACCAGATCATCGGCTTCGCCACGACTGACATCGGCGCAGGTCAACACGTCCATTCCCACAACCTGGGCATGGGCGAGTTCGAGCGCGACTACGGTATTGGGCAAGGGGTTTGCGAGTTGCCCAAGGTGGAACACCCGGCCACTTTCATGGGCTACAAACGCCCGAACGGCAAGGTCGGCACGCGTAACTACATCGCGGTGATTGCCTCGGTCAACTGCTCGGCCACCGTGGTGCGCGCCATTGCCAACCACTTCAATCCGGAACGGTTGGCGGCCTATCCCAACATCGACGGGGTCGTTGCGTTGCCACACCCGTTGGGCTGCGGCATGGGTGTGGTCAGTGAAGGCATGGACATTTTGCGTCGCACGCTGGTGGGCTATGCCCGCCACCCGAACTTTGCCGGCGTGTTGTTTGTGGGCCTGGGCTGCGAGCAAAACCAGATTGCGCCCTTGGTGGAACGGGTCGGCGCCCACGAGCCCGGCATGTTGCAACAGGTGGTGATGCAGGCCGAAGGCGGGACTGCGGCGGCGATCAAAAAAGGCATCGCCCAGATCACCGCCATGCTGGCGCGCGCCAACACCTACCAGCGCGAGCCGGTGTCAGTCAGCCACCTCATTGTGGGCATGAACTGCGGCGGCTCCGATGGTTATTCCGGCATCACCGCCAACCCGGCACTGGGCGGCGCGTCCGACCTGCTGGTGGCGCAGGGAGGTACCACCATCCTGTCAGAAACGCCAGAGATCTACGGCGCCGAACACCTGCTGACACGCCGAGCGGCGAGCGCCGACATTGCACACAAATTGATCAGCCGCATCGCGTGGTGGAAGGACTACACCGCGCGCAATGGCAATCAGATGGACAACAACCCCTCGGTGGGCAACAAGGCGGGCGGCTTGACCACCATCCTGGAGAAATCCCTGGGCGCCGTGGCCAAAGGCGGCACCAGCACCCTCAATGGCGTCTATCTGTATGCCGAGCAGGTGGATGCCAAAGGCTTTGTCTACATGGACACGCCAGGCTACGACCCGGTGTCGGCCACCGGCCAGGCGGCCGGTGGTGCCCAGATCATCTGTTTCACCACCGGGCGCGGCTCGGCCTTTGGCTGTGCCGGTGTGCCCACCATCAAGCTGGCCACCAACAACGCCCTGTTCGAGCGCATGGGTGACGACATGGACGTGAACTGTGGCGACCTCATCACCGGCACCGCCATGCCCGTCATCAGCCAGCGCATCTTCGACGCGATCATCCGCCACGCCTCTGGCGAGAAAGTGCGCAGCGAAGTGCTGGGTTATGGCAATGACGAGTTTTTGCCGTGGCAAGTGGGCGCGGTGATGTGAGCTTGCGGGGCGGCGTGAGTGGCACCGGGTAGAGCCACACCGCAAGCGGTTTGATCCGGTCCGTCGGGGTCAGCGCACCAGGCTTGGGCGCTTGTTGTCAAACTTCCAGCCGGGAATCAAATATTGCATGGCGATGGCATCGTCGCGCGCACCCAGGCCGTGCTGCAGGTACAGCTGGTGCGCCTTTTCAACCTCGGCCATGTCCAGCTCCACCCCCAGGCCGGGCGTGGTCGGCACGGTGATGCTGCCGTCCACAATCTGCAGCGGCGCCTTGGTCAGGCGCTGGCCGTCCTGCCAGATCCAGTGGGTGTCGATGGCCGTCACCTTGCCGGGTGCCGCCGCTGCCACATGGGTGAACATGGCCAGCGAGATGTCAAAGTGGTTGTTGGAATGGGAGCCCCAGGTCAGCCCGTTCATCTGGCACAACTGCGCCACACGCACCGAGCCCTGCATGGTCCAGAAATGTGGGTCGGCCAGCGGAATGTCCACGCTGTGCAGGGCGACCGAGTGCGCCATTTCGCGCCAGTCGGTGGCAATCATGTTGGTGGCGGTCAGCAGGCCGGTTTCGCGGCGGAACTCGGCCATCACCTCGCGGCCCGAGAACACACCTTCGGCACCACAGGGGTCTTCGGCGTAAGCCAAAGCATCGCGGTGGTCGCGGCACAGGCGGATCGCGTCTTTCAGCAGCCAGCCACCATTCGGGTCCAACGTGATGCGGGCCTCGGGAAAGCGCGCGTGCAAAGCTTCAACGGCTTCCATTTCGTCCTCACCGCGCAACACGCCGCCCTTGAGCTTGAAGTCCTTGAAGCCATAACGGGAGTAAGCGGCTTCGGCCAGTTTCACCACCGCTGCTGCGTCCATGGCTTTTTCGTGGCGCAGGCGCAGCCAATCGTCAGCCTGATCTGGCTCGCTGACATAGGGCAGGTCCGTCTGGGTGCGGTCGCCCACGTAAAACAGGTAGCCCAGCACCGCCACGCTGGCGCGTTGCTGGCCTTCACCCAACAGCGCTGCGACTGGCACGCCCAAGTGCTGGCCCAGCAAATCCAGCAGGGCACTTTCCACCGCGGTCACCGCGTGGATGGCAATGCGCAGGTCAAAGGTTTGCAAGCCACGGCCACCACTGTCGCGGTCGGCAAAAGCCACGCGCAGGCTGTTGAGCACGCTATTCCAGTTGCCCAGCGACTGGCCGACGATCAGGTTTTGCGCGGCTTCCAGCGTTTGCCGGATTTTTTCGCCACCCGGCACCTCCCCCACGCCGGTGTTGCCCGCGCTGTCCGTCAATATGACGAGGTTACGGGTGAAAAACGGCCCGTGTGCGCCGCTCAGGTTGAGCAACATGCCGTCATGCCCGGCAACCGGGACAACGCGCATGTGGGTGATGGTGGGGGTGTGCTTGGGTGCAGAAACGGTCATGGCAAGACTCTTTCAAGTTGAAGTGGTTGACGCAGTAGCTTACTTAACAGACATCGTACAACTATATAATAACTTTTGCAATGGGGGAAATTCTGACTGAAGCCATCCGCACCTAGCGGCTGGCTTCTTTGCGTCAGCGGGAAGCCTCAAGTTGCAACTACTGCACTTGACTGAGCTGCGCACGGCGCAGCCGCTCTCGGCTGTTGCTCAGGTGGGTGCGCATGGCGGCGCGTGCGCCGTCCGAGTCGTGGTTGCGGATGGCGTTAAAAATGTTCTCATGATCACCGTGTGCCTGCAACAGGTATTTCAGCCGACCCTCCGGCGCGCTATTGGACGTATCAATCCGGGTGCGCGGGATGATCACGGTGCCCAGGTAGGTCATCAGATCGGCAAAATGCCGGTTGCCGGTTGCGCGCGACACCTCCATATGAAAGGCATAGTCCGACGATACAGCTTCAGAATCTAGCTCAATCGCATCAGCAAACCCCTTCAGCGCGGCCTCCATGGCGGCCAGATTGGCGTCGGTGCGGCGTTGTGCGGCCAAGCCGGCGGCCTCGGTTTCCAGGCTGATGCGCAGTTCCAGCAAGGCAATCACATCGGCCAGGGTCGAGAAGTCGCAGCCCGAAATCTTGAAGTTGCTGGTGTCAGGCAGGCTCAAAGCAAAGGTGCCAATGCCGTGGCGTGTCTCCACCAAGCCGCTGGCTTGCAGCTTGGACAGGGCCTCGCGCACCACGGTGCGGCTGACCTCAAAGCGGGCCATGATTTCCGACTCGGTGGGCAACTTGTCGCCGGGCTTGATCACACCGTCCCGAATGCTGGCCGTCAGGCTGTTGACGATTTCCTGCACCAGCCCACGCGGCCGCCGCTGACGGGTTGCTGGTGCACTAGGGGTTTTCCATGATTCCATAAAAAAACTGTTGACTCGCTGATTGAAGAGGATCACAATTTAACTCATCAGACAACATACAACTGATAAGTTAAAGTTGAATGAACTGTAAAGCGTCAGAACTATTTAGTCCAGTGATCGGAAAAATATCCTTAAATGAGCGAGACATGACTCTAAAAGTGCAACACATCCTGCTCTTCATCGCCGCCGCCTGGGTGGCTGAGGGTTTCTAATCTCGCTACACCTGGCTGCTGTCTGACGCGCTGTTTTCCCCTGTACCTTCCCCTTTCTTTCCCCTGCTATCAATCCGTTTTATCAAGGAGATCATCATGAAGTTTCGTAGAACATTCCTCGCCGCTGCCGTGGCTGCTGTCGGTCTGACCACCGCTCTCACCAGCGCATTTGCTACTGAAGCGACCAAATGGCCCACCCGGCCGGTGCAAGTGTTCGTGCCTGCCGGCGCAGGGGGCGACACCGACTTCAACGCCCGCCAGATGGCACGTTATTTTGAAAAGGTCACTGGAAAACCGATGGTGGTGACCAACGTTAATGGCGGCGGCGGCACCATAGGCATGGCTCAGGTCAGGGACGCAAAACCCGATGGCAATACGATCCTGTTTGCCCATACCGGTATCATGATCGCCACTGAGGTTTCGGGACTAACGGATTCAAGCTACGATTCATTCGACATCTCGTGCATCCCTGCAGTGGATAAGGGCACGGTCCTCGTGTCCGGCAAAGCATCCGGCCTGAAGTCGGTCGCAGATGTCGTGGCCAAGGCCAAGGCCAGCCCTGGCAAAGTCATCTACGGGACCGAGATGGGCAACTTCTCGCATCTGCAGGGTCTAATCTTTGCCAAGAAAACAGGCATCGACCTAAAGTTTGTCGACTCCGGGACGGTCTCAGACAAGATTCCAGCGTTGCTGGGTGGCCGGATGGACTTTTCGTCGATCTCGTACGGTTCGGTACAGGACTACGGCAAAACTGGTGACATGAACATGATCGCGCAGTACAGCGGTGTGGCGAACCCGCTGATTCCCGGTGTCAAAACCTTTAAGGAACAGGGCGTGAGCTTCGACATGGACAAGCCCTACATCTTCGCGTTCCCCAAGGGCACTGACCCGGCCATCGTCCAGAAAATGGCGGAAATCGCCAAGAAGATCACCGAGATGCCCGAATACGCCAAGGCGTTGCAAGACGGCTTCAAGCAGCCCGTGAGCTTTTATGACACCAACGCAGCCAAGGTGTTGCTGCAACAGACCCGTACTGAATACATGCAGTACAAAGATCTGCTGCGTCAGAAGAAGTAAGCAAGGTCAATTGTTGCTATCGAAAAGGCGTGCCTTGGCACGCCTTTTCCGAAGGCCTCCATCACTTGTCAAAAGGATTCACCATGGGTAATAGAAAGAAGCAGGAGTACGCCGTTGGCGCGTTCTTCCTCCTGGTTGGTCTCGGGTACCTGTACCTGACCACGGCCATACCACGCAAGCAGTTCATCGACGCGGCTTTTGTACCGTACGTGCTGGCCAGCGTGATGTGCCTGCTGGGCGTGCTGCAACTGCGCGGTGCCGCCAAACTGGCTGACAGTGCCACGCAAATTTCTGACAGTGCTGACTACCGCACAGTCTGGAAAACGCTGGGGCTGATCGTCGCTTATGCAGCGTTTCTGCAACCGGTGGGTTTCCCGATCATGACGGTGGTTTATCTGATTGCCCAGTTCGTTGTACTCACGCCACCAGACCAGAAGGTCAGCCTCCCCAAGTACGCGGCCATTGCCGTGGTGACCTCGGTGGTGGTTTATGCCACCTTCCGCTATGCGTTTGACATGATTTTGCCGGTCGGACCGCTGTCTAGCTTCATCGAATAAGAGGAGTCATCTCATGTTGCCTTTATTCCAGCAGGGGATGGAAGCCATCTTCACCTTCCAGATTCTCGGGCTGATCTTTTTCGGCACCGTGGTGGGCATTATTTTTGGTGCCATCCCCGGGTTGACTGCCACCATGGCAGTGGCCCTTTTTCTACCCATCACCTACACGTTGGGCGCCACTGCAGGCATTGCACTGCTCGTGGCCTTGTACATTGGTGGCGTTTCGGGCGGGTTGATTTCAGCCATCTTGCTCAAGATTCCAGGCACACCGGCCTCTGTTGCCACCGTTTTTGACGGTGGCCCCATGATGGAAAAGGGCGAAGGGGCCAAGGCGCTCGGTGTTGGCATTTTTTACTCGTTTGTCGGCACCATGCTGAGCATCGTTGCGCTGATCTTCATCGCACCCACTCTGGCCAAAATCGCACTGGCGTTTGGCCCGCACGAGTACTTTGCGATCGCCATTTTTTCGCTGACGCTGATCGTGTCGCTGGCCACCGGCTCAATGGTCAAAGGCCTGTTTTCCGGCTTGCTGGGGTTCGCGTTTTCAACGGTGGGTATTGCACCGGTGGATGCGGTTCAACGCTTTACCTTGGGCCTGACCGAGCTCAATGGCGGATTTGACATCCTGCCGGTGTTGATTGGCCTGTTTGCCATTTCCGAGATCATCAAGGTGGCTGAAGAGGTCAAGACTGAAACGCATGTCAGCATCAGCATCGTCAAGCTCAAGGGCTTCGGGTTTTCCATCAAGGAGTTTTTCGAGCAGGGCTGGAACATGATCCGCTCCGCCTTGATCGGCACCGGCATCGGCATTCTGCCGGGCATCGGTTCTGGCACCTCCAACATCGTGTCCTACATGGTGGCCAAGAAGCAGTCCAAGCATCCAGAGAAGTTTGGTACTGGCGTCATTGACGGCATCGTCGCGTCGGAGACTGCGGCGTGTTCCTCAGTAGGTGGTGCCATGATTCCGCTGTTGACACTCGGCATCCCGGGCGACACCGTCACGGCGATGCTGCTGGGCGGCTTCATGATCCACGGCATCCAGCCCGGGCCGTTGCTGTTTATCTCGCAAGGGCCGTTGGTGTACTCCATCTTCATCGCCATGGTGGTGTCGGCGTTCATCATGCTTTTTGCCGAGCTCTACGGCGTGCGTGTCTTCGTCAAGTTGCTGGATATTCCCAAACACATCCTGTTGCCGATCATCCTGGTGCTTTGCTTCGTGGGCGCCTTCGGTCTGGGCAACCGTATTTTTGACGTGGGTGTGATCGTGTTCTTCGGCTTGCTGGGCTACGGTTTTGTGAAGTTTGGTGTCCCGCAGACCCCCTTCATCATCGGCCTGATCCTGGGACCCATGGCGGAGACCAACCTGCGCCGCGGCCTGATGCTGTCAGACAACAACTTTATGGACTTTTTGACGAAACCGATTGCGGGCACCTTTCTCGGCTTGGCCGCGGCCTCGGTTGTCTGGCATGTGGTTCAGGCGCATCGTGCGAAGCCTGCGGCAAAGGTTTGAACCCTTTCTGCTTTTGAACAACCCGCTGCACCCAACAGTCGGGTTTGACCTTCAGCCAATGTGATGCCCACTAACTAAATACATTTTACATTGGCCATGCCACTCAACGATTTTCTTTTCTTCAAATCAACTTCAACACGATCATGACTTCAACAGTTGCACCGCGTATCGTTCACATAGATGTTTCGTCCACCTATCTTCCTTTGGCCCAGCCCATCAGCGATGCCAAAGTGCTCACTGGTCGTCAAAAGCCGATGACTGAAGTGGTCATGCTCTTCGTCGAAGTAACAACCGAAGACGGCCAGCAAGGGCTGGGCATGAGTTACTCGAAACGGGCTGGTGGCCCGGGACAATTCGCCCATGCCCGGGAAATCGCACCCACGCTGCTTGGCGAGGATGCAAGTGATATCGGCCGACTGTGGGACAAACTTTGCTGGGCTGGTGCCTCAGTCGGACGCAGTGGTATGTCTACTCAGGCAATCGGTGCATTTGATGTTGCATTGTGGGACCTCAAAGCGCGGCGGGCTAGCCTGCCATTGGCCAAACTGCTTGGCGCTTATAGGGACTCTGTCCCTTGTTACAACACGTCCGGCGGGTTTTTGCACACCCCCACGGAGCAACTCCTGATCAATGCGTCAGCATCGTTGGCGCGTGGAATTGGCGGCATCAAACTGAAGGTGGGCCAGCCCGATCGGGCGCTGGACGTGCGGCGTTTGGAAGCGGTGAGGAAACATTTAGGTGATGCGGCATCAATCATGGTTGATGCCAACCAGCAATGGGATCGGCCTACAGCTCAGCGTATGTGCCGCATTTTCGAGCAGTTCAATTTGGTGTGGATCGAGGAACCATTGGATGCCTACGATCACGAAGGTCACGCCGCGCTTGCCCTCCAGTTCGACACACCCATTGCCACCGGAGAAATGCTCACCAGTGCTGCCGAGCACGGCGAACTGATACGCCATCGCGCTGCCGACTACCTTATGCCGGATGCGCCCCGTGTTGGTGGCATTACCCCATACCTCAAGGTGGCGGCCCAAGCCGACCAAGCTGGCCTGTTGGTTGCACCGCATTTTGCTATGGAGCTGCACATCCACTTGGCTGCCGCCTATCCCCGTGAAGGCTGGGTAGAGCATTTCGATTGGCTGGAGCCGTTGTTTAACGAACGCATCGAAATTGCCGGTGGTCGGATGCTTGTACCCAATCGACCCGGGCTGGGTCTGAGCTTAAGCGAACAGGCACGCAAATGGACGCGCGAGCATGTCAGTTTTGATGTCAAGGTTTAAACACATGTACGTGACTGCTTGTCAGTTCATTGACCCATCATGAAAATCACCGCTGTCCGTGTGACCCCGATTGCCATCAAAGACCCTGCCCTGCTCAACGCTGCAGGTGTGCACGAGCCCTTTGGCCTGCGTTCCATCATTGAGGTCGTCGGCGCCAACGGCCTGGTGGGCCTGGGCGAAACCTATGGCGACGCGCCGGTGCTCGACCTGCTGACGCGCACCGCGCCGAGTCTGGTCGGCCTGTCGGCTTTCGATGTCAACGGCATGCTGGCGCGTGTGGCGGCCCATGCACCGAAGATTTCCACCGGCCATGTCGAAATGGAACTGGCCCCAGGTTCCCTGGCCAGCAACCTGGTGACCAGCGCGTTCTCGGCGTTTGAGGTGGCGTTCATGGACCTGCAGGCGCGCACCATCGGCATCCCGCTGGTGGAGTTGCTCGGCGGTGCGGTGCGCAACAAGGTGTCGTATTCGGCCTACCTGTTCTACAAGTGGGACGCCTCGGTGGACCCCGAATACGCGCCTGACGTCTATGGCGAGGCGGTGAATGCCGAGCAGATCGTGAAACAGGCCAAACAGATGATCGACCAGTACGGTTTTGAGAGCATCAAGCTCAAGGCCGGTGTGTTCGAGCCCGACGAAGAAGCCGATGCGGTGCTGGCCCTGCGCGTCGCCTTCCCGAAGCACCAGTTGCGCATCGACCCGAACAGCAACTGGTCGATGGCAACCAGCTTGCGCATTGCCAAAAAGCTCGACGGGGTGCTGGAGTATTACGAAGACCCGACCCCCACGCTGGAGGGCATGGCCGAGCTGCACAAGGCCACTGGCCTGCCGCTGGCCACCAACATGGTGGTGACCAACTGGGCTGAGCTGAAACGCGCGATTGAACTCAACTCGGTGCAGATCTTGCTGTCAGACCACCATTTCTGGGGCGGCCTGCGCGCCACCCAGGCGCTGGCGCGCACCTGCCAGACCTTTGGCCTGGGCCTGTCGATGCACTCCAATTCCCACCTGGGCATCAGCCTGATGGCGATGACCCATCTGGCCGCCTCGGTGCACCACCTGAGCTACGCCTGTGACACGCATTACCCCTGGCAGCAGGACGAGGTGCTGGTGGGTGGCCGCGTGCCGATAGTGGGTGGCTGTGTGCACCTGACTGACAAACCCGGCCTGGGTGTCGAGCTGGACCAGGACAAGCTGGCCGAGTTACATGAAGCCTTCAAGGTGTGCCGCATCCGCACCCGCAACGACGTGGTGCAGATGCAGCGTTTCCGGCCCGACTGGACACAAATCAAACCGAGGTTCTGAGCCATGAGCAGCGCGAATTTTTTCATCAAAATGCACTCGGCAGATAACGTGGCCATCGTGGTCAACGATGGCGGCTTGCCTACGGGCGCGGTGTTTGCCAACGGTTTGAAGCTGGTGCAGGCGGTACCGCAGGGCCACAAGGTTGCCCTCGTCGATTTGCCCCAGGGCAGCGTGGTGCGCCGCTATAACGTGACCATTGGCACGGCGCTGAAAAATTTGCCCGCCGGCAGCTGGGTCAATGAGGCGGTGCTGGACATGCCGGCCGCGCGTTCACTCGATGATTTGCCGCAAGCCACCCAAGCGGCGCCGGAATTGCCCACTTTGGACGGCTACACCTTTGAGGGCTACCGCAACGCCGACGGCTCGGTTGGCACACGCAATATCCTGGCCATCACCACCACCGTGCAATGTGTCTCGGGTGTGGTTGAGATGGCGGTGAAACGTATCAAGACCGAACTGCTTCCCAAGTATCCGAACGTGGACGACGTGGTGGGGCTGGAGCATGCATATGGCTGCGGCGTGGCGATTGACGCGCCCGACGCCATCATCCCGATCCGCACCCTGCGCAACATCAGCCTGAACCCCAACTTTGGTGGTGAGCTCATGGTAGTCAGCCTGGGCTGCGAAAAGCTGCAGCCCGAGCGCTTGTTGCCACCGGGTTCGCTCGCCATCCGGGACGAACGCAGCGCGGGCAATGCACCCGCTGAACTCGACGTGGTCTGTCTCCAGTCCGACAAGCATGTCGGCTTCATGTCGATGATTGATTCGATCATGCAAACCGCCGTGCGTCATCTGGAGCGGCTCAACGCGAGAAAGCGTGAAACCGTCCCCGCCAGTGCCCTGGTCGTGGGCGTGCAGTGCGGCGGCAGCGACGCGTTTTCGGGTGTCACCGCCAACCCGGCCGTTGGTTTCTGTGCCGACCTGCTGGTGCGCGCCGGCGCCACCGTGATGTTTTCCGAAGTGACCGAAGTGCGTGACGGCATTGACCAGCTCACCGCCCGCGCCAGCAGCCCGGCGGTGGCGCAGGCCATGATCCGCGAGATGGCCTGGTATGACGCCTACCTGGCCAAGGGCAGCGCCGACCGCAGCGCCAACACCACGCCCGGCAACAAAAAGGGCGGCTTGTCCAATATTGTCGAAAAAGCCATGGGCTCGATCGTCAAGTCAGGCAGCGCCGCCATTTCCGGCGTGTTGTCCCCCGGGGAGAGCCTGCGGCAAAAAGGCATCCGCAGCGGCCTGGTCTATGCCGCGACCCCCGCCAGCGACTTTGTTTGTGGCACGCTGCAACTGGCTGCCGGCATGAACCTGCATGTGTTCACCACCGGCCGCGGCACACCATACGGGCTGGCCGAATGCCCTGTCATCAAGGTCGCCACGCGCAGTGACCTGGCACGGCGCTGGCACGACCTGATGGACGTCAACGCCGGCCGTATTGCCGACGGCAGCGCCAGCATCGAAGAGCTGGGCTGGGAACTGTTCCAACTGATGCTCGATGTCGCCAGCGGCCGCAAAAAGACCTGGGCCGAGCACTGGCAGCTGCACAACGCGCTGGTGCTGTTCAACCCGGCGCCGATCACCTGATGGCCATGACCTCCAACTCCAACCACTCCATATCACCATGACAAACCCGACTCCTTACCAATCCTTCCCCAACAGTTTCAAGCGTGACCTGCAGGCGGGCAAAAAGCTCATCGGCTGCTGGTCGTCGCTGTCCAACGCCATTACCACCGAGGTGCTGGGCGTGGCCGGTTTTGACTGGATCCTGCTCGACGGCGAGCATTCGCCCAACGACATGAGCACCTACATTCCGCAACTGATGGCGCTCAAGGACAGCGCCAGTGCGCCGGTGGTGCGACCGTCGACTAATAACGCAGTGGAAATCAAGCGCCTGCTCGACGCCGGCTTCTACAACTTTCTGGTGCCCTTTGTCGAAAGCGTCGATGAGGCACAAAGGGCCGTGGCTGCCACCCGTTACCCGCCGCAGGGCATGCGTGGCGTGTCGGTGTCGCAGCGCAGCAACCGCTACGGCACGGTGGCCGACTACTTCAAGGGCGCCAACGAGCAGATGTGTGTGATGGTGCAGATCGAGAGCATCGCCGGGGTTGCTGCGGCCCGGGACATCGCGGCGCTGGACGGCGTGGATTGCCTGTTTGTCGGTCCTTCCGATCTCGCCGCCGGCCTGGGTCATCTGGGCAACGCCAGCCACCCCGACGTGCAGGCGGCCATTGCGTCCGTCTTTGTGGCAGCACAAGCCGTTGGCAAACCGGCCGGCATCCTGGCGCCGGTGGAGGCTGACGCACGCCGCTACATGGCCATGGGCGCGAGCTTGGTGGCGGTGGGCAGCGACCTGGGCGTGTTTCGCGCCGGCACGCAAGCCCTGTGCGACAAATACCGCGTTTGATTTTTTAAACAACAGGAGTAAACAATGAGTAAATTAGGATTTATCGGCCTGGGCATCATGGGCAAACCGATGGCCGACCACCTGATCAAGGCCGGCCATGAGCTTTTTATGACAACCTTGGGCGCGGTTCCCGCCGAGTTGACTGCTGCGGGCGGCGTGGCCTGCGCCTCGGCCCAGGAGGTAACGCAGCGCGCCGACATCATTTTCCTGATGTTGCCTGATACACCCGACGTGGCCAAGGTACTGTTTGGCGACCACGGCGTGGCCAGTGGTTTGACTGCGGGCAAGACCGTGGTCGACATGAGCTCGATCTCGCCGATGGACACCAAGGTCTTTGCCCAAAAGGTCAATGCGTTGGGTTGCGATTACCTGGATGCACCGGTGTCCGGTGGCGAGGTTGGCGCCAAGGCGGCCAGCCTGACCATCATGGTTGGCGGTCCGCAGGCCGCGTTTGACCTGGTCAAGCCCCTGTTTGAACTGATGGGCAAGAACATCACCCTGGTCGGTGGCAATGGCGACGGCCAGACCTGCAAGGTGGCGAACCAGATCATCGTGGCGCTGAACATTGCCGCCGTCGGCGAAGCCCTGCTGTTTGCCAGCAAGGCCGGGGCTGACCCGGCCAAGGTGCGCCAGGCGCTGATGGGTGGTTTTGCCTCCAGCCGCATTCTTGAAGTACATGGCGAGCGCATGATCAAACGCACCTTCGATCCGGGTTTTCGCATCAAGCTGCACCAGAAAGACCTCGGCCTGGCGCTGCAGGGCGCGCGTGAACTGGGTCTGGCATTGCCACAAACCGCCGGCGCCGCGCAGTTGATGCAGGTTTGCGCTGCCAACGGCATGGCGGAGCTGGACCATTCGGCGCTGGTGCGAGCCCTTGAGCTGATGGGCAACCATGAGGTGGCGAGCGCCAAGTAAGAAAGCCGGACTTTCCCGATCCCGTCATCGCGCTGCGCTTTCCATGAACACCGAGTTTTGGTTTGTTGTGGGGTCGAATTTATTCGACCATGGCGGACTGAAGTCCGCCCCACAGGGTTCAAGGTCCGTGTGCGGTGTCGGGCCGGGTACGGCAGGCTCGCAATGACAAGCTGCACAATCCGGCTATCTGCTTTTTTGAAAATTGCTCATGACCGATCTCAACGCCAACCTCCCTGATCCCCGCGCCTTGCTGCGCAGCCTGTTTGATGCGGCCGTCGCAGCCGCCCAGCCTGCGCTGTGCCTGACGCCGCATTTGCCAGCGCCGCCCAAGGGCCGCACCATTGTGATCGGTGCCGGCAAGGCGTCGGCGGCCATGGCGCTGGCGCTCGAAGCCCATTGGCCGGGGCCGCTCGAAGGCCTGGTGGTGACGCGCTACGGCTACCAGCAACCCTGTCAGCGCATCGAAATTGTGCAGGCGGCGCACCCGGTGCCCGACGCCGCCGGCCTGGCGGCCTCACAGCGAATCGCCGCATTGGTGACAGGTTTGACGGCGGATGACCTGGTGATTGCACTGATCTCCGGCGGCGGTTCCTCGCTGCTGGTGGCACCAGGCGTTGGCCTGACGCTGGCCGACAAGCAGGCGGTGAACACCGCGCTGCTGGCCAGTGGCGCCACCATTTCCGAGATGAACTGCGTGCGCCGCCACCTGTCCAGCCTCAAGGGCGGCCGCCTGGGCGCCCTGTGCCACCCGGCGCAGTTGCTCACGCTGCTGATTTCCGATGTGCCGGGTGATGCCCCGATGGACATTGCCTCGGGCCCCACCGTGACCGATGCCACCACCTGCGCCGAGGCGCTGGACATCATTGCGCGCTACCGTATTGAGGTTCCGGCAGCGGTGCGGGCGCTGCTGGAAAGTGGTCGTGGCGAAACCGTCAAGCCCGGTGATGCGCGCCTGCAAAATAGTGAGGTGCGCATGATCACGGCACCGCAAATCGCGCTGGAAGCGGCCGCCCAAGTGGCCCGCGCGGCCGGCATCACACCCTGCATTCTGGGCGACAGCCTGGAGGGCGAGGCGCGCGACGTGGCCAAGGTACTGGCCGGCATCACCCGCCAGGTGGCACTGCACGGCCAGCCGTTCCAGCGGCCGTGTGTGCTGCTCAGCGGCGGCGAAACCACGGTCACGATGCGGGGCACCGGCCGGGGCGGCCGCAACGTGGAATTTCTGCTGGCCCTGGCGGTGGCGCTGGGCGACCTCGACGGCGTGCACGCGCTGGCGGGAGACACTGACGGTGTGGACGGTATTGAAGAAATTGCCGGCGCCCTGCTCACCCCGGACACCATCGCCCGGGCCTGGGCACAAGGCATGAATCCGCGCAGTTTTCTGGACAACAATGACGCCCACAGCTTTTTCCAGGCGCTGGGCGACTCGGTGCTGACCGGCCCGACGCTGACCAATGTCAACGATTTTCGGGCGATTATGATCACCTGATGAAATTCATTATCAGAAGCTTTTTCAGAACCCTGCGCATCGTGCTTGGCCCCTTCATGCGTTTGTGGGAGTTTGCCTCCCGGCCCAAAGGGGTGGTGCGTGCGCCCGAGCTGCAGCAGGCCGTCAACCAGCAGTGTCAGAGCCTGGTGCTGTACCAGTTCACCACCTGCCCGTTTTGCATCAAGGTGCGCCAGGAAATGCGGCGCCTGTCCTTGCCCATTGAACGCCGCGACGCGCAGCACCATCAGCACAACCGTGACGCGCTGCTCCAGGGCGCTGGCACCGTCAAGGTGCCCTGCCTCAGGATCACCGACGCCAGCGGTCAAAGCCGGTGGCTGGTCGAGTCAGGGGCCATCATCAGCTACCTGCAGGGGCGTTTTGCCGCGGCTTGAGCCAGCAGGGCAGGCATTGCCGAGGCATCAATCCCGCAACAACTGCAACAGGCTGTCCATGGCGTTGTTCACGATGTCCGTGACCGGGTTGTCCGGCAGCAATGGTTCTGGCGGCGGGGCTGGCCGGGGGCGCGGGATGTCGAATTCGACTTGTCGATCAAGCCAGCGGTTGCGAAACGCCTGCTGAAACACCTCGCCCACCATCGGCAAGGCGCTGCGCGCGCCCTGGCCCCATGATCCCATCGTGACGCTGTTGTCGTTGAAGCCGACGCGGGCCCCCGCCACCAGTTGGGGGTTCATCATGATGAACCAGCCGTCGGTGTTGTCTTGCGTGGTGCCGGTTTTGCCGGCCACGTCGGCCTGGATGCCATAGCGGTAGCGAATCGCCGATCCGGTGCCTTCATCGATCACGCCGCGCATCACATTCACCAGGGTCAGCGCCTGCGCGCGTGGCATGGCCGGTTCGCGTTCGGCAACAGAAGCAAACTGTTCCAGCAGTTGGCCATTGCGGTCCTCCACGCGCAGCACCAGATTGGGCGCAAAGTAGTTGCCACCGTTGGCAATGGTGCCGTAGGCGGCGACCATCTCGAGCAGCGTGACCGGGCTGGTGCCCAGGGCCAGCGAGGGCACCAGGTCCAGCTTGCTCTGGCGCACGCCCATGGCTTGTGCCAACTGGCCAACGCGCTCCGGCCCCACTTGTTGCATCAACTGGGCGGTGATGGTGTTTTTGGAATAAACCAGTCCGTTGCGCAGACTGGTGGGCTGGTAGCTGGGCGGTGTGGCATCGCTGGGGGTCCACACTTCGCTGCCCGGCGACGAGATCGCCACCGGCTGGTCCATGAACGTGTCCGACGGGTTGAAGCCCTGCATGAAGGCCGCGCCATACACAAAGGGCTTGAAGGTCGAGCCGGGCTGGCGCCGCGCCTGGCTCACATGGTCAAACTGCTCCTGGGCAAAGTCGCGGCTGCCGACCCACGCCCGTACCGCGCCATTGCGCGGGTCCAGCGCCAGAAAGCCGGCCTGCAGCACGACGGGCTCCTGCCCGGCCTTGCGCCGACTGTCAGCCAGGGTCTGCAGGTAGGTCAACTGGCGTGTCAACGCCTGGTTGGCTGCTTTCTGCAGCCTGGCGTCCAGCGTGGTGTAGACCTTCAGGCCGTCGGCCTGAAGGTCGAAATCACGGCGATCAGCCCAGTCGATCAGCCACTTGCGCAGGTGCTGGGCCATGTGCGGTGCCGGCCCCGGGGCTTCAACCTGGCGCTCGAAATCGAGCCGTAGCGGCCGTTTGGACAAGGTCTTGACCTGGGCAGGTTCCAGCTTGCCGTTTTTGGCCATCTGCTCCAGCACCAGGTTGCGGCGTTGTTTGGCGCGCTCGGGGTTTTGCACCGGGTTGTAATAACTCGTGCCCTTGAGCATGCCGATCAGCGTGGCACTTTCCAGCACGTCGAGCTGGTCGGCCGAGGTGTCAAAGTAGGTGCGCGCCGCCATCTCGATGCCGAAGGCGTTGTAGAGAAAAGGCACGGTGTTGAGGTAGGTCTCAAGGATTTCGTCCTTGGAATACACCGACTCGATCTTCAGCGCCGTGATGGCTTCCTTGAGCTTGCGCGTGAGGGTGGCTGCGCGGCCGATTTCTTCGGGGAAGAGGTTGCGCGCCAGCTGCTGGGTGATGGTTGAGCCGCCTTGCAGTTCGCCTGACAGGGTGCTGAGCGCCGCGCCCGCCAGCCGGCGCAAGTCAATGCCGTGGTGTTCGTAAAAGCGGCGGTCTTCGGTGGCGATCAGGGCGTTCACCACGTTGGGTGAGATATTGTCGAGCGTGACCCACTGGCGGTTGATGCGCTTGTACTCGGCCAGCACGCTGCCGTCGGTTGCCAGCAGCACCGAGGGGGCTTCTGATTTGGCCTTGCGCAGGTCGCCAATGCCGGGCGTGAACGGAACCAGCAGCAACACATAAAGCAGCAGCAGCGCAGGCAATGCCAAAGCCGCCCGCACGGGGTATCGCCTGATGGCAGCCGTGAGGCGATGAAATTGCGCAAGGGTAAACGTGGTGACGCGTTGCAGGTCCGGAATCATGCGCGGAGTTTAAGGCCCGGACCGGCGCTTGAGGCCTTTGCGAGCAGCCTTTAAACTGCAGACCGTAGCAAAACCAATCTGGAGTCTTTATGCCACACCGTACCGCCACCCTGTTTGACCCCGTGCATGCCGGGGATCTGGCGCTGGCCAACCGCATCGTGATGGCCCCCCTGACGCGCAACCGCGCCCCCGATGCCACCCCCAACGCCCTGATGGTGCAGTATTACACCCAGCGCGCCAGCGCCGGGCTCCTCATCACCGAGGCCACCGCCATCAGCCAGCAAGGCCAGGGTTACGCCGATGTGCCCGGTTTGTATGCCGAGGAACAGGTTGAGGCCTGGAAAGACGTGACGCGCAGCGTGCATGCGGCCGGCGGCAAAATCGTCTGCCAGCTCTGGCATGTGGGCCGTGTCTCGCACACCAGCTTGCAGCCGCATGGCGGCCAGCCGGTGGCGCCGTCGGCGATCACCGCCAAAACCAAAACCGTGCTGCTCCAGGATGGCGTGCCGGTTTTTGTCGAAACCTCGGCGCCGCGTGCGCTGCAAGCCTACGAATTGCCCGACATCGTGCACACCTACGTGGCTGCCGCGCGCAATGCGATCCATACCGCCGGTTTTGACGGGGTTGAAATCCACGCCGCCAATGGCTACCTGCTGGACCAGTTCCTCAAAAGCGGCTCCAACCAGCGCCGCGACGACTTTGGTGGCAGCATCGAAAACCGTGCCCGTTTCCTGCTCGAAGTGATGCAGGCCGTGACCAGCGCCGTGGGCGCCGGCCGCGTCGGCATTCGCCTGTCGCCGGTGACGCCGGCCAACGACGCGTTCGATCCCGACCCGCAACCCCTGTTTGACTACGTGGTGCGCGAACTGGCCGCGTTTGGGCTGGCTTATGTGCACATCATTGAAGGCGCCACCGGCGGCCCGCGCGAGCTGGCTGACCGCCCGTTTGACTACACCGGCCTGCGCCGTGCCTACCGCGCCGCCGCTGGCAAAGGCGCCTGGATGGTCAACAACGGTCTGGACAAAGGCATGGCGCAACAAGTCATCGCGGATGGGGCTGATCTGGTGGCTTTTGGCCGTCCCTTCATCGCCAACCCCGACCTGGTCGAGCGCCTGCGCAAAGGCAAGCCCCTGGCTGAGAGCGACCGCGGCACCTGGTACGGCGGTGGTGCCAAGGGTTATACCGATTACCCCACGCTCAAAAACGCCTGAACCCGGGGGCCGTATCAGTCAACGGCGAAGCGGGCGCTCAAAGCATGCGACTGGCCAGGTGCCAGGGTGACCTGGTCCGGCCCGGCGTTGCAGGTTTCCACGCACAGCATCTGCTGGTACTCACCCGCTGCCATGTCGGTAAATACTTTGTCGCGCCAGGGATTCCACACCACCGTGGAACTGCTGCCGCTTTTGCTGACCCGAATGTTGCGCTGTGTTGCCCGGTCTTCGATCACACAGTCGGCTGTGGTGTCGACATAAATGCGGTCGGTCTCGCCGGTGAAGTCGACCGCCCCTGCTTGCCTGGCCTGGGCAAAGTTTTGCACCTTGTCGAGGTAATCACAGCCGTCGAGCCCCTGCACCACAGTCTGCTGGATGTCTGCCACGCAAAAGTAGGTGTGCAGTGCATCGGTCAGGGTGATGGGCTGGTCGCCGGTGTTGCGGCTGATGAGGCTCATGCTCAGGGTGGTGCCGATGGTCAACACCAGTTCCACATCGAAGGCATGGTCCCACAACGCGCGGGTGTCGGCGTCGTCCTGCAGGCCCAGGCGCAACACCACCTGCCCGGCCGCATCCGTGGAGGCCGCACGCACCTGCCACGGCCGGGTGCGCACAAAACCATGCATCGGCAGGCCCTCACGCGCGCCAAACCAGGGCCAGCACACCGGCACGCCGCCGCGCACCGGCTGGCCGGGCTCAAACACCGCGGCTTGTGATACCCAGATGACCGGCTGCGCCCCCGCCGGTTGCCACGCCAACAATTGCGCACCGTGCAGAGCCACGCGTGCACTGGCCAGGGGGGTCTGTATTTCAGCCTCGGGCAAACCGGCGCGGCCCTGCACAAAATGCAGCGCGCCAGTCAGGCCGAAGCGGCGGTTGAGGGTGTCGATGGGCTGGTTCAAGGTGAAATCTCCTGAGGTGTCGATTGGTGATTGTCTCCGAGTTGCAGCGATGCCTTGCATAGGGGACAGGTCGGGACCTGGTTTGGTCGACGCGAATTCTCCAACCGGCCGGAACCTCAGGATCTAGACGATCTTGCGCTGCAAGGTGGATGCCACGGCCTCGGCGGTACCACCATTGATCACTTTCACGTACCGCTGAAGCTTCAAGAATTGCGAGGCGTGCACTGATCGCACCCCTGAATGGCAATAAACAATCACTTGCCGTCCCCTGTCAGGCACCAGCTTGGCGTAGTTTTTGCCAAACTTGTCCATGGGAAGGTTCAAGGCACCGTCGACGTGACCCGAGGCAAATTCGCCAGGCGTTCGAACGTCGATGATCAAAGCGTTATCGTCATAGGCGGGCGCTTGCTGCTGCGCCGCTTTGTCAGTAAAAAACTTGCTTAGCCAATTCATGGTGAACTTGCGCGTTAAACGGGAGCTAAAACTGATCCCATGACTTCAGCCAGCTGCGCTTGGTCAGGCAAGCCGTCGCAATCGCCGGGAAACTGCACCACCCGTGCGCCGATGGCGTTGCCACGCCGGGCCGCCTCATGCAGTGACAGGCCCTCCAGCAAGCCACTGATCACGCCGACCGCAAAGCCGTCGCCGGCACCCACGGTGTCGACGATTTTTTCCACCGGCAAGCCGGGGACGGTGGCGCAGCCGTCCCGGCTGGCGATGTAGGCGCCGTCGGCCCCCAGTTTGACGACCACCTGGGAGGCCCCTTGCGTGAGATAAAAATCAGCAATGCCTTGGGCTGTTTTTTCACCTGTCAACAATTGCCCCTCGACCAAACCAGGCAAGACCAGATCTGAACAGGCCGCCAGATGGTTCATGCATGCGATCATCTCCTTTTGCGAAGCCCACAAGCGCGGTCTCAGGTTGGGATCAAAAGAAACGCTTCGTTTTTCATGGCGCGCCTGGATGGCCATTTCGGTCACCAGTTCCTTGACGCCGCCAGACAAGGCCGGGCTGATGCCCGTGAGGTGGAGGTGCCGTGAAGCCGCGCAGTAGGCTTCAGGGTGATCTGCCGCACACAAATGGCTGGCGGCGGAATTGCTGCGAAAGTATTCGATGCGCGGGTCACTGCCGTCCAGTTCGAGCGACTTCAGCATGAACCCTGTCGGATGTTCAAGGTCAATACGCACGTGACTCCGGTCAATGCCTTGCGCGTCCATGAACTCCAGCAGGTGTTCACCAAAGCTGTCGGCGCCGACACGGCTGACGTAGCCAACGCGCAAACCCAGCCGACTCAGACCGACGGCCACATTGAGTTCTGCGCCCGCTGTGGCGCGGCTGAAGTCATGCACCTGGGACAAGGCGCCGGGCTGTCGGGCCATGAACAAGGCCATGGCCTCGCCCACGGTCACGACATCGAGAACGGAAGGGTTTTTCATGAGGCGCTTCCGGTGGCTGTCAGTCAGCGAAACTCAACTGCACTTTCATTTGCGTTGAGCGGTCGCGGGCAATTGTCAAGGCTTCGGCCACCTGCTCCATCGGCAGGGTCTTGGTGATCACTGGCTTGACGTCGATGCGTTGCTCACGGATCATGCTGGCTGCCACCGCGTACTCGTGGTGGAAACGGTGCGAGCCGACCAGCCGGATTTCCTTGCCCACCAGCGCATTGACCGGGATGTCAGCACTGCCAGTCACACCCACCTGGACAATCGTGCCACGCGGACGGACCACCGGGAAGGCCTGCTTGAGGACCGCGCCCACACCCGTGCACTCAAACACCACGTCGAAATAACCCTTGTTGGCCGAGTAGTCCGCCATCAGGCGATCGGGCTCCAGCGCGGCATTGATGGCCACCTGGGCGCCCATGGCCAGCGCGGTCTTGAGCGGGGCTTCCGAGATGTCCAGGGCGACAATTTCACTGGCACCGGCCACGCGGACGGCGCCAATCAGCAAGGCTCCAATCGGCCCGGCGCCGGTCACCAGCACGCGCTTGCCCACCAGGTTGCCGGCCTGATTGACCGCGTGTACACCAACTGCCAGCGGTTCGGTGCAGGCGGCTTCACCCAGCGACACCTTGTCACCCATGGGCTCGCACTGGTATTCCTCGGCAATCAGCCGGTCGCGAAAACCACCGTGGGTGTGGGGCGTGCGCATGGCGCTGCCAAAAAACTGCATCTCCAGGCAGTGTTGCTGCTCACCGTCCAGGCAGAACTTGCACTTGCCGCAGGGGCGACTCGGGCAGACCGCAATGCGGTCACCAGGGCGCACCCGGGTGACGTTGGCGCCAACCGCCTCGACCACGCCGGCCACCTCGTGGCCCATGGTGATGGGCTCGGTGACGCGGATGGTGCCGATGCCACCTTCCCAGTAATAGTGGATGTCGGAGCCGCAGATGCCCCCGGCGCCGATACGCACCAGAACCTGTTGCGGGCCCATCTCGCCGATCTCATAAGTTTCAATTCGGACATCTTCCTGGGCGTGAAGAACACAAGCGCGTGTTTGCATATCAATTCCTTTGGTTCAAAGTTGGCTGGATCTTGGCCCACACCCTGTCATCGACGGCAATGCCGGTGGGCTGGCTGGCATCACCAATTCCACATGGCGCCATCGGTTAGTCGGGCGACTGGCAGGTAGGCGCGCTCGTAGGGGTACTTGGCAGCCAGTTCTTCATCGATATCGACGCCGAGCCCGGGGACTTCGTCCATCACCAGGTAGCCGTCTTCAAAGCGGTAGTTATGCGGAAACACCTCGTCGGTCAGTGGCGTGTGCGGCATCAGTTCCTGAATGCCGAAGTTGGGTGCCCACAGGCCGAAATTGACGGCCGCCGCCATGCAAACCGGCGACAGATCGGTGGCACCATGAAAACCGGTGCGCACCTGGTACATGGCGGCAAAATCGGCAATGCGTCGCACATGGGTGATGCCGCCGGCATGTACGATGGTGGCGCGGATATAGTCAATCAGCTGCTCTTCGATTAGCGCCTTGCAGTCCCAGATCGAGTTAAAAACCTCGCCCACCGCCAGTGGTGTGGTGGTGTGTTGGCGGATCAGCCGGAAGGCTTCCTGATTTTCTGCGGGCGTGGCATCTTCCAGCCAGAACAACTTGTATGGCTCCAACTCCTTGCCAAGGCGGGCGGCTTCGATCGGGGTGAGCCGGTGGTGGGCATCGTGCAGCAAATGGGGCTCAAAACCGACGGCTTCGCGCACTTTGCGAAACAGCTCCGGTGTATGGTGCAGGTAAAGCGAGGTGTCCCAGGGTTCTTCCGGTGGCAGCCCCTTTTCTGCGGGTTCGTAAAAACCCTTGGTCTTGCCGACGCCGTAGGTTTTAGCCAGGCCCGGCACGCCCGATTGGACGCGTATCGCCTTGAAACCTTCTTCGATGTGCTTTTGCACCGCCTCCACCGACTCGCTGTGGTCGCGCCCGTTGGCATGTCCGTAGACCATCAGGCCATTGCGGCTTTTGCCCCCCAATAGCTGGTAGACCGGCATGCCGGCCAGCTTGCCCTTGATGTCCCACAGCGCCATGTCGATACCGGCTATGGCCGTCATCGTCACCGGTCCCCGGCGCCAGTAGGCACCGCGATACAGGTATTGCCAGATGTCTTCAATGTTGCGGGGATCGCGTCCGATCAGGCAGGGGACGACATGCTCCTCAAGATAGGCCTTGACTGCCAGCTCACGCCCGTTGAGTGTGGCGTCGCCCAATCCGTACAAGCCTTCGTCCGTGAAAACCTTGACCGTGATGAAATTTCTGCCAGGGCAGGTGACGATGATTTGAATGCGTTCGATTTTCAAGATGCAGTCCTTGGATGTCGTTAATCGACAAAGTAGCTTTCAGGGGCTTGTTGTCTTAGCGCGGCCAGATGCTCGCTGATATGGTTGATATGCATGGAGACGCTGGCGCCCAGGCCTGCCACGTCGCGCGCCGCCATCTGGGCCAGCATTTGTTCGTGTTCACGCAGGGCACGTTCAGCGTGACCACTGACCTGACCCGCCAGCAACCAGCGCACGCGGTCAAACTGACGCTTCATGGGCTCCAGCATGGGCCAGACATGGTCACGCCCGGCAAATTCGAACAGGCGCCGGTGCATGAGCTCATCGAGTTCACAAAAAAGATCCATTTGACCGTCGGCGACAGCGCGGCGCTGTTGCTCCAAAAGGCGGCCAAATTCGGCAATTTGCTCCGGCGTGATGGTTTGAGCCAGATGGACATGGTTCGCGCACTCGAGGGTGCTGCGAACAAAGCGCCCCTCTTCAATCAGCGACAAACGCACGGGCGCCACGATGGTGCCAACCTGCCGGTAAATCAACACCAATTGCTCTTCGGCGAGTTGCGCCAGCGCCTCTCTCACGGGGGTGCGACTGACGTTGATGATCGACGCAATGGTGGCTTCTGAAAGCGCCGTGCGCGGCGGAATTTTGCCCCGCAGGATGGCCTGCTGCAGGGCATCATGAACCTGCGCCGTGTACGAACGCTGCGTATCGAGCTTGAACCCGTCAAGCGCGTCGACCAGCACGCTGTCAGGCGCAACGGGGTCGCTTTTGCTTTTGCGGGTCGAATTTCGGGTCAGCATGTCAGAGGGTTGAGTTGAATTTTCCAGCATGTTACACCATGGTAGTGTGTTAATAAATAGAGAAAATATAGGGGTAAACCCCGATGCATTGCGTATTTTTTGCCGATTAACATCCGTTCGTCACAAATAACACACCATGGCACCATGGTAGTTGTAGAAAAAAGGATCGAATCTCGGAGTTGGTGGTTCCAGCTTACCTTGAAATCGGCTGCAACGGATGAGGCAAGGCGCTGGTGATCAGCCATTCCGGCTGACTTCGCTGCGGAATTATTTTGAGCATGTTGGATGCGCTGGATGTGTTTGTACGGCCACAGAAAAACCGTTGTTTCATTAACTTTTAATCAGGAGAAAAAATGTTTTCATTGAACAAAAATTTGGTTCGCGCCGTCACACTGAGCGCTGCGGCCTTGGCCTGTTCCAGCGTGCTGCACGCGGCTGACGTCACGCTGAAGCTGGGGCATATTGCCAACGAAGAGAATTCCTGGCACAAGGCGGCGCTCAAGTTCGCCGACGAAGTCAAGACGCTGACAAACGGCAAAGTGGAAGTCAAGGTCTTCCCCAATGACTCGCTGGGCAAGGAAATGGACTTGATCAATGGCATGCAATTAGGCACTGCCGACATGACCATCACAGGTGAATCATTGCAAAACTGGGCACCCAAAGCCGCCCTGTTGGCCATCCCCTACGCTTTCAAGGACATGGCTGAAATGGACAAGGCCGTGAATGGCCCGCTGGGCGCAGAGATCAAGAAAGAAGTTGCCGAGCGCGCCAAGGTGATCGCCTTGGCCTACTTTGCGCGCGGCCCGCGCAACCTGACCTCGAAAACCCCCGTCAAGTCAGTGAATGACGTGAAGGGCCTGAAGATGCGGGTGCCCAATGTGCCGGTATTCATGCAATTCTGGCGCGGCGTGGGTGCACAACCGACACCCATGGCGTTCGGTGAAGTGTTTACCTCACTGCAAACCGGTGTCATTGACGCACAGGAAAACCCGCTGGCGCTGATCAAGTCGGCCAGCTTCTTTGAAGTCCAAAAATATGTCAATCGCACCGAGCACGTCCGTTCATGGATCTATCTGGCGATTGGTGAAAAGTCCTTCAACAAGCTCAACGCCGAGCAGAAGAAAGCCGTTCAGGAAGCGGCCCAGCGTGCCCAGGTTTATGAGCGCACCCTGATGCTGGCTGACGAACAGAAACTGGAAGCCGAGCTCAAGGCCAAAGGCATGACCTTTGTTGAAACCGACCAGACCGGCTTTGCCAAGAAGGCCAAAGAAGCCGTGCTGGCCGCGGCCAAGGAAGAAATCAAGCCAATTATCCAGCAGCTGTACGCCGACTAAGCGCTAGCGTGTCACTGGCCCGACATGCCGCTGGCAGGTCGGGCAGGTTGACATCGTTCTGCCTCAACTGAAAGAAATGAAATGCCCATAGCGATGAAAAAATTGGAGCAACTGATCAAGGCGGCCATCTTTGTGGTCTTTGCCTTCATGATCGTGGCCGTCATGGTTCAGGTGTTCGGCCGCACCTTCATGGCGCAACCCCCGCTTTGGACTGAAGAAGGGTCACGCGTCGCCTTGCTCTACATCGTGGGTTTGGGTGTGGGCGCCTCGGTGCTCACGGGCGACCTGGTCAATGTGGACCTGGCGTTGATGTTGATGCCCAAGTCGGTGCGCCGATTTTGCGAACTGGTCTCGGCGGCGCTGGTTTCCCTGTTTGGCTTCTTTCTGGTGCCTGGGGCCTGGGAGTTCACGGTGTCTGGCGCCATGCAAACCTCACCCACGCTTGAGACACCGATGCAATACATCTTTGGCGCCATGCTGCTGTTTGCGCTGCTGCTTGGCGTCTTTGGCCTGGTCAAATTTATTCAGATTCTTGTTGCCGTCCCTGGCCAAGAATTGACTTCCCCCACACACTGAGGTCTGACATGGGCATTGCTATTTTGTTTGGTACCTTCATCCTGTGTCTGGTCATCGGTGTGCCGGTGGCCATCTGCCTTGGGGTGTCGTCGGCCGCGTATCTGGTTTTTTATGCCGACATACCCCTGGTGGTTTTCTCACAAAAAATATTTTCCGGCGTGGATTCATTTGTCCTGCTGTGCATCCCGGGTTTCATCATGGCAGGCAGCCTGATGAACGGTGGCGGCATTACCGACCGCATCATCCGCTTCGCCAGTGCCGGCGTGGGCTGGGTCCGTGGTGGACTGGGCCTGACCAACGTGGCTGGGTCCATGTTGTTTGCCGGCATTTCCGGAACGGCCGTTGCTGAAGCGGCCTCCATTGGCGCCGTCATGATCCCGGGCATGAAGAAAGCAGGCTACCCGGTCAGCTTCGCCGCTGCCATTACGGCTGCCGCATCGACCGTCGGACCCATCATCCCGCCCAGTGTGCCGATGATCATTGTGGGTGCACTGAGCGGCGTCTCGGTGGGTCGCATGTTCATGGCGGGTGCGATCCCAGGCATCATGCTTGGTCTGGGCATGATGCTCGTCTGTTACATCATCGCGGTGAAAAAAAATTACCCGCGGCAGCCCTGGAAAGGCTGGAAGGAGTTGTGGCATTCGTTCCTGGGGGCGTTCTGGGCCCTGATGTTGACCGCCTTGATCATCGGTGGCCTGCTCAGTGGCGTGGTCACGCCGACTGAGACCGCCATCCTGGCTTGTGTTTATGCTTTTGTGATCGGGGTCTACATTTACAAGGGCATCACCTTGCGCGATGTGCCGAAAATCATGATCGACAGCGCCATCACGTCTGCCGCGCTGTTGGCACTGGTGGGCGTTGCGAATGTGTTTGGCTGGATCATGGCCAACGAGGAAATTCCGCAAACCATCGCCAAGACCATGCTCTCCATCAGCACCAACAAATATGTGATCATCCTGCTGATCAATATTCTGCTGTTGATCGTGGGCATGTTCATGGAAACCATCGCCGCGTTGATCATTCTGTTCCCACCCTTGCTCGCGGTCGCGGTTGGCGTCGGCATCGACCCGATCCATTTTGCAACCTTTGCCGTCTTGAACTTGATGATCGGCCTGACGACGCCGCCGGTCGGTATTTGTCTGTTTGTGTGTGCAAATATCGCCAAAACGCCACTTTCTTCCGTGATCAAGGAAATCATGCCGTTTTTGGCGGGCAACATTCTGGTACTTTTGCTGGTGTCGTTTATTCCGCAGTTATCGCTCTGGTTGCCCAATCTGCTGTTTGGTGCCCGATAAATGCGCGGCGTCGGTTCTTCAAAGCGTCGCCAGAAACCGTGAGCACAGCTTCATTGGGCATTCCACATCAATGCCCGGCGAGTCATGGCATGATCTGACTTTCGTTTCACGCAGAACGCAAGGACTCCCCAATGAACGCACGCATCGCACCCGCGCTTCTAAACTCCGTCCAAGCCCTGACCCAGGTCAGTCAGGCCTGGGACACCGACCTGGTGGCGCAGCTCACCAACTACATCGCGATTCCCGCCAAATCGCCCATGTTTGACGCCGACTGGGCCCAGCATGGCCTGATTGATACCGTGGTGCAGAACGCCTTTGCGTGGGTGCAGGCGCAAAAGGTGGCGGGCCTGACGCTGGAGATCATTCGCCTGCCGGGACGCACGCCGGTGCTGTTTTTTGAGGTGGCGGCCTCCACCGGCAACAACAACCAGGCGGTGTCTGATCAGACCGTTCTGATGTATGGCCACCTCGACAAACAGCCCGAATTCACCGGCTGGCGCTCTGACCTGGGGCCGTGGACGCCCAAATATGAAGACGGCAAACTGTATGGCCGCGGCGGTGCCGATGATGGTTACGCCATTTATGCTGCCATCACCGCCATTCAGGCACTCAAAACCCAGCAAGCTGCGCACCCGCGCATTGTCGGCCTGGTGGAAACCTGTGAAGAAAGCGGCTCTTATGACCTGCTGCCCTACATTGACGCGCTACGCCAGCGGCTGGGTGATGTGGGTCTGGTGATTTGCCTGGATTCGGGCGCCGGCAACTACGACCAGCTGTGGATGACCAACAGCCTGCGCGGCAATGTGACGGGCGTGCTGAAGGTCGAGGTGCTGACAGAGGGCGTGCATTCGGGTGACGCCAGCGGCCTGGTGCCTTCGAGTTTTCGCATCCTGCGCCATCTGCTGGACCGGCTAGAAGACAGCGCCAGCGGCCGTTTGTTGCCCGCCAGTTTCCATTGCGAGGTGCCCGCTGACCGTCTGAACCAGGCCAAAGCCACGGCGGCTATATTGGGCGAGGCGCTGTACAAGCGCTTCCCCTGGGCACACGCCGACTGCGGCGGCAGCAGCCAGACCATGCTACCCACCACCAGCGACCCGTTGCAAGCCCTGCTGGCGCGCACCTGGACACCCACTTTGAGCGTGACCGGGGCCGACGGCCTGCCCGAACTCAAGAACGCCGGCAATGTGCTGCGCCCTTACACCGCCTTCAAGCTGTCCTTGCGCCTGCCGCCCCTGGTGGATGCGGCCAGCGCCGTGGCCGAGCTCAAGACGCTGCTGGAAGACAACGCGCCCTACCAGGCCAAGGTCACGTTCGAAGGCGGCGCCGGCGCCACCGGCTGGAACGCACCCAGCACCGCGCCCTGGTTCGAGCAGGCGCTGCAACGCGCTTCACAAGACTATTTTGGCGCGCCCTGCGGCTATATTGGCCAGGGCGGCACCATCCCGCTCATGAACATGCTGTCGATTGGCTTTCCCAAGGCGCAGATGATGGTCTGCGGCGTGCTCGGTCCCAAGAGCAACGCCCACGGCCCCAATGAATTCCTGCATGTGCCCTATGCCAAAAAGCTCACTGCGGCGGTGGCGCAGGTGATTGCGGCAGCGGCGCTGGCATGATTAGGACAGCATCTGAGTAGAAGGCTGTCATTGCGAGCGAAGCGCGGCAATCCATGACTTTCTGACGGCATGGACTGCCGCGCTGCGCTCGCAGTGACGGGTTCACTTTCAGCGCGGCGCCAGCACCGCCATGGTGATGCGCGACACGCAGGTCAATTCACCGGCGTCGTTGACCATGTCAATTTGCCAGACCTGGGTGGTGCGGCCAATGTGCACGGCACGGGTGGTGCCTGTCACCCAGCCACTGGTGGCGCTGCGCAGGTGGTTGGCGTTGATGTCGAGCCCCACGGCACGATAACCCGCAGGACAGGCATAGTTGGCGGCCACCGAACCCAGCGTTTCGGCCAGCACCACGCTGACCCCGCCATGCAGCAGGCCAAACGGTTGCCGGGTGCGCGCATCGACCGGCACCCGGGCGCGGATGAAGTCGTCGCCCACTTCCAGAAATTCAATCCCCAAATGACTGACCGCCGTGTCCAGGCTGGTACGGGTCAGTTCGGCCACAGAAACAGGCTGTTGCCACACGCGCATACACCACTCCAAAAAAAGAAAACAAGCCTGCACTATAGCCATCGCCGCAAGCGTCCCTGCGCCTGCGGCTACCATGCAAGCCTGTATTGAATGCCTCAGGAGCACACGAATGATTGACGGATTGATTGCCGGCCGCTTGATCGGCGACCCGGAGCGACGCCAGGGCAAGGGCGACAGCAGCTTTGTGGTGGCGCGGGTGCGCGCGCAGAGCAGCGAGGGTGAGCACCTGATGGTGAACCTGATTGCCTTTGATGAGGCGCCCTGTGCCGTGCTGATGGCGCTGCGTGACGGCGACTCGCTGGCCGCCGCCGGCCACCTGAACCCCAAGGTCTGGACCGACAAGCAGGGCAACACCAAGCCCGCGCTGGACCTGGTGGCGCACCGGGTGCTCAGCACCGAGCCGGGGTTTTAACGTCAAAGAACGCGAAAATGGCACCAGCATTTAGGATGGTCATTCGTTGACGCCAACCAAAAAGCAGTTGTCATCTAATCTTTTTCCGCCCGTCTGAGTTCTTCGATCAACCAGTCTTCGACGGCGATTGTCTCGGGTCTGGCACTCTGATGGGCAGCGATCCACAACGAAACCTTGTTGGGTCCCTGCACAAACCCAAAGGGAGCGACAAGCGTCCCTGCGTTCAGGTCATCGCGTACCAGCATTCTTGGAACATTCGCGACCCCGAGTCCACACTTTGCGGCCTGAATCATGAGATAGAAATGTTCGAACGAATCGGCAATCTTTAGCCGATTGCTGACATGACCGCAGGTGCGGAACCATTCCGACCAAGCCAAGGGCCTTGTCCTGGTTGCAAGTAAACGTGTTCGACTTAAGTCCTCAACCGATTGAAGACGCGCTGACTGCATGTATTCGGCGGTGCAAACCGGCCCGATCCATTCTTCAACGACATCCACCTTCAATGCCTCCTTTGGGAGTTCTCTGGTCGAGAGACGAATCGCAACGCTGATGTTTTCACGTGCAAAGTCCTCCAGACTTGAACTCATGTTGACGCGAAGATCCACCATCGGATGCAGTTGCCGAAACCGAGAAATTCGTGGAATCAGCCAGTACATCATGATCGACTCTGAGCATGAAAGTGTCACTGGCCCGGACATCAATTGTTCGATGCTGTTCTGTATTTGTTTGAAGGCTGAAGTCAAGCCTTCGGCCAGTCGCAAGCCCTGCGGTGTTGTGTCGGTGGAATGCGCATTGCGTCGAAGCAACTGGATTCCGAGCGTCTCTTCCAGCGACCGCACATGTCGGCTCACCGCTCCGTGCGTGACTGACAGTTCGTCTGCCGCATCCGTGAAGCTGCGAAGGCGGGCAGTTGCCTCGAAGGCACGTAGCGCATTGAGTGATGGTTTGGGTATCTTCATGACTCGTTCTCCGGCTCAGTAGGTACTCATGTCAAAGGTGCCCCCTGAGGCTTAGGGTTTTCCCCATCATATTGTGAGTTTTCCGCACAAATCACAGAATTCATATCGATTGATTAATTGGATTGTGAATCATATTATTCGAGCCATAGAGCAGGTAGAAGACAAAAAAATTCATTTCTATAAAAAATTTTCTGTTCAAAAATATCACACACAGTAGCTCCAAAGAATGTCCAAGCAAAACTCTTGCCGCCCCGAATTCACGGCGCGGTACTTTATTGAAAGTTCCGTGCCGACAGAGAAGGCGGCCGACATCATTGCTGGCGAGCAATCAAGTGGCACCTTCATGTCCCTGCCTGGCGAAACTGATGCGCTCAAATCACGTTCTCGTGCCCGTGTCACACGCATCGATACCCTGCCTCCTGTGTTCGAACCGTCACTGCGCAGTGCCTTTGTCGAACGACGGGCGCACAAGGGTATGTACCATCGCGCTGAGGTCGAAATCGCATTCCCAATCGCGAACGTCGGGCCCAACATCTCCACGCTGTTGGCCACCGTTGCCGGCAACCTCTTTGAGTTAGGCGAAGTCACGGGTCTGAAGCTGCTCGATATCGACATGCCTTCGACCTACGCAAGCCAATTTCCTGGGCCAAAATTCGGGATTGAAGGCACAAGAAAAAAAGCGGGGATCCACGGCAGGCCATTCATTGGCACCATCATCAAGCCGAGCATCGGGCTATCAGCGGCGGAGACGGCCGAGATGGTCGAGGCCTTGTGCGCGGCCGATATTGACTTCATCAAGGATGACGAACTGCTCGCCGATCCGCCGTACGCCCCTTTTGACGAGCGGCTCCATGCTGTCATGCCTGTATTGAAGCGGCACGCTGACCGGCTTGGGCGCATGCCGATGTATGCCTTTAATATCTCGGGCAGCATCGACGAGATGTTGCGTCGTCATGATGCGGTGCTGGCTGCGGGGGGCACCTGTGTCATGGTGAGCGCGAATTGGGTTGGCTTTGCTGGTGTAGAACATCTGCGCAAGCATACTGAGCTGCCAATTCACGGCCATCGAAACGGCTGGGGCGCATTCTCGCGTCATCCGCATCTTGGATTTTCGTTCGCTGCCTATCAAAAACTTTGGCGTCTGGTGGGTGTGGACCATCTTCACGTCAACGGCATTCGCGGCAAATTCAGCGAATCAGACGATTCGGTCATCGCGTCTGCCAGGTCTTGTCTGGCACCTTTTGCGGGTGTCACACCCCTGATGCCGGTGTTCTCGTCGGGACAGTGGGCCTCGCAAGCGCCGGATCTTTATGCCAACCTCGGGTCGACGGATCTGATGCACCTCGCGGGTGGTGGGATCCTGGGGCACCTGGACGGCATTGCTGCCGGTGTTTTGAGCATGCGCGAGGGCTGGGAAGCTGCCGTGGCTGGCGTCAGCCTGGAAGTGTTCGCGAAGACGCACCCCGCCCTCCAAAAAGCGCTCATCAAGTTCAGTCACACCTGATCATGACGGAAAACTGTATGAACGCTTCACCTCGCCTCGCCTTCTATGGCGACGACTTCACCGGGTCCACCGATGCGCTGGAAGTTCTTGCTTTTGCGGGCCTTCGCTGCGCGCTGTTTCTGAGCGCCCCGACACCCGAAACGCGACAGGAATTCGCGGGTTTTGATGCCATTGGAATCGCTGGCGACAGCCGCGGCATGTCACCCTCGGAAATGGACGCAATGCTGCCGTCGATCTTCCAGTCACTGGCGGATCTCAAGGCACCCATCGTGCATTACAAGGTCTGTTCCACGTTTGACAGTTCGCCGACCATTGGCAGCATGGGTCGGGTCATGGAAATCGGGCGCAGGATTTTTGGCACAGCCCCTATACCGATCGTGGCCGGCACTCCTGCGCTTGCCAGGTACTGCCTTTTTGGAAACCTGTTCGCAAGATCGGGCACCGACGGGCTGACGTATCGCATTGACAAGCACCCCATCATGAGCGTGCATCCCGTCACGCCGATCGACGAGAGTGATCTGACGCAATTCCTGGGTCGTCAAACCAGTCTGGCCATCGACAAGTTTGTGGTGTCGAACTTCGCCAACGATCGCGCCGCAATGGACGATGCGTGGGCGGTACTGACCAGCGCACAAGCTGCCGCAGTGCTCTTGGACGGCTTGACCCATGCGCATATGACCGAAGTGGGCAGGCTGATTGACGCCCATGCGTATCGGCAGGGAACGGTTTTTGTCGTCGGTTCCTCCGGCGTCGAATACGCGCTGACACAGTGGTGGCGTGAAAGCGGCCCTCAAACTCCTCCCACGCCAAAGTACGAATCCTTTGCCGGGGTTGACCAAGTTCTCGCCATCTCGGGCAGCGCATCGTCGCTCAGTGCGCTTCAAATTGATGCGGCCATAGCTGCCGGCTTCATCGACATGCCGATAAATGCCTGTGCTCTCGTCGATGAGCAACATTGGGAGTTTGCGGCATCCACCTTGGTCGCGGATGTTCTTGAACAGCTTCAGCAAGGCAAAAGCGTCATGTTGCATACCGCGCGTGGTCCACAAGACCCTCGCATTGAAGCCATGATTGGATCACTGGTGTTACTCGGCAAGTCAAGAGACGAGGCAAAACACAGTGGTGGTCGCCTGCTTGGCCTGCGACTCGGTTTGATCGTCAAGGCCATCCTGCTCGCAACGCCATTGCGCCGCCTGTTGTTGTCCGGGGGCGACACGTCAAGCCAGATTACCCGCGTACTGGCGCCTGACGCCCTTGAGATTGAAGCCCGCCTTGCGCCTGGCGCACCACTATGCCGGGTCATCTCGAAACAAATGCACCTTAATACGTTGCAGATTGCCTTGAAGGGCGGACAAATGGGCGACGAGTCTTATTTTGTAAAAGCGCTCCATGGCAATACCTGACGTAGTTACCCGGCAATTAACTCTAGCAAGGATAGAAATCATGAAATCAAACCACGGCCGACCAAAAGACATGAATTGACCGGCGTTAACCACATGTCCAGTTCAAATATTCAAATTTAATTTATATAGGAAAAAATGCAATGAAAGCAGCACTCGTCACTGATCTTGAAAAGGTTTCCATTCAGCAGGTCGATCGACCCGTCATCAAAGATGATGAGGTTTTGATCAAAGTAAAAACCGTTGGGGTTTGCGGCTCGGATCTGCATCTTTTCAGAGGAACCCATGCCTTCCGTAAACCGCCGGCCATCCTGGGGCACGAGGTTGCAGGAGATGTCGTTGAAATTGGCAAGAATGTCAAAACAGTCAAGATCGGCGATCGTGTCACGGTTGAACCGCAATATGGTTGTGGCGTATGCGAATACTGCAAACAAGGCCTCGTGAATTTATGCAGTACCAAGGTTGTTCCCGGAACTGCCAAGTGGATCGGTGTTTTTGTGGAGTATTTCAATGCACCCGAGGTCACCATACACAAATTGAATGACGAGGTGAGCTACAAAATGGGCACCATGATAGAGCCGCTTGCCGTGGCCGTGCGTGCCTTGAGAAAATCGACCGTCCAGGAAAAGGACTGCCTGGTCATCCTGGGTTCTGGAACCATCGGTCTCCTGACCTTGGTTGTTGCCAAGCAAATGGGCTACAAACACGTTGTCTGTACCGACACGGCTGAATTCAACCGTGACATGGCACTCAAACATGGTGCAACCCTCGCTATCAATCCCCTTGAATCAGATGTGGTGGATGTCGTAAAAAAACTGACCAATGGCCGAGGGGCCGACCTCGCGCTGATTGCAGCCGGTGCCAACAATATCGTTGACCAGGCTACCGCATGCGTTAGAAAGCGTGGCGAGATCGGCATTATTGCCATGATTACCGAAAAAATACCCTTTTATTCGTATCAGATCGTCATCAACGAACTCACCATGTACGGTGCGATGACCTATGAAACGAAAGATTTCAAGGAAGCTGCAGACATGATCAATAACGGCCTCGATTTGACAGACTTCATTACGCAGACGATGGATCTTGAGCATACGCAGGAAGGCCTTGACGTCTTAAGTCAGAAAAAGGAGCACGTCGTCAAAGTAATGATTGAAATTTAATCTCATTCACCTTTTAATTCCATATCCGAATCGATGAATATTATTCACCATAAGGAGAATATAAAGATATTGTGATAATTTTGCGTTTGTTTGTGTTAAATAATTAATTTAATTGGAGAATTTATGAAAAAGTTTGCCTTGTCTTTAATTGTCGGTCTGGCTGTCGCTTGCACTGCATTTGCCGCTGAACCGGTCAAAAAACCAATCGTGATGAAACTGGGTCACGTTCAAAATGAGTCCGATTTGTGGCAACTCGGTGCCCTCAAGTTTGCTGAATTGGTTGATGCCAAAACAAAAGGTGAAGTACAAATCAAGGTATTTCCCAACTCAACAATCGGCAACGACCGGGACATGGCTGAAGGCATGCAAATTGGCTCCGTCGATTTTGCCCTGATTGCAGGTGTTCTTGGAAATTTTGAACCTTCAATTCAAATCATGGAACTGCCGTACCTGTTCAAAGACGAAACACATTTACGCAAGGTCATGTACGGTCCGATCGGTGAGCAACTCCTTGATAAATTGCTGAAAAGTTCCGATATACGAGGATTGGCTTTCTGGGAGCGTGGTCCTCGTCAATTGACGACCAACAAACCGGTTAATTCATTGAATGACATCAAAGGACTCAAGATTCGGGTTCCTGAAATTCCCCCCATCATTGCGGCCTGGAAAGCCATGGGCACCAATCCTACGCCCATGGCATGGGGTGAGGTCTATACAGGATTGCAGCAAAATGTGATTGAAGCACAAGAAAATCCAGTCCCATTTATTCATGCTGGCAAAATATATGAAGTGCAGAAATATATTGCCATGACAAATCACAAGTATGAGTATGTTCTCATTGCCATGAGCAATAAAGCCTGGTTGAAATTGAGTGCCGACCAACAGAAGGCGGTTAAAGAAGCTGCTGCCGAGGCGACTCAATATGAGAACAAGCTTGTCTTTGAAAAATCTGACAACTTGTTGAAAGACTTGCAGGCAAAAGGCATGAAAGTCACCAAACCAGATACCACAGAATGGGCAAAACTGGCTCGCACGGTTCACAAGCAGTTCGCCGAAAAATACGGCATTGATCTTTACAACAAAATTATCGAAGCCGGCAAGTAAATATAAATTTTTACAAATAAAAAATTGACATCATCTTGAACAGTTCCGATGGTGTCAATTTTATTTACTGGTCAAGGAGAAAAAATTGGAAAAAAGGTTCTACGTTATTTTAAGAACAGTGTGCTTCTTGTTGATGTTGGCCATGGTGGCAATAATTTTTACCCAAGTTGTTGCGAGGTACGCATTTTCAAATTCACTTTCCTGGTCTGAAGAGGCTGGGCGCTACATATTTGTTTGGATGACATTTCTAGGTGCAGCAATGGCTGTCAGAAACAGACAGCACGTCAGTTTGGATTTGATTCTGAAGAGCTTGCCTATTTTTCCACAAAAGATTTTGCTTTCGATAAGTTACTTATCAATGATGATTTTTACTTCTGTATTGATTTATGGCGGTTTTAAATTTGTTGCACGCGGCTCTCGACAGGCAAGTTCAGCCTTGGAAATACCAATGAATTATGTCTATGTGGTCTTGCCTCTTGCCGGCATGTTGATTTTTGCGTATTTAGTAAAGAATTTTTATGAGGACGTCTTAGCCAGACGCTGATGCCATGACTTTAGTTTTGTTCAGTGTGTTTGTCGTTCTTGTATTGGTTGGCGTTCCCATTTCCTTTGTTTTGGGTATATCTTCCCTGGCTGCAATGTTTTTTGTAGCAGATTACCCGATGCAGGTCGTTATTCAACGAATGTTTGCCGGAGTGGACTCTTTTCCATTGATGGCGATCCCGTTTTTCATGCTTGCTGGTTCAGTGATGGAGAAAGGCGGCATCACCAGCCGGATCATCAATTTCGCCCTCGCGCTGGTGGGTGGGCTCCGTGGCAGCTTGGCCCATGTGGTGTCCATATCTGGTGTGATCATGGGTGGCATATCCGGTTCCGGTGTTGCAGATACAGCGGCCATTGGCACACTGATGGTTCCTGAAATGAAAAAAAGAGGGTATGAACTTCCATTTTCAGCTGCGCTGGTTGCTGCGTCAGGAAGTATTGGCCTTATTATTCCCCCAAGTATTGCCATGATTCTTTATGGCGTCGCTTCAGGCACATCTATTGGCGACTTGTTCATGGCTGGATTTTTGCCAGGAATATTAATAGCTGCGGGCTTCATGGTCGTTTCTCACTTCCACGCAAAAAAACGAAACTATCCAGCTGAGTCAACAATGACCCGTGCTCAAAAATGGGTATGTGTCAAAGATTCAGTGTGGGCTTTGTTGCTTCCAATCATCATTATTGTTGGAATTCGCATGGGTGTCTTTACACCAACCGAAGGCGGTGTTGTTGCCGCTGTCTATGCGATTTTCATTGGCAAATTTGTTTACAAGGAACTGGCCTGGAGCGATTTCCCAGAGATCTTCAGTAGCTCGGTGAGCAACACGGCGGTCATCAGTTTTCTGATTGCCACGGCTTCCTTGTTTGGTTGGATTTTGGCAAGTGAGCAAATTCCACAGCAAATCAGTGAAACGATCTTGAGCATTTCTGATAATAAATATGCCATATTGCTCATGATCAATCTTCTCTTGCTGGCAGTTGGCGTATTCATGGACCTTGGTCCGGCAATTATTATTTTGGTTCCTGTTCTTGTGCCTGTTGCCGTCTCCTTGGATGTCAATCTTACCCAGTTTGGCCTCATGATGGTCATCAACCTGACGATCGGTTTATTGACGCCTCCTGTGGGGACGGCTCTCTATGTGGCCAGTAATATCTCAAAAGTTTCGTTGTCGCGCCTGAGTCTTGCCGCTCTGCCTTTTGTTGGTGTCATGTTATTCGTCTTGATGCTGGTTACTTTTATCCCCAGCATGACGACTTGGGTTATTAAGTAGAATAAATTTAGTTTCTTTTGTTCATTTGATATTGAACTAAATCAAAATTTAAAATTGCATGAGAAATGTTGAATCGAAGTTGGTGATTCTTTAATGATTTCGAAAGAAATTAATTCACTAACTTCACTATACTAATGTTTAACCCTGAATTTGCGGCGATAAAAAATGACTCGTATATGTTTTGTTCGCCACGGTGAGACGGACTGGAATATTGAGCTGCGTTTGCAAGGTCAAATGGACCTGGCACTTAACGCCAAAGGTGAGGCACAAGCGACGGCAGTGGGGCGCCATTTTGTTGGCTCGACCGCGACGGCGTTGTACAGCAGCGACTTGTTGCGTGCCCGCCAAACGGCGCAGCCCATTTCTGAGGTCTTGCATTTGCCGATCATCCTTTTGCAGGCATTGCGAGAGCGACATTTTGGACGCTGCGAAGGGATGACCCTTGAGGAGATATCCCTCCAATATGAAGAAGACGCCCGGGCAATTGAAAGCCACGATCCAGATTACGCATCACCGGGCGGTGGGGAAAGCCGTCGACAACACCAGGTGCGTGTATTGGACTGCATTGAACACTTGGTGCGTGAGCATGAGGGACAAACCATTGTGGTGGTGACCCATGGCGGGGCGCTGGATGTCATCTACCGACGGGCCCGTCAGCTGCCGCTTGAGGCCCCTCGTGACTATCCGATTCCGAATGCCGGAATCAACTGGATCGGTATTGATGGCGATCAGTGGTCAATCGAGAGCTGGGGCGACGACGCACATCTCGGATAGTCCTTCCCTGTCGGCCGGTGCTGGCCAGAACAACCCATTTTTTGGAACGTTTTAATGACGACAAAGATTGCTTTTATCCACACGGTCGGATTTCTCTCTGACACTTTTCGACAGCTGATGCGTACAGAGATGCCAGATGTCGAGTGCTTTCACATCTTGAACGAGAGTTTGCTCAAGGACCTGCTGCGCGGCGGACCGCAGGAGCCGGTATACCGCCGCGTTGTCGAACAAATCTTGCTCGCGTCGGACGCGCAGCCTGACTTGATCGTTGTGACCTGCTCCTCGACCTCGCCAGCAGTGGACATCGCGCGTCGACTGGTTCGTCAACCTGTGCTCAAAATCGATGACCCCATGGCGGCGCAAGCCGTGCGCGAAGGCCGACGAATTGGCTTGCTTTGCACCGCGAGCAGTACGGTTGAACCCAGCACTGCGCTGTTGCAGTCGCACGCTGCCGAGCAGGGCATGTCGGTGAGCGTTCACCCAATGGTCAATGCTGACGCGTACGCAGCGCTGATGGCGGGAGATCGTACACGCCATGACCAGCTGGTGCGACTGTCTGCGGCCGAGTTGGCACCCTCAGTTGACGTGATCGTTTTAGCTCAGGCGTCCTTGGCGCATTTGCGGGATCTGCTGCAGGAGGAGTTGCCATGCCCCGTGCTGGCCAGTCCGCCCCTGCTCATGCGCGATCTGGCACAGCGCGTGGATATTCAACAGCAGGTGCAGTCATGAAACTCGGCTGCATTGCGGATGACTTTACCGGCGCAACCGATCTGGCCAACAACTTGGTGCGCTCCGGTATGCGGGTGATGCAGGCGATGGGTACGCCAGCGCAGCCGCTGGACGCCGATACGGATGCCGTGGTGATCGCACTCAAGTCGCGCACGCTTCCCAAAGAGGAGGCCATTGCTCAGTCACTGGCAGCACTTCATTGGCTGCAGACCCAGGGTGCGGAGCAAATCTATTTCAAGTATTGCTCCACTTTTGACAGCACGGCGCACGGCAATATTGGCCCGGTGACCGAGGCCCTGATGGACGCACTGGCCGACCTGCCAGGCAGCGACTTCACCATCGCCACGCCGGCATTTCCGGACAACCAGCGCACTGTTTTCAAGGGTCATTTGTTTGTCGCTGACGTTCTGCTCAATGAAAGCGGAATGCAGAATCACCCGCTCACACCCATGACCGATGCCAACTTGGTGCGCGTGTTGCAGGGGCAATGCCGCCGCAAGGTCGGCTTGATTGACTACAAGGTCGTGGCACAGGGCGAGGCGGCCATTCGTGCGCGCATTGAGCAACTGCGTGCCCAAGGCGTGAATCTGGCAGTGGTTGATGCGATTTCCAACGACGACCTGATCCGCCTGGGACCAGCGCTTAAAGACATGCCGTTGGTGACGGCAGGCTCGGGCGTTGCGATTGGCCTGCCCGCCAATTTTGGCATTGTGCCCTCCAGCGCGGCCAGCGCCTTGCCCGCCGCCACTGGCCTGAAAGCTGTGGTGTCGGGTAGCTGTTCGCTGGTAACCAATCGGCAGGTGATGGCATTCATCCAGGCGGGTCTTCCCGCATTAGAGATTGATCCCTTGCAGATTGCCACCCAAGAATCTACCGGCGTCAATGTGGTGGCCGATGCGTTGGCCTGGGCTGAGCCCTTGTTAGCTCAAGGACCGGTGCTCATTTATTCGTCGGCCGACGCAACGGCCGTCAAGTCCGTGCAGGGGATGTTGGGTGTGGAAACGGCCGGCGCATTGGTAGAGCGCACGCTGGCTGCGATTGCGCGTGGCCTGGTGGATTTGGGTGTGCGCCAGTTGGTGCTGGCCGGCGGCGAAACCTCGGGGGCCTGCGTGCAAGCCCTGGCCATCACACAAATGAAGATCGGGCCGCAAATTGACCCCGGTGTCCCTTGGTGCCATGCCCAAACCGAGGTCACGTCACATGAGGGGCTGCACTTGACGCTCAAGTCCGGCAACTTTGGGACTGACGACTTTTTTAGCAAAGCCTTCACGATGCTGACATGACGGTGGCGGCTTCCTGATGACGGCGACTCGCTGGCCGCCGCCGGCCACCTGAACCCCAAGGTCTGGACCGACAAGCAGGGCAACACCAAGCCCGCGCTGGACCTGGTGGCGCACCGGGTGGTGAGCACCGAGTCGGGGGTTTAGTCCGTCGCCGAAAGCCGGTTGCCGTCCGGAACTTCAAACATCAACGGGCCGCCCCCATAACGAACCCGCGCGGCCTCGGTCAGTGCCTGGCCACAGTCACACCTTTGGATGCATGTCCGGGTGCACTTCATTGCACAGCAGGCCGCTATCTGTGATCATGAAATTTCCGTCGCGCATGGCTTTGTTCATGTCCGCCTGCACTTGATTGCGAGTAACACTCGCTTGCGCTTGTTTGGCTGGGAAGCGATCCGGGTACAACTCGTTGGGCTTCAGACCTTGATCGTTAAGCATCGGTATGTCGCCAGCACGGATGGCCTGGGCCAGCTCGGCCTGCACTTGTTCGCGCGTGACGCCGGCGAGGGCCTGGGTGCCTGCGAGTAGACCGGTGGCGAGGATCAAGGCGACGGATGTAAATTTGGTATTCATGATGATTCCTTTCAAGGTTGTCAAACAGTTCCGGGCAGGTCGGTCGTCATCGTGTACCGTCTTGTCCAGCTTCTATCGCCGTATTGCGATATGGATGAACTATAGAAAGTGAACCTCGTCGGATGCATGACCGTCAAGTTACAAACAGGTCAGCAATGGAGGGTATGACTTCGGCTACCAATGAGACGGCTTTGGGACACCACGTGATCGCCGCGAGCTGTCAGAAAATTTGTTATAAATCTTGATACTTTGATCACAACAAGTTTCAACCCCATGTTTCGTTACCTCACCGTGCCCGTTACCGCCTTTGCGCAAAATTGTTCCCTGGTCTGGTGTGACCAGACGCTGCAAGCGGCCGTCATCGACCCCGGTGGCGACCTCGACCTGCTGCTTGAACAAGTGGCGCGGCTGGGTTTGAAGCTGGAACAAATCTGGCTCACTCATGCCCACATCGACCATGCCGGGGGCGCCGGTGAACTGGCCGAGCGGCTGGGTTTGCCCATTGTTGGCCCGCATCCGGCCGACCAGTTCTGGATCGACGGCTTGCCCGGGCAAAGCAAGATGTTTGGTTTTCCGCCGGCCCAAGCGTTCACCCCGACACGCTGGCTCAAGGACGGCGATACCGTGACCGTGGGGCAATGCACGTTGGCGGTGCGCCACTGCCCGGGTCACACGCCGGGTCATGTGGTGTTTTACGCCAGTGAGGCCAAGCGGGCCTTTGTCGGTGATGTGCTGTTTGCCGGTTCGATTGGTCGCACCGATTTTCCGCAGGGCGACCATGACACGCTGATCGCCAGCATCAAACTACGCCTGTGGCCGATGGGTGACGACACGGTGTTCATCCCCCCCGAGTTCGACACCAAATGACGCAAGTTATTGATTCATATAGAACCGGGTTCAAACTTGCCACTACAAAAGGGGTAACTGGGCGTCTTGGGTCGGTTTTTTGATGTTCAACGTCTCCAGCACCTTGGTTTGGCTGTCGTTGATCGTTGAGATGCCCGCGATGGGTTCGGCATTGTTGATGCGCACCTGATGGCGCTGAATTTTTCTCAGTTCTGCCAAGGCCCGCTCCGGCGACAGATCACTCTTGGCCAGTTTCAATCTTTGGCGCATGACACGGTAAACAATCAAAGCCAGGAAACAAACAAACGCATGGGCCCGGATTCTCTCGGGCAGGCGGTGATACACCGGGGCAATTTCCATCTCGGATTTGAGCACCCTAAAGCCCCGCTCGATATCAGCCAGAGCCTTGTAACGCCGCACTACTTCTGGTGGTGTCAAGTCAGCCACATTGGTGACCAACAATAACTTGCCGTCCATCAATTCAGCCTGTTTGAGCGCGTCTTCGTCTACGGTGTAGCTAAACAGGTCACTTTTGAGATCAACTTTGACTATCTTCGCCAGATGCGCTTCTTTGACCTCGTGATACAGCCGCGCCTTGGCGCCACTGTCAGAGAGCTTGCGGCCCCTGGCGCTCACGCCGCCGTCTTGCTCATCGAGTTTGCCAGCCCAGGCTTGCGCTTGGGTCTTCAAGGCGGCGATGCGCTCCTGGCGCAATTGCGTTTGCTCCTTGGCCCGTTGCGGGTGGTGCGCCACCACCAACCGCAGATCGTGCCAGGACGCTTCCTCAATCAGCTCTTGCTCGGCCCTCGTTGCCCGGCCTTCGAAGGCCTGCAGCACATCAACAAATTCACCGTGGCGCCGCCCCGGCACCGCCAGAATGAA
>NZ_JAMPXE010000004.1 GCF_023701345.1 Rhodoferax sp. | reverse complement strand
TTGACGACGCCATCGAAGCCGACAAGGTCTTCACCATGCTGATGGGCGACGAGGTCGAGCCGCGCCGCGAGTTCATCGAAACCAATGCGCTGCAGGCGGGGAATATCGACATTTGATTTGTGTCGACCTGATCAAAGTTTTGCCGTTATGAAGGCAAAGTTTTGCCGGTGTAAGCTCTTAGTGATTTTTCGAAAAGTAAGCGTCCAGTCACGCCGTCTTGACGGCATGAGCGGAATCACTCGCCATTGATTTCGTCGATGATTTCACCATCGTGGTAGAACTTCCCAATAGCTTTGTCGAGACGCTTGAGTAACGCGCTCAGTGTTTCGCCGTCCCGGCGAACAAGCATTGCCACGGTGTTGTGGTTGTCCGCGGCAGTCGCTGCGCATCCGACCGGGAAGACCGCGCCAATCGCAATGTCACCCCCGTCAGCGATCAGTGCTTCGACGTTCTTCATGCATTCTTTTTTTCCGTCAAACACCTGACTGCCAGCGGTGTGGAAGCAGTTCCTCGATACGACTGTTCATGTGGCCAGGCAATCTTGTCAGCACGTCCTTGAGATAGGCCCATGGGTCGTGGCCATGCATCTTGGCGGACTTCAACGACCGCTGCGCGTTGACCGGCCAGTTCGCTGCCGGCGAAGAGCCACGCTTTTCGCCCCATAGCCCATGGTCTCACCAGATTTTCGATGTGGTTGTTATCAATCTGAACGGATCCGTTGTCCAGGTAAGCAGTCAGCGCAGCCCATCGGTTCAGACTGTAGTCAATCGCTTTGGCCGTTGCGCTGCCCTCTGGCACGCGCTGCCTTTCCAGTTTCAACCATTTATGCAGATCTTCACAGAGCGGCTTGGAGCTCGACTGCCTGATAACCAAGCGCTCTTCAGCCGAGCAGCCTTTGACCTGGCGCTCAATTTGGTAGAGCGCTGCAATGCGCTGCAGCGCCAGTGTTCCCACCGGACTCAGGTTGTCCTTGATCAGCTCATCAAATTTCCGGCGTGCGTGAGCAAAGCAACCGGCGCCAACGCGTTGCTCCTGATTCATGACCTGGTCATACGCACCATAGCCATCGCAGACCAGCGTGCCTGACCATCCCTTAAGGAATTCAAGCGGGTACTTTGCCCCTCTGCCCAGGCAGAATTCGTAGACCACGCCGGGTGAGACATCAAGACCGCTCCGGGCATAAGCCCATATGTAGGCTCGTTTGGTTTTACCCGATCCGGGGTCGAGCATGGCTACCGGGGTTTCATCGGCATGCACCACACGGCAACTCAGGACAAACTCCCGATGCACGTCATACAGGGGTACCAGGGCAGCGCCGGCCTGGCCGGACCAAGACGCCAGCGTTGAGCGCGGTGTGTGAACGCCAGAGCGGGCGTTGATTTGTTCCTGGCGGTAATACGGAATGTGGTCGACGAAGCGGCTCACTGTGGTGTGTGCCACCAGACCCGCGGTGGGCATACCCTTGTCAATAACGTGTGGCTCCACCGGTTCTTGCACCAGGGTCTGGCAGCACTTGCAAGCCCACTTGCCCCGGATGTGGCGATGAACAAAGAACTGTGCCGGAATGATGTCCAGGCGCTCGCTCACGTCTTCTCCAATACGCGCCATGGCCTGACCGCATTTGCACGTCGTGTTCTCTGGCTCATGGTGGTGGTCAACCCGTTTGAGGTGCTCAGGCAGGACTTGGCGCTTTGGCTGACGAAGGGTGTTGGTGTCTGGCGTGTTGCCAATCTCACTGGAGGCCTTCAGTGCTGCGAGTTGTGCCTCCAGGTCTGCCTGGTCGGCTGCCAGCGTTTCTTCAAATAACTGGCGCTGCTCGGCATTCATGCGTTCGGTCTTTGCATCAAAGCGCCAGGCCTTCAGACGGCGCAGCTCAAACGTGATGCGTTCGATCTTGGCATCCTTGAACACAATGGCCTGTGCCTGCGATTCGATCTGCTGATCTTGCTGGGCAATATGCTGGCTCTGTTGACCAATGTGTTGGAGCACCTTGGCTGCCAATTCTGCCGCAGCGCAGGGACTCAGACCGACAAAGTCTTGAGGGCTGAGTTCGTGCACGTTGAGCATGTTTGTATTGTGCAAATAATGCACAAAAAAATGAATTAGGGCATCCGCTAATTGCCTCGCGCCACCGCTTTGCCCACAGTTCTCACAGTCGAATAATGGTCTGCGTTTGTTCCAGTCGACTCCATGGAAGTCCCAACACCAGGGCATCGAATTGCCGCTGTGTCAACGTGATCGAGGCCGACATATCAGAGCTGCCTCGTGGCCATTCAAATCCGCCTTGATTGAGCCGCCGGGCTGCACACCACAGGCCAAAGCCATCGTGCAGCAGTAATTTGATACGGTTGCCCCGCGCGTTGGCAAACAGGTAGCCATGATGGGCCTGGGCAGATCCGAACACCTGCACAACCCGTGCAAGCAAACGCTCCGTCCCCATGCGCATGTCTATGGGGGTTGTTGCCAGCCAGAGGGCGTCGATTCGTATCATCGCAGCCACTCCCGCAACCAGGCTCCACATTCGCTGGCAGATTGCACAGGCCACGTCACAGTTACCTTGCCGCCTGCACGTTGAATCTCAACTCGGATGTCTTCAGTGGCAGCGCTCTGAGCGGTGGTGGCTTGCGCGCACTTTGCCAAATCTGGGTTTACGCACGGAGACGCTGCCAATTGCAGCGGGATAAATGTCGAAGCTCCCCTTTGCAGTTCGACCAGTTCCCGGCGTTGGCGCTCTTCCCGCATCCAGCGGTGCACCATGTTCGGGTTGATGCCGTAACCCAGCGCAACGCCGGCAAGCGACGCGCCTGGCTGGCGACATTGCTCCAGCACTCCAGCCTTGAACTCCGCGCTGTACTCACGTCGCCGAGGGCGATCTACTGTTGGTAATTGATTCATCGTCTCCACGTTCTCCTTCGTGGGGACGATGCCTGATCATTTGAGTCGATTCAAGATGGGATGCCTAGCCGCTTACTTCGAAAAATCTTACTTGATACGTAAACAGCTGCTGATGCGGCTGTTTTGCTGTGTGGGTTTGTGATTGGGTCTCAGAAATTGTTGTCACTTTATGAAGTGCCGTCTTAGCTAAGAGTGAATGTAACCACTTGCGCAGTACCAATCTGACCTTGATAACGCTTCGTACAAAGCTGCCTTCCAACCATTTGTGCGTTGGCCGCGCTCCATCTGCGCGATAAGGTTGAGATGCGCAGTCCGGAGCCGTTGCGTCGGTAGCGCAGTGAGATAGTCAGACACAGACACCATTTCACTGGCTGCTTCAATCGCAAACCGATCAGCTAGATCAAATTCACCAAAGTAGCTTTTAACGCGCAATGACAGGTCAGACGGCCAATCCAAAGGCGCAACAAATGCATAGGTTGCAGTGACAGGCTTGGATTCTGCGATTGTTGCAAAAAGCCATGCATCTTTTTCAATTCGCGCGTCTTCGAAGTACGGATGCGAAGCCTCAGTATCCTTTAAAACGATCACACTACCCTTACCCTTGTTGCAATCACTGCAAGCAGGCACAAGGTTATTCGGCATAACAGAAAACGCTGGATATCTGGCTTTGGCAAGGAAATGATCTACTGTTGTCGCCTGACCAAACCCACAATACGGACACTTCCCTAATGGCGCCGATGCGAGCAGCTGGTCATAGTAACTTCTACCAGGGTATCGCTTGTTCACCATATAGGATTCGTACAACTCCCCCAAATCCGCTTTGGTCAGAGAATCAAGAATCACCTGCTCACCCTTTCCCCAAGCGCATGCAGGAAATTGATATAAGCTATGTGCGGAAGCGTGAGCTTCATACACCAGTGATGCAGCTTCAAAGGCTTTCGAAGCTGCCTTATAGCGGGCTAAGATTGTTACATCCTTCACTCCACTGATACATGCATCGTATACCTGAGAAGCAGTCAAAATTGGGCGTGGAAGTCTCTTCATTGAGTGAATTCAGAGCTTGCGTCTCGATTAGCAATGAGAGTCAGCAAAATCGCCCTCGCTTCGGTGCCAAGTTGATCGCGGTAATTGCCACAAATAGACTCATAGGAACCGCCAGCGTCAACTGAGTGTTGAAGAATCTCATGAAAACCTGACTTCGAAACCTCCAGTCCGAAGACCTCCCTGGTGAGTATCCCAACGTTCTCACCGAAAGTTTCTCGTTCAGGACGATCAGATCGCCCTTGAGCTCTAATCCTCGTCAGCTTCCACACACAAGAACGGGGTACTTCTTGCAAGACCACCGGTGAATGCGTCGCAACAATGGCAACACCATTCCGATCATGAAGCAAATCGGAAAGAGCTCTAGTGAACGCGGATAAAAGAGGCGGATGTAAATGACTTTCTGGTTCGTCGATCAGGACTAGTGCCTTTTCTTGCACTGTGTCGACAAGCTTGGTAATTGTCAGCAAAACGATCGAATGGCCGGAGCTCATACGCCCAGCGATTGCACCGGCTGCTCGCGCCGCCTCTTTGTCGTCTAAGTCAATAAGTCTCTCTAGCGCCATGTCGGCGAAATTTGAATCTGATGCCAAGCGCCGAATTGCAGTCAACCATCTGGCTTTCTTCGCAGGCTGGCTCAAACAAGATTTAAAACTTGAAACGAAGTCATTTACAAGGTCCCCAGATGTTTTTGGCGTGAGTGCTTCAGTGCTCTGGGCCCCTGATCTGGCATTCTTCATACCAATGTAAAAAAATGCTGGCCCTTGAGAACGATCCTGTTGATCAGGAGGCGGGAGGAAAGGGTCAAAAGCACTAAATGAAACAGATACAACGTTGCTGAAGTAACTATGGGGTAGCGGCTTTCTATCTAAAAATTCTTCCTCAAGGTGAAATTGGCAAAGTGGTTCACTCTCCCTTTTTGTCTCCTGCATTAGAGTACGCACCATGTTGTTCAAAAGGGTCGTCTTACCGACACCATTCCGTCCAATCAGCACGTGTACATTTGAAGATGGTGTCGATCCAGCAGACACACGAAAATTAATTGCCACGGCTGCATTCTTTTCATTCCCATCTTGGGCATATGAAAAGTGGAAATCGGTCAGCTCGGCTTGTCCATTCAGAACACGTTTGAACTGATCTTTGATTGTGGAAAGACCAACACCACGGGTCAATGATTCCCGAAAAACCAGTTCATTCGCGGCAACTACAAGTAGTTCCTCGCTGTTTACTACGTCTTTCAAAGCTAAAAGAATGGCCGCGCAAAGTTCAGGTTTCAAAGAGCTGCGGACAGTCTTGTAATAGTCCACATCTTGACCGAGTGAAAACCAACCATCCGGTAAGCTTTCGAAGGCTGCGGGAATCTTTTCCCGGGTCCAGCCTTTTGGTTGATCGACATACCCAATTTTCAACGTGCCAAGTTCAATTCGATTGCCATGAACGTCGATGTAGGTTGCGTCAAAAGATGTCTTAAAAGAATAGTCATCCCAGTTTCCCGGTTTGAGTTGCACAACCTCTCGAAGCTTTGATGAGACTTGGTCACTTAGACCCAGAACTCTGAACTGAATTTGCATCTTTTGCCTGACTGGTAGTTCAGTAATACTGTCGGATGTAGGTGAAGGCCTTCACGAATAGGTCCTCATCAGCGTGCAGCTTGTATTTGAAGAGCGCCTTGCGTAGAGCCTTCTTCACCTCGCGCTCACCGGCCTGCGTTCCCTGCCATCCTGGAAAACGAACTAGGCGAACAATTTCATCGATATCCGACACCAAACGTTCAACAATGATAGGCGTCTCGGTGGTTTTTACCTCGTTGAATAGCTCCGTTAACGCCGCCTTGCCGCGATCTTCATCTTCTTCGGGTGGTACTTCCTTTTCGGCCTGCAGTGTTTCCTTGGCAATTTCCAGCAACTGCTTCAAGAATTCGACGCTGTTGATCTGCCCGGATTCAAACCTATCTTTGAGGGCATCCAACCGTTCGGACAGCTTTTTGAATTTCGGATTGCCCAGATGCTTGCGCATGCGCCGAACCAATTTGATCTCGATTTCTTTTGCACTCTTTGGGTCCGGATTGGACAGCACGGCCTCAAGCAAGTCAGCGTCCAACACCAGCGTGTCAAGATCGTCGCGAACCGCATCAACATGCACGTTCTGATGAATCAATTCAATGGTCTTGGCGCCCAGCGAATGCCAGATCAGCTTGCCGTGTCCACTCGATGGCTGCACCGACTGGTACACCTGAGACAGCCATTTGTAGTCCGTCTCAAACGGACCTAATACCGAGTCGGGCGACAGGGCCTCCCATATCTTACTCAGCAGGCTGTATTCGGCAGCAAAGTTGTCGCGCACCGTGTTGTTGGGCAGGCATTGCTGCGCCGCAATCAATCCTTCGTAACCCGTCTGGCTGCGATCCACTCCGGAGAAGAACACGAGGCATTTCTGCATGGCCTCGGGCAATTTGTCTTTCAGCTCTTGAATGTTGCTAACCACCTGCTTGACGCTTTGGTCGTCAAACTCCAGTGCCGCTGCCACATCATCAAAAATGCCCAGATAGTCCACGATCAAGCCATGCGTTTTCTGATCGGAATATGTGCGGTTGACCCGGCAAATGGCTTGCAGCAAGCTGTGGTCGCGCAATGGCTTGTCCAAGTACATCGCTTGCAGGATGGGCGCATCAAAGCCAGTCAGCAACTTGGCGGTCACGATGATCAGCTTGAGCGGGTCAGCCGGGTCACGAAAACGGTCCAGCAAGCGTTCCTCGGCGTCACGGCTGCGGTCATAAGCTGCGTATTCCGGGTGTTCCTTCTTATCAGCGGCCTGTACCGACATGACGATGTCGCTTGCTTCGGGCGGCAGCAGTTTGTCCAGTTCTGCTTTGTACAACAGGCAGGACTCCCGGTCGAAGGTGACGATCTGCCCCTTAAAGCCGTTGGGCTCCACCTTGGTTTGGTAGTGCAGCACGATGTCTTCACAGACGCGCCGAATGCGCTCCGGCGTTTTCACCAACACGGCCATCTTGGCAGCGGTCTTGCCCAGAGAGTCCCGATCCAGGTCTGACAAACCACCTGTCAGGTCCTTGAATGCTGCTTCGATCGCTGTTTTGTCGATGTGCAGGTTGACCAGTCGCGGCTCGAAATGCAGTTTCAAGGTGGCGCCATCCCGGATGGATTCCTCAAACCCGTAGCGGCTCATGTAGCCCAAAGCATCCTCATCCGCACCAAAGGCGTAAAAGGTATTGCGGTCAGAGCGGTTGATGGGCGTGCCGGTCAGGCCGAACAGAAACGCATTGGGCAGCGCCTCACGCATTTTGCGGCCCAGGTCACCTTCTTGCGTGCGGTGGGCTTCATCCACCAGCGCAATGATGTTGCTACGGTCATTCAGGCAGCCGGTAGCTTCACCAAACTTGAAGATGGTGGTGATGATGATCTTGCGAACATCCTGCCCCAGCAACTGTTGGAGCTTCTCGCGGGTGTCCGCTTTGTCCAAGTTTGGGATGTCGGCACCGGTGAAAGTGCCGGTGATCTGGCTATCCAGATCGATGCGGTCCACCACAATGATGACCGTGGGGTTCTTCAAGTGCAAGTGCATGCGCAGCTTTTGCGCGGCAAACACCATCAGCAATGATTTGCCTGACCCCTGAAAGTGCCAAATCAGCCCCTTCTTGGGATAGCCAGCCACCACGCGCTCGACGAGTTTGTTTGCAGCTTCGTATTGCTGGTAGCGGCAAATAATTTTGATGCGGCGTTTTTTCTTGTCTGTGGCAAACAGGGTGAAACTACCCAAAATGTCCAGCACCACGTTGGGCCGCAACATGCTTTCGGCTGACAGCTTGAGCGTTTTCAGCGGGTGGTGATGGGAACCATCCGACTCTTTGCCCTCGTCAAGGTGCCATGGGCCCCAGTCCTTGACTGGCAGTCCAATGGATCCGTAGTGGTATTCCTTGCCCTCGGTGGCAACTGAGAACACGTTGCAAACGAACAGCTCGGGCACAAACTTCTCGTAGTCCGCGTTTACCTGCACCGCACCATCTACCCAGCTGATGCACTTTTTGACCGGTGTTTTGGCCTCAATCAGCACAAGTGGCATGCCGTTCACCAGCAGCACCAAATCGGCACGACGCTCATTGGGCCCGGCCCGGTAGGTGTACTGCTGGGTGACGATGTACTGGTTTTGCGACAAGTCGTCCAGGTCAATCAGGTGCACCGGCACATGCTGGTTGTTGTCGCCAAAAGGCATGGAGCGTTCACCACGCATCCAGGCAGTCATCTCTTCATTGGCGCGTATCAACCCGTCAGAACGCACCGACAACACGATGGCCCGCAGCTTGTAGAGCACCTCATCCGCACGGTCAGGTTGGGCCGCGATTTCAGGGTTTAGACGGATCAGCGCTTCACGCAGCCAGGATTCGACCAACACCTCCTGAATCTGGCGTGGCACCTCCGCCGGTGCCTTGTAACCCCAGCCGATACCCTTGGGACTTGTGCCATAACTGGCCTGAGGCTCTTGCGCAACATTGACAGGAACTGCCTTTACGGGGCCAGCGAGAAGGTCGCGGACGTAGGCTTCGACGGTGTTTGATTCTGTAAATGCCATGGTCAACGCACCCCTGCCAATCTGTTTACGAGCATTGTGCTCATATCTCTTGACGATTTCAGTCGCCTTGTGAGTCCATCAATTGCTTGATCAACATCTGCACACTGATCAATTACATCGCGCTGAATAGAAAGTTTTGGAACTGCGATTTCATATTTAGCAAGGTGCTGCCAGAACATATGCTTGACCTTGCTTCCCTCGCAATTCGCGTGCGCATGCTGGCGAAAACGCGTAGTTTGCAAACATCGAAAGAGGAATTCTGGCAACAGTAATTCTTCGTTGCACCGGAATCTCCCGATTCGCTGATTGAGCAGACTCTTGTCGTTTTCTTTGGCGAGGCAGACCCGCCCCATGAACCCGTCATCGAGAGACTGCGCGGTTAGATTTATGACAACATCGCCCGGCTGTATGACGAAGTCCTCCGCAGTCTTTTCCCACGCCGGATCCAAGCACACAGTTTTTCCCTCGGCCCATTGAAGGTAGCCAGACGAACCGAGGTTTCCTGGTCTCAAGAGCTTCAAACCATGATCAGCATATTGATCGGCAGGAAATGGGCGGCCGTTTTGCATGCTCCCAACAGTTTCGAGGCGAGCCACTTGGCCATCTTCGGGAAAAGCGAGCAAATAATCAATTGCCGACTTGCGCATGGCTTGCAAATGAGACAGCGCTTCATCCTGTGCATTTGCAGCATGAGATGCTGCTTGCAATAACTCCACAGCTTTATGCTGCTTCTCCAACGGTGGCAGCTCAAACTCAAAATCAGACAGGCTTGTCCAATTCGTGCGTGGGCTAAGTGAGCCGGCTGAGGTCCCAACTGCGTGATCAAAGAATGCATCGGTTTGGCAAATGAACGGCAGCAACTCAAGCATCAGGACCGTGGCATCCTTAGTTTCCATCACATAGATGTCGCCTGAACACACGCCAGAAAAGTCCGCCACAGCAACCTTGCGCTGGTAAGCGCGACGCTTGCCGAATAACACCTGCCCGGGGCGGAAAACGCTGGTGAAGGTGACGCCATCGGCCACATTGCCCCAATTGCGAATCCGCAAATCACCTGGCTCCAAGTGCTCCAGACCAACGTATCGCTCCACGCCTTCGGCCAGAGGGTCAGCGCAACGGGCCTTGGACAACTGCACCACGTCGCCAAACTTCACGCGACGCCAGCCGGGTTTCAATTTCTTCTCAGTCATGACTCGTGCTCTCGTCCCCGGATGCGACATAAGCCTGGTGCGGGTGTTTGGCAGTTTCCGGGTAGCGGAAGCGCAGTTGGCCTTCACGCACCATGGGGATCAGGTGTTTGTTGCGCAGGTAATGGCGGTCCTTGTCCAGAAAGGTTGCAAGCTGGTCAACGGTCAGGGGTGCCCAGGCACACAGTCGGCGGATGCCCTCGCGCAGGGCTTCGGCACCGACGCGGCCCGTCAAGGTTGCAAGTAAGGTTGCAAGCTCGGGCGGCAAGGTTGCAAGCTCTGGGTTGCAAGCTGCAGGATCGGTCTCAGGCGCATGCATGCCGTTTCCATTGGCACTTAACGGGATTCCCAGCGGCAGCTCTGGCTGTCTGGTGTCCAAGATTTCTAGAGGTTCGGCACTGGCGAGTGTGTAGTAAGTGCGGCTGCCAGCCCCCTGCTTTGCCAGCAGTCCCCGGTCGCGCAGGCGGCGCAGCACCAAGCTGGCCGCCAGGGTGTCGAGCCCACAGAAGTCGCGACAAGCCGTGTTGTCCACGGCGCCAGTGGCACGGGCGTATATCAATACCTTGGCTTCGTCGGCACCGATGGTCGAGCCTGCAAAGCTGCGCAGCCAAGCATGATCATCCTCGGTCAGCAGGTTGTGCAGGAAAAGTGTGAGCTTGAATTCATTGGCATAGCGATCTGAATGAAACTCAGGCATTGGCAAACCGGCCTCTGCAGCCAGCCGACGCATGGCACGAATCCCGGTGCCCTTGGCCTCGGCCAGGTGCAGGTCTTGCAAAACGGCCGCAATGGTCGGGTTGCGCAGGCGGGAGCCGGGCGTACCCAACTGAGCCGGTTCCTTGACCGAATAGCCGACATTGCGGATTTCGATACGGTTGCTGTAGCGGATGATCTGAATGGGGCTGTGCAGGGTGTAGTTGCGGTGCATGGCAGCATTGGCCAGCGCCTCACGAATGACCTTGCGCGGCAGGATGGGTTCTTGCACGCTCTGCAGCTGCCCCTCAGGCAAGCGAAACCCTTTGGGCAGTTCATCGATGATGCTGGCTTCCGCTTGCGGCAGCGCGAGCAGCAAGGGTTTGCGGATATCGATGGACTGAAAACGGTTATCAGGGTCTTGCACCCATTCGTTACCCGGTACTCGGATGTAGTCGATGCGCACCATTGGCAGCAGACGGCGCAAGGCGATGGGCTTGCCAAAAAGAACGATGCCAGCCAGCGTGGGTTGCAGGCGACCATCCACCCGGCGCAGCATGCCAAGGGCCTCGAACATGTCTTCGTCACCATAGGCGAGTTCTTCCGCCTGAGGATTGATGCGGGCGCGCTCCCGTCGGTAAGTGGCAACTGCAGCTGGGTCGAAGTCATCCATTCGGGCATCGGGCAGGATGCTCAAATCCGGACCATGCAGAGGCTGACTTTCGCCGCGCAAGACCCACAAGTCTTCATCCACGCAATGCTGGTCGGTTGAGCCAATGCGGCGGTATGCACCACGTGGCAGGCCTGTCGCCTTGATATAAACCGGCTTCTGCGTGACATCGACTTCAGGTACATACACCACCAAAACGGTTTTGCCATCCACCGTTTCCAGCTGCATCTCCGGTCTCAAGGCGATGTTGAGCATGGACGCGCACTGGCTGGCCAGATCGCGTTGCACTTTGTCGGGGTCAGGCAGGCCAGCAGCGCGGTACACGGTATCGCCCTTGTCGTTGACGAACCAATCGGCCCCCAGCAGCAAATAACCTCCATCCAGCCCAGGCTCGTTAGCGAAGGCGATGACGGTTTGCATCACTGACTTGCCCAGCTCACTGGCTCGCTTGGCCTCAATGCCGGTGGATTCGTCCACTGCATTGAGTTCCTCGAAGAGTTCACCGGCACTACGCATCACTTGCCTCCTGCTCGACCAGCCCATCCAGAGTTTCCACCAGCGCGTCCATCTGCAGCCAGAAGGCGCGGCCTTCGGTTTGCCATTGATCCCAGGCCGAGCGCAGCGTCACCGCATCGCCGTTGTTGTCGGTTGCAGCGACAGCAGCAAGACGCTTGACGTACATCGGAATCGATAGATTGCCAGCATTTGCCGTGATCTCGGCCAGGCTTGCCACCTTGGCGAAACCGGGCACATCCGCAAAGGCCTTGAAGATATCCAGAATGTGCTGCTGGTGCTCCGGCTTCAAAAAGCTCTGCGCCCGCTCGCGTGTGACGTCATTCACCGCATCGATGAAGATGACCTTGCCTTTGCGATTGGTGGGCTTTTTGCGGTTGCAGACAACTACGCAGGACTCCATCGGGGAGTTGTAAAACAGGTTGGGCCCCAAGCCAATCACGGCCTCGACCCAGTCCTGCTCAATCATCTTGGTGCGCATGGCCTGTTCTTCGTTACGGAACAACACACCATGTGGCCAGAGCACTGCGCAGCGCCCCCTGGCGGTCAGGCTGGCCAGAATGTGCTGCTGAAATGCATAGTCCGCCCGGCCTTGTGGCGGGGTGCCGAAGAAGTTGCGGCCCCATTTGTCTTGCGTCCAGGCCTCGCGATCCCACTGCTTGATGGAATAGGGCGGATTGGCCAGGATGACATCGAACTGGCGCAGGCGGTCACCTTCAATGTGCCGGGGGTCAGCCAACGTGTCGCCACGGATGATGGCGAAGTCTTCCACCCCATGCAGGAACAGGTTCATGCGTGCGATGCTGGAGGTGATCAGGTTGCGCTCCTGGCCATAAAGTTTGAGCGTACGGTACTCACCGCCAGAGCGTTTGACCTCGTCCAGCGCAGAAATCAACATGCCGCCAGTGCCGCAAGTGGGGTCGTAAATCGATTCACCAGGCTGGGGGCTCAGCAGTTGCGTCATCAAGTGGACAACGGTGCGGTTGGTGTAAAACTCTGCTGCCGTGTGGCCGGAGTCGTCTGCAAACTTCTTGATCAGATATTCGTAGGCGTTGCCCAGTTCATCCTCGGGCACGCTGACAACGGACAGCGTCTGGGTCGAGAAATGCTCAATCAGGTTTTTCAGCGTTTCGTCGGGCAGGCGTTCACGGTTGGTCCAAGGCGCATCACCAAAGATGCCATCCAGCATGTCGGGATTGGCGGATTCGATGGCACGCATGGCGCGTTGAATGGTTGCGCCCAAGTTTTTCGGTGTTTGGCGCACATCGTTCCAGTGGGCACCATCCGGGATTTGGAAACGGTGGTTTTCTGAGAACTTGGCATACGACAGGTCGCCGTTCGTGTCAGCCACAGCAGCTTGGTATTCTTCTTCCCAGACGTCGGCAACACGCTTGTAAAACAGCAGCGGAAAGATGAACTGCTTGTAGTCACCAGCGTCGATCAGGCCACGCAGCAGCACGGCGGCACCCCAAAGGTAGCTTTCGAGCTCTTGTTGGGTGATGCGTGTGCTCATTGCAGCCACCCTCCTTCAGTCATAACCGAGGCCAATCGGGATTCGGCTTCACGACAGCGGGTGAGTGCATCCTTGAACGCGGCAATGGCTTCTGGCAGAGGTGGGATGTCTTCTTGCAGTGGCGGCAACACGTAGCGCGAAATGTTGAGCGTCCAGTCCTCAGATTTGACGTCGTCAAGGCTGACGATGCGCACGGAATCTGGCACGTCTTCGAATTTTTCGAACCAGCGCTGAATTTCCAGGGCCTGCTCTGGCTCCAGATAATTCTGTGCTCGGCCACGACGGAACAGGCGGGATGCGTCGGCAATCATGATTTTTTTGCGCCGATTGGCTGGCTTTTTCTTGCGCAGCACCAGGATGCAAGCTGCCAGACCGGTGCCATAGAACAGATTTGGTGCCAGCCCAATCACAGCCTCGACCAAATCCATCTCCAGAAGCTTCTGGCGAATGGTGCCTTCGGCGCCTTTGCGGAACAGTGCCCCCTGCGGCAGCACGACGGCCATGCGCCCTTTGACTTCGGCCATCGACTTGACCATATGCTGCACCCAGGCAAAGTCGCCAGAACTGGATGGCGGCAGACCAGCGAAGTTGCGACCAAAGGGGTCATTGAACCACTGTTCTTCACCCCATTTTTCCAGTGAAAAAGGCGGGTTGGCGATAACGCAGTCGAAATTTGCCAGGCGGTCACCATCGAAAAAAGCCGGGTTACGTAGGGTATCGCCGCGTACGATTTGAAAGTCCTCAATGCCATGCAGGAACAGATTCATCCGGGCGATGGACGACGTGGTGAGGTTTTTTTCCTGGCCAAACAGCTTGCCCCACAGCCGCTTGACATCGCCATGGGTGTCTTTGACGTGCTGAACGGCTGCGAGCAACATGCCGCCGGTACCGCAGGCGGGGTCGTAGATGGTCTCACCTTCACGAGGGTCGAGCATTTCTATCATCAGGCGCACCACACTGCGTGGCGTGTAAAACTCGCCAGCCTTCTTGTTGGTGGCGTCAGCAAATTTTTTGATCAAATATTCGTAGGCGTCACCCAGCAGATCTGAATTGACGTTGTGATTGCCAAACGGCAGCTTGGAAAAGTGCTCGATCAGGTCTTTGAGCAGGGGATCAGACAGCCGGTCTTTGTTGGACCACTGGGCATCACCAAAGACGCCATACAGCGAGTCAGGATTGGTTTTTTCGATCTCCCGCATGGCAACCTGTAATGCCGTGCCGACATTGGTTGCTTTGGCACGAACGTCATTCCAGTGGCAGTTTTCAGGGATTTGGAAGCGGTGCGACTCGGGGAACCAGGCCAGCTGCTCATCGCCTGTTTCGTCAACGATCTCCTGGTATTCCTCGTCCCAAACATCACAAATGCGCTTAAAAAACAGCAGCGGGAAGATGTATGTCTTGAAATCTGCGGCATCGACAGGGCCACGCAGGATGTTGGCGGACTCCCAGAGGTGAGATTCGAGCAGATTGAGTGTGACAGTTTCGGCTGACAAGTGTTGCCTTGCTATGGTTGTTATGGATGCTGATCTCATTATCCAGCCTATAACGGACAAACTTACCAACAGAGTCCAATGTCAGCAATTTGGAAACAACCAGCTTCGTATGGCAGGAAGGTGGAGCCATACCTTTCTTGCTCGAAACCCGAAGGTCGGCAAAAGGTCTGCGGTCATCTGGATAGAGTGGCCACCAGGCATAGATAGGTCCATGCACGAGGTGTTTTCATTCCAGTTCACTCGGACGCGCTGGATCTGAAACCTGCTGATGCGGCTCGGGTTATCAGCTTTACCCCAGAAAGTTGCGTTTTCTGTTCTTTTCACCTCTTTCGAGGATTCTATAGACCGTTGACAGCCCAATACCAAGCTTGGTTGCTATCTTGGCTTTACTAAATCCGGAGTCGAGATCGTGGTTTATTTCGGTGGCCGTGGGCAGTTTCAACCTTTTAAACTGCTGCTCTGCATCCCGCCATGCCCGCTCTTCCAGCAGAGTCCTTGGAACATCGCAGCTTGCAAAAGCTGAATCCTTGGCAAACACCGGGTGGTCTCGATCAACGCCTCGCATTTTGAGGTCAATTTCCAGTGAGTAACGCCCTAAACCCCACCAGGCTCTGAATAAGCCTTTTAGCGACAAAAGTTCCTTGGCAGAATGGTTCAGACGCTGTCGGTCGGACTACATCTTTGTTGATGAGGCCGGACAAATGGCTTTGGCGAACTTGGTCGCGATGGCTACCCCCTCAGGATTCGGGGCGATTCAGCGTATCTGTGGTCAACAAATTCACCAAGTCGAATCTGGTTGCATTGGCTGAGCATCATGCAGACGAAGGGTGACACTCGTGATTGGCCCGTCGCGCGCCGACAAATTTCTCTTTATCACTGGTGGTTGCACCAACAGAGTGCCAGGCGCATCAAAAGAGAGTGCGCACAACCAATAGTGACATGAAATGCATGTCAAAACCCCAGAAAAATATGGCACGACCTTTGCTTAATGAGTTGTGATTCAAGTTACTTGAATTAATTGAATAACTATTGATAACCCACTCTTTCGTGAAGGCCCCATATGAAAAAAGCGTTTCAACACATCGTTTCGACAGGAGCATTTCTGGGATGCTGCCTAGGTCTATTTTCATCTGCCGCCAGCGCAGACTTGCTGACAGATGTGAAGCAAAAGAAAGAAATGACTATCGGTACTGAGGCACAGTTTGCCCCGTTCGAGTTCATCAAAGACGGCAAGATTGTCGGCTACAGTGCCGATTTGCTGAGTTTGGTTATGGCCGACTTGCCAGGTGTGCAGGCAAACCGCCAGGATGTGCCATTTCAAGCGATTCTGCCGGGCCTTTCGGTCAAGAAATTTGACTTTGTGGTGACATCAGTGACAGTCACAAAGGATCGCGATGCCAAATTCGCCTTCACGCTTCCGATTGCTGAAGCCACCGTTGCCATCTTGCGTCGCACGCAAGATGGCAATTTCACTTCACCCGACCAACTCAGCGGCAAAGTCGTGGGTTCACAGGCTGGTTCTGCTCAGCTAAAAGTGGCGCGGGACTTCGATAGCAAGCTGCGCGCCCAGGGCAAACCTGGTTTGAAGGACATTCGCGAATACGTGTCCTTTGATGAAGCCTATGCTGACTTAGCCGCCGGTCGCCTGGATGCCGTGGCGCAGTCGATGTCTAACTTGGGCCCGCTGGTTAAAAGTCGCCCAGACACTTTCGCAGTGGTTCAACCCGCCATTGGTCCCAAGACCTATTACGCATGGGTGGGCCGAAAGGACGGTGACAGTGCATCGCTTGTGAAGTTCTTCAGTGACGGCATTGCTCGCGCCAACACCAGCGGCAAGATGACAGAACTGCAAAAGAAATGGTTCGGGTTCACGATGCCACTGCCCGTTGACCGCCTGCCAGCACCAGAAATGTAAGGGCTGACAACCCAGCACCAGGCAAATTGGAGCCGCCATGATGACATTCACCGAACGACTGACCGAATATGCGCCGGCGATCGTCTCAGGACTGATCACAACAGCCGCAATTTCCGCCATTGCGATTGCGCTGGGTTTTATGGTCGCCGTGTGCTTGTACATTCTGCGAACCCAATTCCCGCGTGCTGGGGCAAAACCTGTTCAGGTTTATGTGAGTTTTTTCCGTGGTACGCCACTGTTGGTGCAGTTGCTTATCCTGTTTTATGTGCCCGCCGCCTTGGGCCTGGACATCAACCCCTGGCTAGCCGCTGTGACGGTCCTGGGGTTGAACTCAGCAGCGTTTCAGAGTGAGATTCTGCGCGCCGGGTTCGCAGCTATTCCTGCGGCTCAAATTGAAGCTGCACGTGTTTTTGGATTGAACCGACAACAGATTCTGTGGCACATCCAAATGCCACAGGTGGTGCGCCTTACCCTGCCGTCGCTAACGTCGGAGTCCATCGACATCATCAAGGGTTCCGCAGTTATTTCAGTGTTGGCCATTGCCGATTTGATGCGTGTGGGAAAGCAGCTGGTGGCAGTGTCATACCGGCCTCTTGAGGTTTACCTGTCGATTGCCTGCGCCTACCTGCTGCTCACAACGCTGGTGAGTTGGGCCGCGTTGCAACTGACACGACATCGTCAAGTGGATAAACAGCCATGAATTTCGATTTAATTGTCCAAATCCTGCCATCTTTTGCACGTGCTGCATGGATCACATTCTGGATTTCCGTATTGGCAATCTGCCTCGGCGCAATCGGTGGTTTTGCACTAAACGCGTTTTTGCAACTTTACCCACGGATGAACGTGATCTACAAGACTTTTGTCTGGCTCATCCGGGGCACACCCTTTCTGGCGCAGTTGTTTGTTTTGTACTTCGGTTTGCCACAAATTGGCATCACCTTGAGTGCCTTGCAGGCCACCGTGATCGGCCTTAGTCTTTATGGCACCGCCTATTTCGGTGAAATATTCCGCGCCACTTGGCAATCAATTCCGAAGGGGCAGATTGAGGCAGGTCGTATCTTTGGCCTGAGCCGCCTTCGCATCCTGCGCCACATTGAAATGCCACAGGCGGTCCGGTTGGCCATTCCAATGCTTACAAACCAGGCCATTCTGATTCTCAAGGAATCGTCAGTGGCCTCCATCATCACCGTGCCAGAGCTCACCATGACTGCCGGAACCATCGTGGCAGAAACCTTTTCCTACATCGAACCCTACTTGCTATTGGGCCTGATTTACTGGCTTTTTGCCGTCGCCATGACTTGGCTTGGTCACACCGCCGAGCGCCTCTCCACCCCTCCTTATCAGAAAGTAGCCTGAGATGCATCCCGTCACCGTCCCCATGGTCAGCTTGCAAGGCGTAGGCAAGTCTTATGCTGGCACCCAGGTATTACGTAATTTCAATCTTGAAGTTCAGCGCGGAGAAGTCATTACCTTGATTGGTCCCTCGGGTTCTGGGAAAACTACTGCACTGCGTTGCATGAACTTTCTTGAGGAGTATGACGAGGGGGAAATCCGCATCCGCGGCGCCCTGCTAGGTTATGAAATAAAAGCAGACGGTCAGCGCTGCCGCGAGAGTGAACGCAACATTGCAGACGTTCGGGCGCCAGTGGCCATGGTGTTTCAGCAGTTCAACTTGTGGCCTCATATGCGGGTCATTGACAACGTCATCACGCCACTTACCCTTGGCAAAGGCGTCCCGCTGGAACTGGCCCGTGTGCACGCCATGAATGCCTTGCAGCGTGTGGGCTTATCCAGCAAAGCGGATGCCTACCCCGCACAACTCAGCGGTGGGCAGCAACAGCGCGTGGGCATCGCCCGTGCCCTGGTGGTTGAGCCGGAGGTGATGTTGTTGGACGAGCCTACCTCTGCACTCGATCCAGAACTGGTCGATGAAGTTCTGGAGGTCATTCAATCACTGGCGAGCGAGGGCATGACCATGGTCATCGTGACCCATGAGATGGGTTTTGCTGCCAAGGTCTCCAGCCGGGTGGTCTTCATGGAGGCCGGTCAGATCATTGAATGTGGAGCCCCCAAGGAACTCTTTACCGCGCCAAAGACAGATCGCTTGCGAACCTTTTTACGAACTTGGTTCAGTCGCAACCGCAACAGTACCGTGGACATCAAAGAGATCGCTGAAGGCGAGGTGGACGCGTGAATAGTCTCCACGAAATCCAAGTCCCGGCGTCGCAGGCGCAAGGTGTCATGGACCATATCAACGGTGACCGTTTGATGCAAATGTTGCGCCAACTGGCTAGTTTTGGCATGCGAAACGACAGCGGTGTTTCCCGCGAGGCGCTTACCCCGACGGAGCTGGAGGCTCGCCAATGGCTTTGTAGTCTGTTTACCGGTTCCCAGTACCAGTGGGTGATCGACGACGCAGCCAACCTGCTGTTGCGCCGCGAGGGGACTTGCCCAGAACTCGCTCCCGTAATGACAGGTAGCCATATCGACACTCAGCCAGTGGGTGGCTGGCTGGATGGTGCCTATGGGGTGATGGCCGGCCTGGAGGTACTTCATGCACTGGACGACGCAGGCATTCAGACCCGGCGTGCCATCGAAGTTGTGGCCTGGACAAACGAAGAGGGCTCGCGATTCAGCCCTGGCGCCATGGGATCCAGCGCGTTCAGCCAGCCTGATCGTTTGATTGGCTTTCTGGAGGCACAGGATAACGATGGGCATCGGTTTGAGAGCGCACGCGATGCTGCCCTTCAGGTGACCCCAGCCGCAAAAAAAGCCGCACTGGGTCATCCGGTGCATGCATATATCGAAGCACACATAGAGCAGGGCCCCGTCATGGAACTCGGTGGCTACAGCTTGGGCGTCGTCAGCTCCATCCAGGGGGTGCGCTGGTACGAAGTGACGGTGCATGGCAACAGCGCGCATGCAGGTACAACACCGCTGATGGCACGCCAGGATGCCTTGCTGACCGCAGCAACCATGGTCAGTCAACTAGGAGCGGAAGCTGCCGCCCGCAATGACCATGCTTTGCGCTTGACCGTGGGGCGGTTTGAGGTGTCTCCAGGCTCCATCAACACCGTTGCCGATCGCGTGACCTTCAGCGTGGATATACGTCACCCGCAAGAATCTGAATTGATCGCGATGCAAGATCTGCTTGGCAGCGTGCTGGAGCGAAACGTGGGTACGTGTACTCACGAAGTTCGCTTGCTGATGCAACGATCTCCCACCTTGTTTGACGACCACGTTCTGTCCGTTTTGAGTGCTGCCGTGGTGGCCACTGGAGTCCCACACTGTAGCTTGGGATCCGGGGCGTTTCATGACGCCATGTACCTTGCGGACTGTTGTCCAGCAGCCATGTTATTTGTACCCAGCATCGAAGGCATCAGTCACAACGCTGCTGAAAACACCCACACAGCCGATTTGGTCGCTGGCGCAAAGGCATTGGCCTTCGCGCTTGTAACCCTGGCTATTACTTGACCCCCCATTTTCATCACACTGCAAACAAGGAGCTCTTCATGACCATCGAAACCACCATCAACACTATTGTTGACAACAGCGAGCCCGCTGGCAACAACGACACACTGCGTCAGCCCATTTCTGCCGATGGCACGCCAGAGCTGAATAAAGTTTATGAGGTGCCGGCCCGAAAAGGTCGCGCCGTGCGCGTGGCGGCAGGTCAGACCATCCGCATTATCAATACCCACGGTACCCAGGTGTGTGACATGTGGGCGTTCAAGACTGGCCAGATGAACGAGTTCTTGTCCATGGAACACCTGCACGCATGGATCGACCGAATTAACCCCCGGCCAGGCGACGCGATGGTGACCAACCGACGTCGTTCCATTCTGAAATTCAAGACTGACACGTCGGTGGGCGTGCACGACACACTGATTGCCGCATGCGACATCCACCGTTATCGCAATTTGGGCGTGGAGGGCTATCACGATAGCTGCGCCGACAATTTGCGCCTTGCCCTTAAAGCCATCGGCCTGCAGACGCGTGAAGTACCGGGTTCACTCAATCTGTGGATGAATATTCCATTTGATAAGGACGGTGCGATTCAATGGCTGCCCACAGTAAGTCAACCCGGTGACTATGTTGAGTTTGTCGCTGACATGGACTGTATTGTGGTGTTGTCCGCCTGCCCACAGGATATCGTGGCCATCAACAGCAACAAACCCATGCCGGTTCATTTTTCTGTGCACGATTGAGTGGCTCGTGAGACACTTTCCACTGTACTTTTAACAAAATCACCAAGCTACTTGCTTGCATCGCTTCCATGCCTGCACCCAGAAATCAAAACGCTGATGGCAATTCCAATCGGAATGAAGCGCTTGCCACTTCTGACCTGGATCCTGCCATTGTTCTGGGTGGGCGGATTCGTCACGCCAGAACTTTGCGCGGCCTGACACTCAAACAGTTGGCCAGCCAGGCGGATTGCTCCGAGAGCATGTTGTCCAAAATTGAATGCGGTTTAGCATCGCCTTCGCTGGCAACACTCCACCGCATCGCTCAGGCGTTACAGACCAATGTGGCTGAATTGACCACATTGGTTCAGACGCTTCCAAGCCCTGTCATGCGGGCCGCTGACCGGCCTGTCGTGCACTTCAATATGGGCAAATCCCAAAACAAAAGCATCCGTTTGGAACGACTGGTGCCGCCGCTCAGAGGACAGCTGTTGCAAGGGGACATTCACGTACTAGAGCCGGGAACGTCCTCCACCGATAGCATCCAGCACCAAGGTGAGGAAATCGGTTACGTGCTGCAGGGTTCATTGAGCCTCACCATAGGCGACAGCACTTACCAACTCTCCCCTGGCGATTCGTTTTACTTTGCCAGCGAGCAGTCTCACAGCTACAGAAATGCCGGGGAGGAAGTCACCAAAGTGTTATGGATCAATACGCCACCCACCTTCTGATACTGCCATGATCGCCACCGACACATCTGCCCAAAACCTTCCGCGCTTTTGCGGCGTACCCACCTTCATGCGTGCGCCATTAGTCACCGCGCATGGTGAATTCGACATCGGGATTGCCGGGGTGCCTTTCGACGGCGGTGTCACCGCGCGATCTGGGGCGCGCTACGGACCACGCGAAATTCGCAACATGTCCACCATGACGCGGGCCATTCACCATGTCACTGGTTTCAATCCTTTTGCAGCCTGCCGCGTCGGCGATGTGGGGGATGTTCCATTTACAAATTTATATGACCTTGAAAAGGCGCACGATGAGATTCGCCAGTTTCTGCAACCCTTTTTTCAGAATGGGAAAAAGATGCTGATGGTCGGCGGAGATCACTCCATTACCTACCCCATATTCCAAGCCATGCAACCCGCAGAGCCATTGGGCATGGTCCATATTGATGCTCACACAGACACTTGGGACACATTTGCTGGATCCAAATTCACGCATGGCTCTCCCTTCAGGCGGGCAGTTGAAGCTGGGCTGCTTGACCCCCGGCGCACAGTCCAAATTGGCATACGTGGTGCGCAAAACTCGGACTCTGGCTGGCGTTTTTCGCATGAATCTGGCATGCGCGTCATCTTCATTGAAGAATTTGACCGCATGGGTGTGGAAGCTGTGATCGCCGAGGCCCGGCGAGTCGTGGGCATGGGGCCGACGTATCTTTCGATCGACGTCGATGGACTTGACCCCGTTTTTGCGCCCGGAACAGGTACACCGGAGATTGGAGGGCTTACAACCCGCGAGACGCTCCAGTTGATACGTGGTCTCAGCGGCCTTGATCTGCGGGGTGCCGACGTTGTTGAAGTGGCACCGCCTTATGATCCGAGCGGTAACACTGCGCTTTTGGGTGCGACCTTGCTTTATGAAGCCTTGTGCTTGCTCGCTGAAAGCTATCAATAATTGCGTGCTCGGGTGAGCGTGGCCACTGGTTACGGCGATGTGACCGTATACGCAAGGCGGCAAAAAATTTCTCGACAATAGTACAAGTTTGCCTACAATTACATCAGTCGTCGAGACCTAAACTTACGCCAAATTGTCTTGGGTTAAACGTTTTTTGTCCTGAACACTAAAGCATTTGGATGCTTTTTCAACCCAAAGAATTGCCGAATTCCAAACGGCAAGTCTTTGGGTTCAGAAGTCCAACATTCGGCAAGACTTTGCCTGCAAAACCGGCAAAACTTTGAATTCGGTTCAGCGTAAGTCATTGATTTCAAATGCTGGGACCGGCAAGACTTTGCTCACCCCAACATTTTTCTCAAGCGTCGGAGAATACGTGCCTGGCCTGTTCTTTGGAGCCCGCACCCAGAGTTCAACGATTATTGCGCTGACCAAGCAGCAAAGCGTTTTTCCAACGCCTCGCCCTGATCTGCCCAAAATCTGGTATCAAATTGCAGGGCATCCTTGGAATTTGCTGGAGATGTTGGCAGATCAGCCAAGATCTTAGGCGTCAGTTTAGCCAGCGCTTTGTTGTTTACAGGTCCATAGGCAATTTGTCGAGCAAATTCTGCCTGTGCGTCAGGCGAGCTTGCAAAGGCGATGAATTTGTAAGCATTGTCCAAATTGCGCGTACCCTTGGTGATTGTCCAGACATCGAGATCGTAGATACCACCGGTCCAGGAAACTTTCAAGTTCTTTCCCTCACGCTGCGCTGCATCAATTCGGCCATTAAAGGCAACAGACAACACCACATCACCGGCTACCAGGATTTGCGCTGGTTGTGCACCTGTTTCCCACCACTGGATATTGGGGCGCAGCTCAGTTAGCTTCTTGAATGCCCGGTCAGCTCCCCCCTTGGTCGAAAGAACTTTATAGACGTCCGTGGATTTAACGCCATCTGCCATAAGTGCAAATTCAAGGTTGTAACGTGCACCCTTTCGCATACCTCGTTTTCCGGCGAATTTTTTGGTGTCCCAAAATTCTGCCCAATTTTTTGGCCCAACTTTAACTTTATCGGCGTTGTAGGCCATGATGGTTGACCATACAAACACCCCCACGCCACATTCGTAGACTGCTGCGGGTTGAAAGTCCGCCTTATTACCAATTTTGCTCCAATCAATTTTTTCAAACAGGCCTTCATCGCACCCCCGCGCAACATCGGCCGTCTCAACCTCCACCACATCCCAAGTCACAGATTTGGCTTCGACCATGGCCTTGACCTTGGCCTGCTCACCGTTGTATTCAACCGGAATGATCTTGATGCCTGTGTTCTTTTCAAAGGGCTCGAAGAAGGCCCTTTTCTCGGCCGCTCCAACGGCACCACCAAACTCAACGACGGTCAGTTGTTGTTGTGCTTGCACAGGAAATACAGAGAGCACCATAGTGGTGGTGATCGCTGCGAAGATTGGGGTGAATTTCTTCATGAATACTCCTTTTTGGTTACAGACAGTGTTGAGAAACTTATGTGCTTATGGAAAAAGTGAAACTTGTATTCAGGAAATTCGATTCGAGCTGTGTCGCAGCATTAAAACGTTGGCGGAGTGACTGCGCTGATGATTTCAGCTTTGGTTTTGCCCACGTTGCGAAATCGATGAGGCATCTGACTGTCAAAATAATAACCTTGCCCTGCTACCAGCACCTGTTTGGCTTTGCCAACGGTAAGTTCCACTTGACCACTGAGTACAAAGCCAGCTTCTTGTGCCGTATGCGCAATCGGGGCGCCGCTATCACCATCCAACTCATAGGTCTCGCGCAACATCAGGATTTGACGATTTGGGTGGTTCATCCCAATCATCCGGTACGAAACCGATTCAACGTCACCAATCTCAATCAAATCATCTTCGTTATAAAACGGTGAATAGGGAATGGATTGCTGGATATCATTAAAAAAGCCTACAAGAGTAGTACCAAGCGCATCCAACATAGCTGAAAGCGTGTCAATACTGGGACTCGTTCTGTCACGCTCAATCAACGATATGGTGGCATGAGAAATACCCGAACGTTCGGCAAGCTCACGAACGGTGAGTTTGCGACGATTGCGAAGATCTTTCAAATGCGGTCCGATTCTTGGCATTTTTTTCTCTATTTGGTTGGTGAGTTAAGAAACATTTGGGCATCACCCTAATTGCATGACCACCCGCTTCAATTGCACCGACCTTGATGGTGCAAATTGTGGGACCACCAAACTGCTTGTGCGGTGGGTGGTAAATATATTAACCAAGATCTATCCTGGGTTAACCCTTGGTAATTATTGTTGATGCGTCTCATCCAATTTTTGTGCATTCGCATCAAAAAGTACGCCCCTTCGGGTGGAAATCAGCACATCAGCCTTCAAGGGTTCCGCTTCATTTTCCGAACTCGCACACCTCTTGAAATTGAAGCAAGGCCAGTTCAATCTTGGACAGATTTCTAAACAGCATCCGTCAACCCACTAGCGATGTTCAATCGGCATTCATACACTTGCCACGAGGTCAATCGGCGTACAGATCACTCACATCAACAGCGCGAAAGCGCCACAACGTAGGTACTTCCATGAAATCACTTATATCCAAACTCGAATTCATCAAGGCTCCAACCCCCATTCAGAATAAGGAACTTGGGGAGATTGAGTTTGTAGTGCGTGGCATCATCGACGCCGTACGCGAGCGAGGTGATGAGGGCGTTCGCGAATACTCGAAAAAATTCGATCATTACGAAGGACAAGCGCTGGAAGTTTCCATGCAGGAGCGAGAAGCCGCTGTCGCGTCGCTAGACCCCCAAACACGCAAGGACACCGAATTTGCCATTGCAAATGTCAAGGCGTTCGCCGAGGCACAGTTGGCGACCATGCTCCCACTGGACGTTGAACAATTGAAGGGCGTCCATCTGGGCCATCGAATTATTCCGATTGAGCGAATTGGGGCTTATGTGCCAGGTGGGCGCTATCCCATTTTGTCGGCACCGGTCATGACCCTGGTGCCTGCCAAAGTTGCGGGTTGTGAGGAAGTCATTGCTTGCCTGCCTCCAAACGCGCATCAGGCGATGATTGCTGGTTGCCACCTGTCAGGCGCAGATCGAATCTTTCGTGTCGGTGGCGCCCAGGCCATCGCAGCCATGGCCTTCGGCACCAAGACCATTCCGGCAGTCGACAAGATTGTTGGCCCTGGCAATGCCTATGTGAACGAGGCAAAGAGACAGGTTTTTGGTCAGGTCGGCATTGACCAGTTGGCTGGACCGAGTGAGATTTATGTGGTCGCAGACGATACAGCCGATCCACATATGATCGCCACCGACATGCTTGCTCAGGCAGAGCATGACATTCACACCCGCGTTGGTTTGATCACCACGAGTCGCAGAGTGGCTGAAGAGACTCGCATTCAGATCGAAACTCAACTCAAGACACTCTCCACCGCCAATGTGGCAGCGTTGGCCTGGAACGATTTTGGTGAAATTGCATTGGCCCCTGACGAAGAGAGCATGCTTGCGTATTCTGACTATATTGCTGCTGAGCATCTTCAGGTGCACACGCGTGATTCCATGGCTACAGCAAAGAAGTTACGTAACTATGGTTCCATCTTCATTGGCCAGCGTGCCAGCGTCGTGTACTCTGACAAGTGTTGCGGCACGAATCACACCTTACCAACCATGCGGGCAGGTCGGTACACCGGCGGCCTGTGGGTCGGATCTTTTGTTAAGGTGTGTACACATCAATGGATGGATCAGGAAGGCGTTGAAGCGGTCGCTCCACCGGCCATCCGCCAAAGCGCGACGGAAGGTATGGAAGGTCATCGGCGCGCCGCTGCGCTGCGAATCGAATCCCCTGTGTAAAAGTCATCACGATTCTTTGTTCTGTTAACCAACCAGCTTCCCAAAATGAACCGGATTGAATCACCACGGGCTTCTTGGACCACCTGCTGCTTAACGTCCGTGAAAGATTTCCGGAATTTCAAATCGTTTTGCGTAGACTGCCGGTGAGCCTGCCGATCAATGGCCACAGCAGCAAGAGCAAGGCGAGTGTCATGATCACTGCGACCAGCGTTGAGTTTGTCCAGAAGATCGTCAGCGACCCCTTGGAGAAAATCATCGACTGGCGGAAGGCGTCCTCGGTCTTGTCTCCGAGCACCATCGCCAGAACCATGGGTGCGATGGGGTAGTCGAGCTTCTTGAGCAGGTAGCCGACGATGCCGAAACCCAGTGCCAGCCAGAGATCGAGGCGCGCACCGCTGATCTGGTAGGCGCCGATGAAACACACGACGACGATCATCGGGCCGATGATCGAAAACGGGATTCTCAGGATGGCGGCAAACAGCGGCACGGTGGCGAGCACCAGGATCACGGCCATCACATTGCCCAGATACATGCTGGCAATGGTGCTCCAGACAAAATCCGGGCGTTCGATAAACAACATCGGTCCGGGCGTCAGGCCCCAGATCATCAAGCCGCCCATCATGACTGCTGCGGTCGCCGATCCGGGAATACCGAGCGCCAGCATCGGCAAGATGGCGCAGGTGCCGGCGGAGTGGTCTGCCGTTTCCGGCGCGATGACGCCGGCCGGTTCGCCCTTGCCGAAACCGCTCTTGTTGCGCGCGAATCGTTTGGCCAGACCATAACTCATGAACGACGCGGCGGTCGGCCCGCCTGGCGTGATGCCCATCCAGCAGCCAATCAGTGCGCTGCGCAGCAGCGTGACCCAGTATTTCGGCAGCGAGAGGATCGCCTGAAAGACATCGCGGATTTTGATGCGGGCGTGGATGCCGTTGAAGTGCAGGCCTTCTTCCATCGTCTGCAACAGTTCACCGAGGCCAAACAGACCGATCACAGCGACCAAAAAACTGACTCCCTTGATCAGTTCGGTGATGCCGAACGTCAGCCGCATGTTGCCGGACATGCCATCCATGCCGATGGTGGCAAAGGCAAAACCGAGCATCATCGAGACCACCGCCTTGAACGGCGAGCCGCCTCCCATGCCGATAAAACTGCAGAAGGTCAGCAAATACACCGCGAAAAACTCGGGGGAGCTGAATTTCAGCGCGAACTGGGTGACCCAGCCGGACAAGATGGTGATGACGGTCACGCCAAAGAGGGCGCCGATACCGGCGGATATGAACGCGAGGGTCAGCGCCTTGGTTGCAAACCCCTGTTGTGCCATCGGGTAGCCGTCGAAAGTCGTCGCGACTGACGAGGGCTCGCCCGGAATATTGAACAGGATCGACGTGGTCGAGCCGCCGAACAGGGCGCCCCAGTACATGCTGGTGAGCAGGATGATGGCGGATATCGGATCCATGGTGAAGGTGAGCGGGATCAGCAGCGATACGCCGTTCGGTGCCCCCAGCCCCGGCAGGACGCCGACCAGAATTCCCAGCAGCACGCCAACCGCCATCAGTCCAAGATGGTAGGCGGAGAATACGATGCCGAAGCCGTCCATCAGGTTGCCAAAATTCGCCAATGTGTTTCTCCTGAATTTCGCTGTCGTGAAAAATCGTTTTTGTCGAGCCAGGTTCAGTGAATGTTCAGCAGGGCTTCAATCGGCCCTTTGAGCAGGGGAACCTGAAACCATTTTTCAAAAACCACGTAAAAAATCACAATCGTGCTCAGACACACGGCGAGCGCCTTGCCGATCCGGTAACCCCCCTGGATCGTCATGACACCGAACAGATAGAGGGCCAGGCCGACATAAAGTCCAAGCACCATCGACACCGCGACGAAACCGAGCATGGGCAGAAAAAAAGTCAATATCCGATGGCCTTGCTCCCGTGTCAGAAAAACTTGCTTGCGGCGACGTTGCTCGATCACGACCTCAATCAGCACAGCGCAACTGGCGAGGACAATGAGCAGGCCGATATAAAAGGGGAAGTAGCCCGGTTGTGGTCCGGCATCGCCCCAGCCGGTTCCGATTTCGAGCGATCCGTAGCTAACGATGGCACCGGCCAGGGCAGCAGTACAGGCCACCGCAATTTCCAGCGTCAAACGAGTCATCAAGGTCCCGGATGGGTTACGCATACGACACACTCCACAATCATTAAACAACGGGGCAGGCATGGCCTGCCCCGAACAGCACCGGGACGCCGGTCACGGCTTTATTGAACGATCCACTTCTCGCGTTTGAAGACTTCGGTCGCTTTTTCGGCGTCCTGCTTGGTGTAGGCGCGCAATTCGTCGCCGGTCATGAAGCGATCGCTTTGCGAGGTGCGCTCGATGTACGTTTTCCACTCAGGCGTTTCGCTCACTTTTTTGAGCATCGTCGTGTAGTAGGACATCACATCGGGCGACACCTTGGCCGCCAGCCAGACGGTGCGCGGCATCTGATAGTTGGCGATCGGCACGCCCGAGTCTTTGCACAGCGGAATGTCGGACCAGGCCATGTCCTTGGTGACCTTGGGGCCGGCGGCCATGCGTTGCGAACTGAAAACGCAGAGCGGTCGGATCATGCCGGCTTTCCACTGGCCGATGTTTTCATTCGGGTTGTTGAGGTTGGCGTCAATGTGCCCGCCTGCCAGTTGAACTGCCGCTTCGCCGCCGCTCTTGAACGGGATGTAGGTGAACTTGGCGCCGGTCGCTTCACTGATCATGCTGGCCAACGTCTGGTCGGTGTCTTTGGACTGTGAGCCGCCCATTTTCAGCCCCTCGGGCTTCTTGGCCGCATCGATAAAACTCTTGACGTCTTTGTAGGGCGACTCGGCGTTGACCCAGATCAGGAACTCGTCGAGTGCCAGTGCCGTGACCGGGACCAGGCTGTCGGCCGTGTACCCCATCTTGGCAACGAGCGGCAGCAGGTACTCGTTGTTGGTGCCGAAGGTCAGCTTGTACGGATCATCGGCGCTGGCCGACCCATAAACAAAGCCCTCGCTGCCGGCACCACCGCCTTTGTTGACGACAACAATCGGCGCGTTCATCAGCTTGTACTTGACGATGATCGACTGGATCGTTCGGGCAAAAATGTCGGTTCCGCCACCAGCCCCGGAAGCGACGACAAACTCAACTGGTTTTTCCGGTACCCAGGCCGCGCTGGCAGCTGTTGCATACATAGCACTTGCCAGCAGCGTGGTGATTAACTTGGTATTTAACATGGTGTAAGCCTTTCTGTGGTGTTGAGGAACGGTGGAGAAAACTCTTTTAAACACTAATTTGTTGCTGATTGACCCAGCCGTGTCAGCCTGCCTTTTTCAGGGCCATGCGCGCGGCCAGGAGAACTGCCTCGCGGCTTGCGCCGATATTGGCGATGCCGCGCCCGGCGATGTCGTACGCGGTGCCATGCGCCGGTGTGCAGACCGGGAACGGCAGGCCGCCCATCAAGGTCACGCCGCGATCAAAGCCCATCAGCTTCATGGCGATTTGTCCTTGATCGTGGTACATGGTCAGCACCGCGTCAAAAGCACCATTTTTGGCACGAACAAATACCGTGTCCGCCGGGTACGGTCCGGAGACATTGAAGCCGCGCTCAATACCTTTTTGCACGGCCGGCTCGATCACGTTAATTTCTTCCTTGCCGAAATTGCCACCATCGCCAGCATGCGGATTGAGCGCCGCGATCGCAATGCGCGGATTGTCAAAACCCGCGTTGCGCAGGGTGCGGTCGGTCAGTGCCAACTCGCTGAGGATGCCCTCGGCAGTGATTGCCGAGGCGACTTCGGAGAGCGGGATGTGGGAGGTGACCCGTGCATTCCACAGATTCTCCAGAATGTTGAACTCGCGCGCGTGGCCCGAAAACCCGATCACCTCGGAGATGAAACGTATTTCGTCGTCATAGCCGGGATAGACATAGCGCATGGCTTTCTTGTTGAACGGCGTAAAACAAACCGCGTCAGCCTTGCCGTCGTGCGCCATGGTGAGCGCGCGCCGGAAATTCTTGAGCGCAAAGGCGCCGCCCACGGCAGTGGCTTCACCGCGCTTGACATCCAGCGGGGAAAGATGCCCCAGGTCGACAAAGACCGGGCCGTTTGTTGCGCCAAATTCAGAATCGGGCGCCACGTAGCTGATGTCAAGCGCCACGCCGGCAATCTTCGCGCCTTCCTCAAGGATGCGCCGGTCGCCGAAAACGACGATATTGGCTGCCGCCCGAATTTCGTCTAGGCACAGCAGTTTGGCGGTCAATTCCGCGCCCACCCCCGCAGGATCGCCCATGGCGAGGGCAATGGTGGGACGTGTGGCGCTAGCGGCAAATGGATTGGCCGACATTTCAGTCTCCTCTGTAATTTTTTTGATGATGCTACCGAAGAAGTATTCTTGTCAACAATTAAATGTAGTATTCTGCATACTGAATGCAAAATTCAAATATATAGTTTTGCTTGAATGAGAGGGATTGATGGCGATGAATCTTGAGCCGAATACGTTGGGCGACACGGACCTTGTCCCCCATCCCGCGTCCGAAGTGGTGCGCATCGAGCGCCCGACTTTGCATAACGTGGTGGTGTCGCGCCTGCGTGACATGATCATTGAGGGGCAATTGCCTACGGGCGTGCGTATCCACGAAGGCCGGGTTGGTGAACAACTCGGCGTCTCGCGCACGCCACTGCGCGAAGCGCTGAAGGTGCTGGCCAACGAAGGTCTGGTTGAGTTGATTCCCAACCGTGGCGCGACGGTGCGCAAACTGACCGCCAAAGAAGTCAGGGACATGCTTGATGTGCTTGCTACTCTGGAAGAACTGGCCGGATCATTGACTTGCCAGAATGCCTCTGATACTGATATCCAGGAGGTTCGGCGACTGCATGACGAGATGTTGCAGTTTTACGCGGCACGTGATCGACTGCCGTATTTCAAGCGCAACCAGCAAATTCACTCGGCGCTGATCTCGCTTTCGGGCAATGAATCGCTGGCCATGGTGCACGACATGCTGCAGTCGCGCATGAAGCAAATTCGCTACCTGGGTCACAGGACCGAAGATCAGTGGGCGGCTGCGGTGGCGGACCATGAGGACATGATCGGCGCGCTCGAGGCGCGTGACGGCCCACGTTTGTCGTCAGCGATGGCTAATCACCTCGCGCGAACCTGGGACCGCATCAAGACCGCAATCTAAAAACTGCTTCCGCGACGACCTCGCTGGTGACCAGGTAATTTACGTATTGAGTCGCCACGAACACTAACTTGGTACTGGAAACGACATGAACCATCTGGATTACTACGCCAGCGCACAACGGCCGGTTGAAACCTGTGTGTTGGGCAGCGGGGGCTTTGGCCGCAGCTTTCTGGCACAAGGCATGCGCGTCCCGTTGATGCGGGCCCGCATTGCGGTAGATCTTGATGCCAAGATCGCCGCAGCGGCATTTGCTGCGCTGGGTGTGCCGGCTGCTGACGTTGCGCTTTGCTTTACTGCGGAAGAAGCACGTCGGGCCTGGGACCAGGGCAAGTACGTTGCGGCCGATGATCTTGCCACAGTGGTCGGTTTGCCGATTGATGTGGTTGTCGAAGCGACAGGAAACCCCGAGGCGGGCGCGCGGCACGGCCGCCTCGCCATCGAAGCCGGGCACCACCTCGTCCTGGTCTCGAAGGAGGTGGACAGTGTCGTCGGTCCCTATCTCGCACACCTCGCCCGGCAGCACGGCAAGGTGGTCACCCCCGTCGACGGGGACCAGCCGAGCCTGCTGATCGGACTGATCACCTGGGCGCAACTGCTGGGCTTCGACATCATTGCGGCCGGCAAATCCAGTGAATACGATTTTGTCTATGACCAGGCCACGGGCAGCATGACAAGCAATGGCAAGACGGTCTCGATTCCCGGTTTTGCGCCGCACTGGGCCTTGGGTACGCGCCCGGCAATAGAAGTTGCCCAGGCGCGGGCGCAGGCCTGTGCAGAGTTGCCGCAACGTTGCGTACCGGATCTGTGCGAACTGCTCGTCGTCGCCAATGCCACCGGATTCATGCCGGATCACCCCGATTTGCATGCACCGATCGCGCGTGTTTCCGAAGTGCCGAGCTTCCTGGGGGCGACGGCAGAGGGCGGGCTCTTGACTGGCGGGCGGGTGCTGGACGTTTTCCACTGCCTGCGCCGACCCGACGAAGCGAGCTTTGCCGGCGGTGTGTTCGTTATTGTCCGCTGCGAGGATCGCGTGACCTGGGATCTGCTGGCCGCCAAAGGCCATGTCGTTTCCCGCGACGGCGCGCGCGCGATGGTTTATTTGCCGCGTCACCTGCTCGGGCTTGAGGCGGCGACCAGCGTGCTCGATGCGGCTATTCACGGTCGTTCGAGCGGTGCGCAGGCACCGTTCCCGCGCTTGGATCTTGTCGCCCGTGCGACGCAGAACCTGTCGGCCGGGACCGTCATGGCCATGGGCGGCCACCATCACACCATGGAGGGAACGGTAGGCGAACTGCATCCGGCCCAACCGCTTGGCAGCGGCAATCCGGTGCCGTTTTACCTTGCTGCCAGTCGGCAACTCGTGCGCAACGTCGCAGCGGGCGCACTGATCACGTTCGACGACATCGAGATTGACCCTGGCTCCTCATTACTTGCGCTGCGGCGCCAGCAGGACGAATGTTTCTTGGGTTAATCCATGGCAAGTCTGGTCGCACCATGACGCTGGCCATCTTGATGCCCCAGTGCCCGGACTGAACACCAAGGATGCCCTCACCGCAATGCCAGGTGATAACAACGCAGCACGAGCGATGATAGTTTCAAGGGCGCGTTGCGAAGCGCGGCAGGAAGCCATGGCGGTGAATTCAGCGCAAAGCGGGCAGCCCATCGGGTAAAGGGCCTCAGCCAGCGGGTCTTTGCAACAAAATGTTGGTTGTCCATGTCGTTAACAAGCAGATTGCCCGTCCTCCAAATTGGGCTATTGTTAACGGTCGCCGATGACCTTGCTGAGAATGAGTCAACCCGCCGCGTCAGTGGCTGTGCCGGTGATGGATGTCAGGGTAATGCGGATGACTGTGTCGTATCACCGGGTGCTGGTGCAGGTGGCTGTGCTGGCCGACACCGCGCCATTCAAATGCATGCGTGTGCTGGTGGTGCGCATCGTGGCTGTGCAGATGGTCATGCGCCATGGGTTCGTGGACATGATCGTGCCCATGTTGTTCGGTCAAATGGAGCCAGACCCCCAGTCCCATCAGCAAGGCGGCCACCCAGAAGGCCGGTGACGTCGTTTCTGAAAAGACAAACAAGGCCACGGCCGCACCCATGAATGGCGCCGTCGAGAAGTAAGCGCCCGTGCGCGCGGTCCCCAAGCCGCGCAGTGCCAGCACAAAACACACCAGACTGACGCCATAACCGATCAGCCCCAGCCCCAGCGTTGACATCAAGGTCAGGAGCTTGGGTAATGTTGCCCCCAGACTGAAGGCGAGCAGGGTGTTGACCGTGCCGGCAATGAGGCCTTTGGCGCTGGCAATAAAGAGGGCGTCGGAGGCGGATACCTTGCGCGTCAGGTTGTTGTCGATGGCCCAGCACAGGCAGGCGATACCGACAAGGACAGGGCCGGCAAAACCTGTCGCCGAGTCAGCGCCTGATGGCCATGCCAGCGTCACCCCGCCGGCAACGATGGCCACTCCGCCCGGGAGAGTCCGGATGGATTGAAGCCACGGTCCCGGATGAGGCGAGCCACAGCCAAACCCAGCCCGCTCCCCAGGTACAGCAGGCCCGCCAGCATGACCGGCGGCAGCTCTCCGGTGAGGCGCTTGGCCAAGGGCGTGCTGGCACCAAAAAGGGCGGCTGCGGCTAGCGCATAAAAAACGTTTCGATTCATCGCATGACTGGGAAAATGAGACTTCTGGCTTGACCAGGTGCTTCAAAAAATGGCAATGCGGCTATTATGCGCACGGACCATGCGCGGCCCGCTACCATTCGTGTGGCTTCATTCATGAAGAGGTGGTGTTTTGGAAAGTCCTGATCTCCGCGTGTTGTCTGACGCCCTGGCTTGGCGCCGCAGTGGTCACGCGGTCATGCTGTTCACCGTGGTTCAAACCTGGGGCAGTGCGCCGCGGCCGCCGGGCGCGCTGCTGGCGGTGCGCGACGATGGCGTGGTAAGCGGCTCGGTGTCGGGCGGCTGCGTCGAAGACGATCTGATCGCCCGCACCAGGGCCAGCTTCAAAGCGGCCGGTGGGGCTGCGACTGCCCTGGATAAACCCGCCATGATCGCCTATGGTGTCAGCCAGGAAGAGGCCGCCCGTTTTGGCCTGCCCTGCGGCGGTACCCTGCGTCTGGTGCAGGAGCCTTTGCTCGACACCGGCTGGGTGACGCAGCTGCTGGCGCACACCGCTGAGCACCATCTGGTGATGCGCACGCTGACGCTGGCGACCGGCGCCGTGGTGCTCTCAGGCGCCGAGCGCGGGCAGGCGATGCAGTTTGACGGCAGCACCCTGAGCACGGTGTTTGGCCCCAGCTGGCGCCTGTTGCTGATTGGCGCAGGCCAGTTGTCGCAGGCGGTCGCGCAAATGGCCGCCATGCTCGACTTCGAGGTGCTGGTCTGCGATCCACGGGAAGAATATGCCGCGACATTCGTGTCCAGCATGCCGGGCATCCGGCGACTCGAAGGCATGCCCGACGATGTGGTGCGCGAGCTGCAGCCCGATGCCCACACCGCCATCGTGGCCCTGACGCACGACCCCAAACTCGATGACATGGCCTTGATGGAGGCGCTCAGGTCCGGCGCTTTTTATGTCGGGGCGCTGGGCTCCAGGCGCAACCAGGCCACGCGCAAGCAGCGCCTGGCCCAGCACTTTGACTTGACGGGGCCGGAACTGGCGCGGCTGCATGGGCCGGTGGGTCTGGCGCTGGGCGGCAGGACGCCGGCCGAGATCGCTGTGAGCATCGTGGCCGAGCTGGTGCAGGTCAAACATGCGTTGACGTGGCCGCTTGCCTCTGCAACAACGGGCGTATTGTCGTGAATGCACCCACCGTGCTGGTGCTGGTGCTGGCGTCCGGGCGCGGCACCCGCTTTACCGCCTCGGGCGGTCAGGGCAACAAACTGCAGGCGCCCTTGGGTAGCAGGACGGTGCTGCAGCACACGCTGGCTGCGGTGCAGGCCAGTGGCCTGGCCTGTCATCTGGAGCACAGCGGTCAGCCCGGCGTGGGCGACTCGATCGCCGCCGCGGTGCGCGCCACCGGTGCCGCCGCGGGCTGGCTGATCCTGCCGGGCGATTTGCCGCTGGTTCAAAGTGACACCCTGCGCGCGGTGGCAGAGGCTTTGCGTCAGCATCCTGTGGTGGTTCCGGTGTACCGGGGGCAGCGCGGCCATCCGGTCGGTTTTGCCGGCGTCTGCGGTCCGGCGCTGCAGGCCTTGCACGGCGCTGCCGGTGCCGCCTCGGTGGTGGCGGCTTATGGCGCGTTCGAGCTGCCCATTGACGACATAGGCTGCGTCACCGACATTGACACCGTCGCTGCACTGCAGGCGGCGGCGCGACTGCTGTCGCCGCCCTGAACCATGCCGGCAAAGCCCTGATGGCATGGCTACAAACCTGTGCCGGTCCGGGCGTGCGTTTCTCGCTATGGTCATGTTGACTACAATGCCCACCTGGCGCGCGCCCATGGAACTGCAAACGATCCTGGCTCAGATAGGCGTCTTCTTATCGTTCAAATTGTTCAAGGCATTTCTCCATGGCTGAAACCATTCAAAACCCTCCAGCAACCACCAGCACGCCTGTCGCCAGCCACGCCGACATGGCCAACGCCATCCGTGCCCTGAGCATGGACGCGGTGCAGGCCGCCAACTCGGGCCACCCCGGCGCGCCCATGGGCATGGCCGACATGGCGGTGGCCTTGTGGGGCAGCCACCTCAAGCACAACCCGGCCAACCCCAAGTGGCTCGACCGCGACCGTTTTGTGCTTTCCAACGGCCACAGCTCGATGCTGTTGTATTCGGTGCTGCACCTCACGGGTTACAAGCTGCCCATCAAGGAGCTGAAAAACTTCCGCCAGCTTCACAGCAAGACTCCGGGCCACCCTGAAGTGGACGTGACCCCCGGTGTCGAAACCACCACCGGCCCGCTGGGCCAGGGCATCACCAACGCGGTCGGCATGGCGCTGGCTGAAAAGCTGCTGGCCCAGGAATTCAACCGCGATGGACTGGACGTGGTGAATCACCACACCTACGCCTTCATGGGTGACGGCTGCCTGATGGAAGGCATCAGCCACGAAGCCTGCGCGCTGGCCGGCGCCTGGAAGCTCAACAAGCTGATTGCGCTGTACGACGACAACGGCATCTCGATCGACGGCCAGGTGGCGCCGTGGTTCATCGACAAAACGGCGCAACGCTTTGCCGCTTATGGCTGGAACGTGCTCGGCCCCATCAGCGGGCACGATGCCGAGCTGGTGGCGGACACCATTGCCGAGGCCAAAAAATCTGCCGACAAGCCGACGCTGATCATCTGCAAGACCGCCATCGGCCAGGGTAGCCCGAACCGCGCCAACACCTCCAAGGCGCATGGCGAACCCCTGGGCTTGGAGGAAATCAAGCTCACCCGCGAAGCCATCGGCTGGCCGCATGCCCCGTTCGTGATTCCCAAGGACATCTACGCCGCCTGGGACGCCAAAGCCGCAGGCAGCGCCTTTGAATCAGCCTGGAATGACAAGTTCGCCGCCTACAAGGCTGCCCACCCGGCACTGGCCAAAGAGCTGGTGCGCCGCATGAAGGGCGAGCTGCCCAAGAACTTTTCCCAGGTGGCGGTGGACACTGCGGTGGCGGCCCACACCAAGGCCGAGACCGTGGCCAGCCGCAAGGCCAGCCAGCTCGCGCTGGAAGCCTTCACCGCCGCGCTGCCCGAAATGTTGGGTGGCTCGGCCGATTTGACCGGCTCCAACCTGACCAACACCAAAAGCACGCCCAGCCTGCGCTTTGATGCACTCACCGGTGCCAGCAACGGTGGCCGCCACATCAACTATGGCGTGCGCGAATTCGGCATGGCCGCCATCATGAACGGTGTCGCGCTGCACGGCGGTTTCATCCCCTACGGCGGCACCTTCCTGACCTTCAGCGACTACAGCCGCAACGCCATCCGCATGGCCGCGCTCATGAAGCTGCGCGTGGTGCATGTGTTCACCCACGACAGCATTGGCCTGGGCGAGGACGGCCCGACGCACCAGTCCATCGAGCATGCGGCCAGCTTGCGCCTGATCCCGAACCTGGACGTCTGGCGTCCCGGTGACACCGCTGAAACTGCGGTGGCCTGGGCCGTGGCCCTGCAAAACAAGACCAAGCCGACCGCCTTGCTGCTCTCGCGCCAGAACATCCACTACGCCCCCAAGGCCAGCCTGGGCGACATCAGCAAGGGCGCCTACGTGCTGGCTGAACCGACCGAGGTGGGCCTGAAGAAAAAAGCGCAGGCGGTCATCATCGCCACCGGCTCCGAGGTGCCTTTGGCGCTCAAGGCGCAAGAACTGCTTGCCGAGCGGAAAATTGCCGTGCGCGTGGTGTCCATGCCGAGCACCACCACGTTTGACCAGCAGGATGCGGCCTACAAGTCGGCGCTGTTGCCTGCCGGCGTGCCGCGCATTGCGGTGGAAATGGGCGTCAGCGGCGGCTGGTGGCAATACGCTTGCGCGGCCGTGGTTGGCATGGACAGCTTTGGCGAGTCGGCACCGGCGCCGGTGCTGTTCAAGCACTTCGGCTTCACGCCCGAGAATGTGGCAGACACGGTGCAAAAAGTGCTGCGCAAGTAAGCTTTTCGGACATCGATTTTTTAACTTCTGGAGAACCCTATGACGATCAAGATTGGTATCAACGGCTTTGGCCGCATCGGCCGTAATGTGCTGCGCTCGGCCCTGCAAAATTTCAGCGACATTGAAGTGGTTGCCATCAACGACCTGCTGGAACCCAGCTACCTGGCCTACATGCTGCAGTACGACAGCGTGCATGGCCGCTTCAAGGGCGACGTGTCGGTTGACGGCAACACGCTGGTGGTCAACGGCAAGAAAATTCGCCTGACGCAAGAAAAAGACCCCGTCAACCTGAAATGGAACGAAGTCGGTGCCGACATCGTGATCGAAGCCACCGGGATTTTCCTGGACAAGGCCGGTGGCGAAAAGCACCTGGCTGCTGGCGCCAAGAAAGTCATTTTCTCGGCACCTTCCAAAGACGACACCCCGATGTTTGTCTTTGGCGTGAACGACAAGACCTACGCCGGCCAGGCCATCATCAGCAATGCCAGCTGCACCACCAACTGCCTGGCGCCGCTGGCCAAGGTGATTCATGACAAGTTCGGCATCAAACGCGGTTTGATGACCACCGTGCATGCCGCCACCGCCACGCAAAAAACCGTCGACGGCCCGTCCAACAAAGACTGGCGCGGTGGTCGCGGTATTCTGGAAAACATCATCCCCTCCAGTACCGGCGCCGCCAAGGCCGTGGGCGTGGTGATTCCTGAGCTCAACAAGAAACTCACCGGCATGTCGTTCCGCGTGCCGACCTCTGACGTGTCAGTGGTTGACCTGACGGTGGAACTCAACACCAGCGCCACCATGGCTGAAATCTGCGCCGAGATCAAGGCCCAGTCCGAAGGTGCCATGAAAGGCGTGCTGGGCTACACCGACGAGAAAGTGGTGGCCACCGACTTCCGCGGCGAGACCCGCACTTCCGTGTTTGATGCCGATGCGTCCATTGCCCTGGACGGCACCTTCGTCAAATTGGTGAGCTGGTACGACAACGAGTGGGGTTACTCCAACAAGTGCCTGGAAATGGTGCGCGTGGTCGCCAAGTAAGCCCAAGCGGTTTCAAACCAAAAAAGCGCCCAACCGGGCGCTTTTTTGTTGGCCCCAATAATTTTTGGGATGCACGGTACAGAATCACTCGCGCAAAGCCGACAGGAACTGCTGCAGTTCAGGCGTTTGGGGACGGTTGAATATTTCATCGGGCGTACCCGCTTCGTGGATCAGACCCTGGTGCATGAAGACCACGCGGTCACTCACCTTGCGGGCAAAGGCCATCTCATGCGTGACCAGAATCAGCGTCATGCCCTCATTGGCCAGCATCTCCACCACCTGCAATACTTCACCCACCAGTTCCGGGTCCAGGGCCGAGGTGATCTCATCGCACAACAGCACGGTCGGTGCCATGGCCAGCGCGCGGGCAATGGCCACACGCTGCTGCTGCCCGCCCGATAGCTGTTCGGGCATGCGGTCAAACAGGCTGCCCAATCCCACGCGGTCCAGCAGTGCCTGGGCGCGTGCACGGGCGTCTTCCTTGGGCAAATCCTTGACCAGGGTCGGGGCCAGCATCACGTTGCGCCCTGCACTCAGGTGCGGAAACAGGTTGAAACTTTGAAAAATCATGCCCACTTGCTGGCGCAACTCGCGCATGGCATTGGCATCGGTGTGTTGCAGGGCCTGGCCGTCCACGGCCAGACTGCCGCGCTCAAAGGTTTCCAGCCCGTTGATGCAGCGCAGCAGCGTGCTCTTGCCCGAGCCGCTTTTGCCGATGATGCAAACCACTTCCTTGCGTCCGACCTGCAGGTCTATGCCCTTGAGCACTTCGGTGGGGCCAAAACTCTTGTGCAGGCCGCGAATGTCAACCAGCGCAAACGGGGGGGTAGAGGATGGGGTCATAAATCAGGCCAGACGGCGGTTTTCAAGTCGCTGGCTCCACCACGACAGCGGGTAGCACAGCACAAAGTACAAAAGGCCAACGAAGGTATAGGCCAGAAACGGTTGGTAGGTGGCGTTGGAGATCATTTGCCCGGCTTTGGTCAATTCGACAAAACCAATGACCGAGGCCAGCGCCGTGCCCTTGATGATCTGCACCAGAAAACCCACCGTGGGCGCAACGCCCAAGCGCAAGGCCTGGGGCAGGATCACATGACGCATCTGTTGTGTGAAGTTCATTGCCAGGCTGGTTGAGGCTTCCCACTGGCCTTTGGGGATGGCGTTCACACAGCCGCGCCAGATTTCGGTCAGGTAGGCGCTGGCATAGAGCGTGAGGCAGATGGCGGCCGACACCAGCGGTGAGGTGTCCATGCCCAGCAGCGCCAGGCCGAAGTACACCAGAAAGAGCTGCATCAGCAGCGGTGTGCCCTGAAAGATCTGCACGTACCAGGCCACCGCCGTGGCCGCGCCGCGCAGCTTGGTAAAACGCAGCATGAGCAGGCCCATGCCCACCAGGCCACCGCCGATGAAAGCAATCAGTGACAGTGCCGCCGTCCAGCGCAGGGCGCCCAGCAAGAAGGTGAAAATGTCCCAGAGTGAAAATTGAACCATGGCGGTGCCCGTTAGCGGCTGACAAAAATGAAGCGCGGTCCGACCCAGTACAACAACTGCCGCAGCGCAATCGCCAACAGCAGGTAGATGACGGTCACGATGATGTAGGACTCAAAACTGCGGAAGGTGCGGCTCGAAATCAAATTGGCCGCCTGTGACAATTCTTCCGCCGAGATCTGGCCACAGACCGCCGAGCCCAGCATGACGATGATGATCTGGCTCACGAGCGCCGGCCAGATGCGTGCCAGTGCCGGTGGCAGCACCACGCGCGAGAAAATTTGCCACGGTGTCAGCGCCAGGCTCATGGCCGCTTCGAGCTGGCCCCTGGGTGTGGATTGCAAGCCGGCGCGTACGATCTCACAGGCATAGGCCCCCAGGTTAAACACCATGGCCAGTACGCTCGCCACCTCCACCGACAAGCGCAGACCCAGCGACGGCAGGCCAAAGAAAATGAAGAACAGTTGGATGATGAAGGGTGTGTTGCGCATCAGTTCCACATAACCGCCCACCACATGTTTCAAGATCGGGCTGCCATGCAGCCGCGCCCAGGCACACGCGGTACCCAACAAGGCCCCCAGCACGGCCGAAACAACAGTGAGCGCCACCGTCAGGCCCAGCCCACGCAAAAGCATGGGCCACTGGGCCAGCACCACGGCAAAGTCAAATTCAATCATGGCAATTCAGGTGGGCGGTACGAGCGATGGGGTGAGGAAGGGGATGCGTGCTTAGTCCGGCAGCACGCCGGTGCCGCGGCCCAGCCATTTTTGCGCGTACTGCTCCAGCGTGCCGTCGGCCTTGGCGGCGCGCAGAATCTCGTTTACCCTGGTCAGCAGCGCGGTTTCACCCTTGCGTACGCCGATGAAGTTGGGTGAGTCTTTCAGCAGCAGCTTGTATTCGGCCTGCACCTGGGGGTTCTTTTGCACGGCAGCTGCCGCCACGGCAGCGCCGGTGGCCAGCAGTTGGGTCTGTTGCGAGATGAAGGCGGCCACGGTGGTGGAGTCGTCTTCAAAGCGCTGGATCTTCAGCGTCGGCGGGGCCACCTTTTGCAGCACATCGTCCTGAATGGTGCCGCGGGTCACGGCAATGCTCTTGCCCGCCAGGTCGTCAAAGCTCTTGATATTGAGTGCCTTGGGACCGAACACGGCCTGGAAGAACGGTGCGTAGGCCACGGTGAAGTCAATCACCTTTTCGCGCTCGGGGTTCTTGCCCAGCGCCGAGACGATCAGGTCAATCTTCTTGGTCTGCAGGTAGGGAATGCGGTTGGGCGTGCTCACCGGCACCAGTTCGGCTTTCACGCCCAGCTTGTCGGCGATCAACTGCGCCGTGGCCACATCCACGCCGGTGAGTTTGAAATCGGGGCCCATGTAGCCATAGGGCGGAAAGTCGGAGGCCACGCCCAGGGCAATCGACTTCTTGGCCAGCACGGCGGAAAGTGATTCATCCGCCGCGTGGGCCGGCGTTGCCAGGGTCAAAACGGCGCTGGCAAGCAAACCAGCCAGGGTGGAGAGCGATTTGAATTTCATGGAGGGTTCCTGTAAAAAAGAATGGGACACGCCAAACCTTGCGCAAGATGTGTGCCACCTATTCCGCCTGGCATTGCCCTTGCAAGCAGATGGTGGACAATATGAAATATTCGTTTCTTCGCATTAAATATATGAAACATATGTTTCTCAATGGTGCATGTGCCCTGTTTTGGGGATGCCGGCACCAAAACCTGTCAGCCACCCTGCCATGACCATGACCATGACCACGACCATCTCCCTGCGCGAGCGCATTCAGGCCCAATACGAGGCCCTGTCGCTGGCTGACCGCAAGTTGGCCGACGTGGTGCTGGCTCATGAACAAGACCTGCTGGCCTACAGCGCCACCGAGCTGGCAGCGCTGGCCGGTGTCTCCAAGGCCAGCACGGCACGCTTTTTCAAGCGGGTCGGGTTTGCCGACTTTCAGGCCTTTCGCCAGCACCAGCGCAAGGGCGTGCCCGCGCCCTCGCCGTTGTACCGCATGGCGCAGCAGGGCACGCGTGGCAGTCCGCTGCAACAGCATATTGCGCAAGACGCGCAGCAGTTGCAGGCGCTGGCCGACAGCGTGACCGACCAGGGCGTGCAGCAGGCGGCCAGGCTGCTGGCAGGTGCGCGGCGTGTCTGGGTGGTGGGCTATCGCAATGGTTACATGGCCGCGTCTTATGCGCGGGCCTTGCTGTCCCAGGTGCGGGCCGAGGTCCACTTGCTGAACGAAGGTGCGGGTGAAGATGCCGAGCTGCTGGCTGAAATCAAGCCGCATGACGTGCTGCTGGCGATGGACTTTCGCCGTCGCACCCGCCGCCTGTCCCAAGTGGTGGGTATTGCCTGCGATGCTGGTGCCGAGCTGGTGCTGCTGAGCGACGCCCGTGTGTCGGCGCTGGCGGCGCGGGCCCAGGCCCTGTTCATCTGCCCGCCGCAGGACGAGCCGATTTTTGACTCCTACGTGAGCGCCATCAGCCTCATCAACTACCTGGCCACCGCCACATTGGCCCATCTACCCAAAAAAGCCCGCGCCCGCATGGCTGCCATCGAGCAGGTCCATGCCCAACTGGCCGACCTTGAATCTTCTCCTTGAACCAGGCACTCCCATGAAACATTTACCCCAATACCCGTTCACGCTGCTGACCAATCTCCGCTTCCAGGCCGCCGAGCCCTACGGCGTGCACCGCGGCACCCTGCTCAGTGATGCCGCGCTGGCGCAGGCCCGGGCCGTCATTACCTCCTGGCCCGGTTATGCCGTGACGCCCTTGTGTGCCTTGCCCGGGCTGGCCCGCGCTGCAGGCGTGGCCAGCATCCACTACAAGGACGAAGGCTCGCGTTTCGGCCTGGGCAGCTTCAAGGCGCTGGGCGGCGCCTATGCCGTGGCGCGCCTGCTGTGCCGCGAACTGGGGCAGCGCCTGGACCGCAACGTGAGTCACACCGACCTGCAGAACGATCCCGCACTGCGCCAGGCCTGTGCCGACATCACGGTCACCTGCGCCACCGACGGCAACCATGGCCGCTCGGTGGCCTGGGGCGCGCAGATGCTGGGCTGCCGCTGCGTCATCTACATCCATGCCAGCGTCAGCGAGGGGCGCAAGGAAGCCATTGCCCGCTACGGCGCGCAGGTGGTGCGCACCGACGGCAATTACGACGACGCGGTGCAGCAGGCCGACCGCGATGCAAACGCCAATGGCTGGTTTGTGATCTCCGACACCTCTTACCCCGGCTACATGGACATTCCGCGCGACGTGATGCAGGGCTACCAGCTCATGGTGCATGAGGCCGTCAGCGCCCTGCCGCAGTGGCCCACGCATGTGTTTGTGCAAGCCGGGGTGGGCGGCTTTGCGGCGGCGGTGTGCGCTTATTTCTGGGAACGTAATGCCGAGCAGCGCCCGGTGTTTGTGGTGGTGGAGCCCGAGCGCGCCGACTGCCTGCTGCAAAGTGCGCGCGCCGGTGCGGTGGTGGCGGTCAAGGGTGATCTGGACACGCTAATGGCCGGCCTGGCGTGCGGTGAGGTGTCGCTACTGGCCTGGGACGTTCTTGCCACCGGCGCCAACGCCTTTTGCACCATCCCCGATGCGGCTGCTGTCGATGCCATGCGCCTGCTGGCCAGCCCGCAGGGTGGTGATCCGGTCATTGTGGCGGGCGAGTCCGCCGTGGCGGGCCTGGCGGCGGCCCTGCTCATCGCGCAAGACAGCACCGCACGTGCATCGTTAGGTCTGGGCCCGGACAGCCGCGCGCTGCTGTTCGGTAGCGAGGGCGATACCGACCCCGCGCTGTACCAGCAACTGGTGGGCCGCAGCGCCGCCCAGGTGCTACAGGATGGAGCGCCGGCATGAGCGCCCCGCAAATCAACGGCCAGCGCCTGCTGGCCAGCCTGCAGGCGTTGGGCCGGATCGGCGCGCTGCCCGGTGGTGGCGTCAACCGCCTGGCCCTGACCGATGCCGACGCCCAAGGCCGCGACTGGACGGTGGCACGCATGCGCGAACTGGGTATGCACGTGGAAGTGGATGCCATTGGCAACATCATCGGCACCTTCCCCGGCACCGAAGACCTGCCCCCGGTGATGATGGGCTCGCACATCGACACCGTGCGCACCGGCGGCCTGTACGACGGCAATTACGGCGTGCTGGCCGGCTTGGAAGTGGTGGCCACGTTGCGCGAGGCCGGACTCAAGACCCGCCGCCCCTTGGCCGTGGCCGTGTTCACCAACGAAGAAGGCGCGCGTTTCCAGCCCGACATGATGGGCAGCCTGGTCTATGTGGGCGGCCTGCCGCTGCAGGATGCACTGGCCACCTGTGATGTGGATGGCGCATCGGTGCAGGCCGAACTGGAGCGCATCGGCTACCGGGGCACCGCTGCCGTGGGCGCGCCGGTGGTGGACAGCTATGTGGAACTGCACATCGAACAGGGCCCGGTGCTGGAGCAAATGGACTTGCAGATTGGCGTGGTCGAAGGCGTGCAAGGCATCTCGTGGACCGAGTTCACCGTGGAAGGCCAGTCCAATCACGCCGGTACCACGCCCATGGCCCTGCGCCACGACGCTGCACTGGTGGCCGCCCAGGTTGCGGTGTTTGTGCGCGACCTCAGCAAGCGCATGGGCGGACGGCAACTGGCCACTGTGGGTGCCGTGCGGCTCAGCCCGAATCTGGTTAACGTCATCGCTCAAAAAGCCGTGTTCACCGTGGATCTGCGCAACACCGACAGCGCCGCACTGGTGCAGGCCGAAAGTGATCTGCACGCCTATGCGCAGCAAGCAGCGCAGGCCGAGGGCGTGCGCATCAGTTCCCGCGCACTGGCCCGCTTTGAGCCGGTCGCCTTTGACCCCAAGGTGGTGAACCTGGTGGAGCAACACGCGCAGGCCCTGGGCTGCAGCCACCAGCGCATGCCCAGCGGCGCCGGGCACGACGCGCAAATGCTGGCCCGTGTCTGCCCCAGCGCCATGATCTTTGTGCCCAGCGTTGGCGGCCTCAGCCACAACGTGCGCGAACACACCGAACCTGCCGACCTGCTGCGCGGCGCGCAGGTGCTGCTGCAAGTGGTGCTGGCGCTGGCCAACCGCCCTTCCTGACTTTTACCCTTAACTTCTAATTTTCACTTCTATGCCACGCTACCTCAACGTCGCCCTCGGCCAACTCGGCCCCATCCAACGCGCAGACTCCCGCACCCAGGTGGTGGCGCGCCTGTGCGACCTCATGCACCAGGCCCACGCCGTGGGCGCGCAGCTCATTGTCTTTCCCGAACTGGCGCTGACTACCTTCTTCCCGCGCTGGTACATCGAGGACGAGGCCGAGGTCAACAGTTTTTTTGAGCGCTCCATGCCCAACACCGCCACACAGCCGCTGTTCGACCTGGGGCGCAAGCTGGGCGTGGGCTTTTACCTGGGCTACGCCGAACTGGCGCAAGAGGCCGGTGCCGAGGTGCGCTACAACACCTCCATCATGGTGGACCGCAGCGGCCAGATCGTGGCCAAATACCGCAAGGTGCACCTGCCCGGCCACCGGGAGCATGAACCCTGGCGGCGCTTCCAGCATCTGGAGAAACGCTACTTCACCCCCGGCTCCGGCTGGGGTGTGACGCAGGCTTTTGGCGGGGTGATGGGCATGGCCCTATGCAACGACCGGCGCTGGGCCGAGACTTACCGCGTGATGGGCCTGCAAGGTGTCGAGATGGTGCTGATCGGCTACAACACCCCGGTGCACAACGCACCCGCGCCGGCGCATGACGACCTGTCGCTGTTCCATAACCAGTTGTCCATGCAGGCCGGTGCTTATCAGAACGGCACCTGGGTGGTGGGCGTGGCCAAGGCCGGGATGGAAGAGGGCGTGGACAGCATCGGCGGCAGTTGCATCGTGGCCCCGTCCGGCGAAGTGGTGGCGCGCTGCCTGACCAAGGGCGACGAGATGGCCATTGCCCGTTGCGACCTGGACTTTTGTTCCGTGTACAAGCGCACCACCTTCGACTTCGACCTGCACCGCCAGCCGCACGCCTACGGCCTGATCACCGAGCGCAAGGGAGAGACGCTGGCGGCGGATGGTTCCCCCCTGCGTGTATTGTCTCAGGCCTGATGTCTGGAACTGGCGCTGGAGTCACCCCAGTCCGAAGTTGATTTGGCAAAGCGCATTGATCGGCGGGGAATTTTCTCAAATCTGCAAACGAAACGGTAGCCGACCTTGTGGTTGGTCGGATGTTGCCCTTTGGCATGGCTGGCTGCCGCCGCATTGCGGTGAACCCGGGGCGATCAGCTTTTTCGGGGACTGCTGAACAAGGCCGTCGTGGCCAACCAGAGAAAGCTTGCGCCAACCACCACGGCCACCCCGCCTGCCACGATACCTGACGGGTTGTTGCTCAGGAACAGGAAGTTACCCAACCCGATCAGCAGTGACAGGATGCCGACCACAAAATTCACCAGGCTAAAAAAGGTTTTCATGCAAGCGCCCCCACAGTGAAGCTGAACTTAATAAACGGCCTTGGTGCGAGCGCTGACTGGCGCGCTGTGTTTGTCCAGTTTGTGCTGGGTCAGGCCCTTGAGCCACTGCGCACTTTTTTTGTAGACGGCTGCAAGAAAGTCAGCCATAGCCTGGGCACGCAATTCCTTTGCGAGACGAATGTTGGCTTCGATGTCGATGTAACTGTATTCCATGATGTGGGATCCTTTGGCTAAATAAATGCCCCTCTTGAGGACACGGTGCTACGATAGCTTTGGTGTTGCAATGCAGCAAACGATCAATTCTCATGCAACACATGACATAAACTCATCCATGCCTTACCGCTTGCCCCCTTTGAATGCGCTGCGTGCCTTTGAAGCAGCGGCGCGCCACCTCAGTTTCAAAAATGCAGCGCTGGAGTTGTCGGTCACGCCGACCGCGGTCAGCCACCAGATCACGCTGCTGGAGACGTCGCTGGGCTGGCCCCTGTGTGACCGCTTGACACGCGCGCTGGCGCTCACGCCTCAGGGCGCGGCCATGCTGCCCAAGGTGCGCGAGGGGCTC
>NZ_JAMPXE010000114.1 GCF_023701345.1 Rhodoferax sp. | reverse complement strand
TCATGATTGCCGCTGGCGTGGAGAGCATGAGCATGGTGCCCATGGGCGGCAACGCGCCCTCCTATTCACCGCTGATGTTCGACAACGATGACAACATCGGCATCGCCTACGGCATGGGGCTGACCGCTGAAAAAGTGGCTACCCAGTGGAAAGTCAGCCGCGAGGCGCAAGATGCCTTTGCCCTGCAGTCGCACCAGCGGGCGCTGGCAGCACAAGCGGCAGGTTATTTCACCGCCGAGACCACGCCGATTGAAGTCACCGACCGCTCACCCAACCTGGCCACGGGTGAAGTCATCGAGAAAAAACGCGTGGTGAGCCTGGACGAAGGGGCCCGTGCCGACACCTCGCTGGAAGGCCTGGCCAAACTGAAAAACCCGTTTGCCGCACGTGGCACGGTCACGGCGGGCAACAGTTCACAAACCTCGGACGGTGCCGGCGCGCTAATTCTGGCCAGCGAAAAAGCCGTCAAGCAATTCGGCCTCAAGCCGCTGGCGCGTTTTGTGAGCTTTGCCGCCAAAGGTGTGCCACCGCAGTTCATGGGCATCGGCCCGATCGAGGCCATTCCGGCAGCCTTGCGCCATGCCGGTTTGACGCTGGAGCAGATCGACTGGATCGAGCTCAACGAAGCCTTTGCCGCGCAGTCGCTGGCGGTCATCAACACACTGGGGCTGGACCAGACCCGGGTCAACCCGATGGGCGGGGCCATTGCGCTGGGCCACCCGCTGGGCGCCACCGGCGCCATCCGCGCCGCCACCCTGATCCATGGTCTGCAGCGCACCCAGGGCAAATACGGCATGGTCAGCATGTGCATCGGCATGGGCCAGGGCGCCGCCGGCATCTTCGAGCGCGTTTGAGTCAAAATACGGCAAGCAATCACGCACTGGCCGTCATCGCGAGGCCGCAGGCCGTGGCGATCCATGTATTTGGGCACCATGGATTGCCGCGCTTCGCTCGCAATGACAAAGCTTTTAATTTTTGACGTGCACCAGTGACATTTTCCAGGAATCCTCATGACTGACCTTTTAATCGACACCGCCGGCGGGGTCACCACCCTCACGATCCATCGGGTGGCCAGGAAAAACTCTTTCACCACCGCCATGTACGCGGGCATGGCCGATGTGCTCGACCAGGCGCAGGCCGACGCCAGCGTGCGGGTGCTGGTGATTCAGGGGCACGAGACCATTTTCAGCGCCGGCAACGACATTGCCGACTTTCTGCAAACGCCGCCCACCACCCTGGACGCGCCGGTGTTCCGTTTCATGCGCGCCATCAGCAACTTCAGCAAACCCATTGTGGCGGCGGTGTGCGGTCCGGCAGTCGGCATTGGCACCACCATGCTGTTTCATTGCGACCTGGTTTATGCCGGTGACAACGCCGCCTTTTCCATGCCCTTTGTCAACTTGGGGGTCTGCCCCGAGGCCGCTTCCAGCCTGCTGGCACCGCAGCGCATGGGTTATGGCCGCGCCGCCGAGGCGTTGTTGCTGGGCGAGCCATTCCTGGCCGAGGCAGCGCTGGAAATGGGCCTGATCAGCCGCATCGTGCCGCCCGCCGAGGCTAACGCCCTGGCCCGGCGCCAGGCGCAAAAGCTGGCTGCCAAGCCCATGGCATCACTGCTCGCCACCAAGCGTTTGATGAAGCAGGGACAAGCCAGCCTGGTGGCCGAGCGCATGGCCGAAGAAGGCACGCTGTTTGGCCGCATGCTGGCAGAACCTGCCGCGCAGGAAGCCTTTTCCGCGTTCCTGGAAAAACGCAAGCCAGACTTCAGCGCCTTCTGATGCGTACCCTCATTGCCACCTGCACCCTGGTTTTCGGCCTGCTCGCCGGCGCCAACAACGCAGCCGCCACCCCCGGCGAGGTGGCCGTGGGCAGCGTACTGCGCGAAGCCACGATGCGCGGGCTCAACGGCCCGGACCGCAAACTCTCCGCGTTTCGCGGCAAGCCCCTGATCATCAACGTCTGGGCCAGCTGGTGCCCGCCCTGCATCCAGGAAATGGGCTCGCTGGAGCGGCTGGCCTGGAGCGACCTGGGCCAGCAGTTCACCGTGATCGGCATTTCGACCGATGACTACCCCGAGGCCGCCAAGGGTTTCCTGCGCAAAAGCAACGCCACCCTGAACCATTACATCGACCGTCAGCTGGAACTCGAAAACATGCTGGGGGCCGACCGCCTGCCGCTCACGCTGCTGGTCGACGCCAAGGGCCGGGTGTTGAGCAAAGTGGTCGGGGCGCGCGAATGGGACGGGCCGCAGGCCATGGCACTGATTCGCAGCACCTTTCGCATCGCTGCGCCCGCCCCTTCCCTGCTCAAAAAGTGACCCGTCACGGTCAGTGACAACCCCCTCATGCCGCATCACATCACCCCCCCTGCCGATATCCAGTTTGAAGACGAGTTCATCGTCGGCGTCAAAAAAATTTTCGAGGAAATGATCGTCTTCAACCGTTTGCTGGGATTGAAGATCAGCGCGATTGCGCCCACCCAGGTCAGGGCGCGCATCGACATGCGCAACGATCTGGTGGGCCACTACGTCTACAACCGCATCCACGGCGGCGTCATCAGTGCCTCGCTGGATGCGCTGGGTGGCCTGGCCGTGATGGTGGCGATTGGTGCGCGCCACATGAACGAGACCCCCCAGCAGAGGCTGCAGCGCTTTGCCAAGCTCGGCACCATCGACCTGCGCATCGACTACCTGCGCCCGGGCATTGGCGAGTGGTTCGAGTTGCGCGCCGAGGTGATGCGCCTGGGCTCGCGCGTGGCCTCCACCCGCATGGAGTTTTTGGGGGCCGACGGCAAGCTGCTGTCCACCGGCTCAGCCGCCTACATCGTGTCGTAGTCAAACGGCTGGCCGGGGCACCTCGCGCGGCTTGCCATGGTCGTCAATCGCCACATAGGTGAGGGATGCTTCAGTGACCTTGGTGTAGTTGCCCTGATCGTTGATGTGCTCGGCATAGACCTCAATCTTGACGGTAATCGAGCTGCGGCCAATGCGCACCAGCTTGCCAAAGAACGACAAAACGTCGCCCAGGCGCACCGGCTGCTTGAAGATGAATTCGTTCACCGCCACCGTGGCCATGCGGCCATTGGCAAAGGGCGCCGCCATCACGGCACCCGCCAGGTCCACCTGCGCCATCACCCAGCCACCAAAAATATCGCCGTTGGCATTGAGATCGCCTGGCATCGGAATGACCTTGAGCACCAATTTTTCATCCGTGGGCAGTTGCACGGTTTTGGCGTCGGTGTTTGCAGACATGGGCACAATCCTCACATAGTTTTTTAGAATGATCAGGATTGTCCCCCATGCGCAGCCATTCATCCAGTCGCTACAGCGGCACCACCTCAACCATGGTCAGCAGTCAGGGCGCGGCGCCTGCCCGCACTGACTGGGCCACCCTGCAGCGCCTGTTCCCTTACCTGTGGCAATACAAATGGCGCGTGATCGCGGCGCTGGCCTTCATGGTGGGTGCCAAGCTGGCCAACGTGAGTGTGCCGCTGCTGCTCAAGGAGCTGGTCGACACCATGAACCCCAAGGGGGAAATCGGCGCCCAGGCCCTGCTGGTGGTGCCGCTCGGCCTGTTGGTGGCGTACGGACTGCTGCGCCTGTCCACCACGCTGTTTGCCGAATTGCGCGAGCTGATCTTTGCCAAGGCCACCGAAGGCGCCTCGCGCAGCATCAGCCTGCAGGTGTTTCGCCATTTGCACGCCCTGAGCCTGCGCTTTCACCTGGAGCGCCAGACCGGCGGCATGACGCGCGACATCGAGCGCGGCACGCGCGCCGTGCACTCGCTCATCAGCTACTCGCTCTACAGCATCTTCCCGACACTGATCGAAGTCGCGCTGGTGCTGAGCATCCTGGCGGTCAAGTTCGACCTGTGGTTTGCCTGGATCACCATCATTGCGCTGGTGCTCTACATCGGCTTCACCATTGTGGTGACCGAGTGGCGCACCCAATTCAGGAAGCAGATGAACGAGCTCGACAGCACCGCGCACAGCCGCGCCATCGACTCGCTGCTGAACTACGAGACGGTGAAGTATTTCAACAACGAGGAGTTCGAGGCGCGCCGGTATGACGAGAACCTGGAGCGCTACCGCAAGGCCGCCCTCAAGAGCCAGACCACCCTGAGCCTGCTCAACACCGGCCAGCAACTCATCATCGCCGCCGGCCTGGTGGCCATGCTGTGGCGCGCCACCCAGGGCGTGGTCGACGGCCGCATGACGCTGGGCGACCTGGTGATGGTCAACGCCTTCATGATCCAGCTCTACATTCCGCTGGGTTTTCTGGGCGTGCTGTACCGCGAGATCAAGCAGGGCCTGACCGACCTGGAAAAAATGTTCACCCTGATGGAGCGGGAACGCGAAATTGCCGATGTGCCGGGGGCACCCGCCCTGGCGCTGACAGCCGACAGCGCCAGCGTGGCATTCAGGCACGTCAACTTCGCCTACGACCCGGCACGCCCCATTTTGCATGACATCAGCTTTGAGATACCGACAGGAAAAACCGTGGCGGTGGTCGGGCCGTCGGGCTCGGGCAAATCAACGCTGGCGCGGCTGCTGTTCCGGTTCTACGACGTGCAGGGCGGCCAGATCCTGATTGCCGGGCAAGACATCAAACAGGTCACGCAGGCCAGCGTGCGCCAGGCCATTGGCATCGTGCCGCAAGACACCGTGCTGTTCAACGACACGGTCGAATACAACATCGCCTATGGCCAACCCGGCGCCACGCGCGCGCAGGTGGTCGAGGCCGCGCAGTCGGCGCACATTCACAACTTCATTGCGGCCACACCCAGGGGCTACGACACCATGGTCGGCGAACGTGGCCTGAAGCTCTCGGGCGGCGAAAAGCAGCGCGTGGCGATTGCCCGCACCCTGCTCAAGAACCCGTCGATCCTGATCTTTGATGAAGCCACCAGCGCCCTCGACTCGGCCAACGAGCGCGCCATCCAGGCCGAGCTGCAAAGCGTGGCGCAAAACAAGACCACCCTGGTGATCGCGCACCGGCTGTCCACCGTGGTCGATGCGCACGAGATTCTGGTCATGGAGGCGGGCCGCATTCTGGAGCGCGGCACACATGCGGACTTGCTGGCTTCAGGAGGCCGCTATGCGCAGATGTGGGCGCTGCAGCAGAGTTCGGAGTGATGTGAAGAAGCCACTTGGCCCAAAAACAGGGGGCCTTTAATACGGGTGTCAGGGCCGCATCAGATCCTCAATGGCATCCACCACCATCATGGTGCCTAGCGCCACCAGCAGAATGTCATTGGCGACGCGCACATACTTGTACCCGGCAGGCGGCAGTCCAATTTGGGTAATCACGCCCCTCGGAACCGGATAGTAGACGAGCGATGCGGGCAGCGGCTGCCCCCTGGTCCACTGTTTGGCCTGGCCGGGTGGCATGCAACCATTGTTTTTCTTGGCCAGGCCTGGCGGGCAGCGCCCTTTGGCCTGCAAGTTGCCGTAATAACGCACCGCAGCCTGGCGTTGCGGTTCCTGAAAGTAGGCGCCAATCTGGATTTCCGGCCTTGCCTGCGCAGCGGGTTTGGATCTGTTCTGGCCCGCTTGGCCAACCCATTCCGGCTTGCCGGCCATCGCCATCACGGAAGTACCCAACAGCGCTGCGATCAAAAGTGATTTCAGTTGTTGTGATTTCATGGTTCGGTTCCCCTCAAGTTGTGACTAACTTATGAATCCACCGAATAATTCATATTAACAAAATGACACCCCTCTGTGTATCCCATTTCAGGCACTGCCCTAAACTTGGTGGCATTCGTTCCCTCAAAAAAACCTTTATGCAATACCGAAACCTTGGCAAAAGCAATTTGAAAGTCTCGGCCCTGTGTCTGGGCACCATGATGTTTGCCGATCAGACCGCGCATGATGAGGCGGCCACCATCGTGGCGGACGCCCGCGCCCATGGCGTGAACTACATCGACACCGCCGACAACTACAGCAAGGGCGGCTCGGAAACCATGGTGGGCGAGCTGCTCCAGGGCCAGCGTCATGACTGGGTGCTGGCCACTAAGATGGGCAACGCCATGTCCGACCGGGTCAACGAGGGGCACTACTCGCGCAGCTGGATGCTGCGCGAAGTGACGGCTTCACTGGCACGTCTGCGAACCGATTACGTGGACATTTTGTACCTGCACCGAGACTTTGCCGGCATGAACCTCGAAGAGCCTTTGCGCGCCCTCGACGCCATGTTGCGTGCGGGCCAGATCCGCGCCTGGGGGGTGTCCAACTTTCGCGGCTGGCGCATTGCCGCGCTGGTGCGCCTGGCGGCGCAACTTGGCATGCCGGGCCCGGTGGTGTGCCAGCCTTACTACAACCTGCTCAACCGCATGCCCGAAGTCGAGGTGCTGCCAGCCTGCGCCCATTACGGGATCGGCGTCACGCCCTACAGCCCGGTGGCGCGCGGCGTGCTCACCGGCAAATACCTGCCGGGACAGCCACCGGCCCCCGACAGCCGCGTCGGTCGCGGCGACGCGCGCATCGCCCAGACCGAGTTTCGTGAGGAATCGCTGCTGATCGCACAACAGCTGAAAGTGCACGCTGAAAACAAAGGCATCAGCCTGGCGCAGTTCGCTTGCAGCTGGGTGCTGGCCAACCCGGTGGTCAGTTCGGTCATTGCCGGGCCGCGCACACTCAAGCAGTGGCAGGACTACCTGCCCGCGCTCGACTATGCATTGACCCAGGAAGACGAAACCCTGGTCGACAGCCTGGTCCACCCCGGTCACCCCTCCACCCCGGGCTATACCGACCCGGTTTATCCGCCCCTGGGTCGGGTACGGCTGGCACCTTGACAACCGCTACAGCCCACTACACTCATGGGGCTTTTCACCCTCCAACATTTTGCGCATGGATATTTTTGTTTTTTTCACCCTGCTGGCCATTGGCGTGCATCTTCTCAAGAAGCGCGAGCAAGCGCAGCGCATCGCCTTGCTGGGCAGTTATCTGTCTCAATTCCAGATCGAAAAACTGATGCAGGATGTGCTGAGCGGCTACCAGCGCGCCCTGGGCGAAACCAGTCCGGAACGCCAGGCACAGGTATGGCGCCATCTGGAGCCGGCAGAACAGACGCTGTGTCAGCAATTCAACCGTTTTGTCCTCGAATTTGCCAAAGTCGCCGAGCCGCTGGCCAGGCTCAGCCGCCTGCCGCTGGCCCTGCCGTTTGTCTCGCAGTATTTTCCTGCCAGCACGCTGGATCTGCGCAAGTTGCTCAGCGTGCATGCCCATGGCATCAGCCAGGCTGCGCAAAACAAGCCGGACCAGGCGCCAAAAAGCAGGGCCTTCACGCTGTCGGCAGAGCTGATGCTGATGCAGCACAGTTGCCACTGGTTTTGCCGCTCCAGAACGGTCGCCTCGGCACGCTTGCTGGCAAGGCACCAAACCGCTTACGCCCAGGTGCTGGATGCCGTGGCGCCGTCAACCCGGCAAGCCTACCTCCAGTTGACTGGAAATTGACCGGCCGACACCGCGCCTCACACGGCCTGCTCTGGTACACAATTGCGCTCCATGGAAACCAAATGGCTTGAAGATTTTGTAAGCTTGGCTGAAACGCGCAGTTTCAGCCGTTCGGCGCAGCTGCGCCATGTGACGCAGCCGGCTTTTTCCCGGCGCATTCAGTCGCTGGAAACCTGGGCCGGCTCCGACCTGGTGGACCGCAGCAGCTACCCCACACGCCTGACGCCCGCCGGCGAAACACTGCATGACCAGGCACTCGAAGTGCTGCATGCCCTGCAGACCACACGCGCCATGTTGCGTGGCCACGCCACCGCCGCGCAGGACGTGATTGAATTTGCCGTGCCGCACACGCTGGCGTTCACGTTTTTCCCGGCCTGGGTGTCGGCCCTGCGCGAGACTTTCGGCCCCATCAAAAGCCGCCTGATCGCGCTCAATGTGCATGATGCGGTGATGCGTCTGGTGGAGGGCAGTTGCGACCTGCTGATCGCTTACCACCACGCGTCCCAACCCAACCAGCTGGACGCGGACCGTTATGAAATGGTCAGCCTGGGCGAGGAAGTGGTGGCCCCCTATGCCAAACCTGACGCCCACGGCAATCCCTTGTTTGAACTGCCGGGCAAGGCGGGCCGGCCCCTTCCCTACCTCGGCTACGCGCAAGGCGCCTACCTGGGCCAGATGGTGGAGCTGATCCTGAAACACAGCAGCGCCCCGATCCACTTTGACCGGGTCTACGAAACCGACATGGCGGAAGGCCTGAAAGCCATGGCGCTGGAAGGCCACGGCGTGGCATTTTTGCCCATGAGCGCGGTGCGCAAGGACCTGCGCGCGCACAAGCTGGTGAGCGCCGCACCGCCTGAACTCAAAGACCTGAGCATCACCATGGAAGTGCGTGCCTACCGCGAACGTCCCACGCACCGCGAGACGCTCAAGTCCGGTCATGCTGCCGGCCGGCCTGGCTCTGACGCCCATAAGCACAATGCGCAAGCCCTGTGGGACTATCTGCTAGTCCACCACGGTGCGCTTTAATTTATTCATGACAGCCAGCACCATGATCAACACCCTGACCCTGACCCGCCCCGATGACTGGCACCTGCATGTGCGAGACGGCGCCGCGCTGACCACCGTGGTGCCGCACAGCGCCGCCCAGTTTGGCCGCGCCGTCATCATGCCCAATTTGCGCCCGCCCGTGACCACCACCGCGCAAGCGCTGGCCTACCAGGCGCGCATCCAGGCCGCGGTGCCGGCCGGCCTGGCGTTCGAGCCACTGATGACGCTGTACCTCACCGACATCCTGCCGCCCGATGAAATTGCCCGCGCCCGGGAGGCCGGCATGGTCGCCGTCAAGCTTTACCCGGCCGGCGCCACCACCAACAGCGACGCCGGCGTGACCGAACTGCGCAAGACCTATCCCACGCTCGAAGCCATGCAGCGCGCGGGCATGCCGCTGCTGGTGCATGGCGAAGTGACCGCGCCCGAAATCGACCTGTTCGACCGCGAGGCGGTGTTCATCGACACCCAGTTGATCCCGCTGCGCCGGGATTTTCCCGAGCTCAAGATCGTGTTCGAGCACATCACCACGCGTGAGGCGGCGCAGTACGTGGCCGAGGCCGACCGCTTTACCGCCGCCACGCTCACCGCGCACCATCTGCTGTACAACCGCAACGCCATCTTTACCGGCGGCATTCGCCCGCACTACTACTGCCTGCCGGTGCTCAAGCGCGAAAGCCATCGCCAGGCCTTGCTGAGCGCTGCGACCAGCGGCAACCCAAAATTTTTCCTTGGCACCGACAGCGCGCCGCACGCGGTGCACCTCAAGGAACACGCCAGCGGCTGCGCCGGCTGCTACACCGCGTTCACGGCCATGGAACTGTATGCGCAGGCTTTCGATGCGGCAGGCGCGCTCGACAAGCTGGAGGCCTTTGCCAGCTTCAACGGCGCCGACTTTTATGGTCTGCCGCGCAACACCGGCACGCTCACCCTGAAGCGCGAAAACTGGACGGTGCCGGAACGTTTTTCCTTTGGCGAAGCCGAGCTCAAACCCCTGGGAGCCGGCGAGACGCTGGCGTGGCGGGTCAGGTGACACGCATCGCACTGGTCACTGGTGGCGCCAGGCGGATAGGTCGCGCCATTGGCCTGCAGCTTGCCGCCCAGGGCTACGGGCTGGTGATTCATTACCGGAAAAGCCGGGAAGAAGCCCTCCAGACGCGCACCGACTGCCAGCGCGCAGGCGCTGCCTTTGCCGAAACCGTCTGTGGCGACTTGTCCGATGCCCGGTTTCGCGCCGGCCTGATCCAGCAGGTGACAACGATGGTTGGGCGTATTGACCTGCTGGTCAACAGCGCCTCGCTGTTTGACTACGATGACGCCAGCAGCTTCAGCGCCGAACGACTGGCCGCGCATCTCCAGAGCAATTACCTGGCACCTGTCGAGCTGACCATGGCACTGCACCGGCAAATGCTGGATTCGGCATCGCAGGCGCATGTTGTCACCCTGCTCGACCAGAAGATTTTCAACCTGAACACCGATTACATGAGCTACACCCTGGCCAAGCTGGCCAGCCATGCGGCCATCCGTTATCTGGCACAGTGTTGTGCCCCCGTGCTGCGGGTGAACGCCATCGCGCCGGGTGTGACGCTGGCCAGCGGCGACATGAGCGCCACCGATTTCGACAAGGCGCACACCATTGCGGCGCTGGGGCGTTCGAATACGCCCGAGGACATCGCCGCCGGCGTTTTGTTTCTGGATGCGTCTTGCGCCATCACCGGGCAAACCCTTGCCGTCGACGGCGGCCAGCATCTGGTCCCGCGCGGCCGCGATGTCGCGTTTGGAGCCTGACCATGGAAAAATGGATCCGCTTGCTGGGCTTGCGCTTGCAGGTCTCGATTGGCATACACGATTTCGAGAAAAAGAAGCCGCAACCCTACCAGATGGACATCGGCTTGCTGCTCGACGATGGCTACCGGACTTGCCATGACTCGATCGCCGAGACCGTGAACTATGACGAGCTCAGGTCGCGGGTTTCTGCCCACCTGAGTTCACGGCATTTCAATTTGCAGGAAACCGTGATCCAGGAAGTGATTGATATCTGCTTTGAGATCGACCTGAGAATCCGGGCCGTTGATGTGCGCACGGCCAAAACGGCGGTCTACCCTGACTGCGATGCCGTTGGCTTGCACTACCGGCTGTCACGCGCCGACTGGCAGTCGTAAGGCCGGGCGTCTATCGCAAGCGCCGCTGCGGCGGCGATGCTGGCGGAAGCGGTGAGATTCGAACTCACGAACCCTTGCGGGTTGCCGGTTTTCAAGACCGGTGCAATCGACCACTCTGCCACGCTTCCAGGGGCTGGATTCTAACCCGGCAAATCAGGCCACAT
>NZ_JAMPXE010000113.1 GCF_023701345.1 Rhodoferax sp. | reverse complement strand
GCCCGCTTTGCGCTGGGCTTTTTCTTTCAGTTTCTCTTCTTTTTTCTTCTTCTTTGCCAGTTCTTTCTGACGCTTTTCGTAGCCGTAATTAGGTGTTGCCAAGTTGTGCTTTCAAGTTAATGCCCTGATTTTAGCCGCCCGGGCGAGGTGAGCCAGCATGACAGACCGCGCCTGAACTCAAGCGACCTGTTGCAAGGCTTGCAACAGGTCATTCTGCAAGTCCGCAGCAGACTCCAGGCCAATGGAAAACCGAACCAGCGTGCCCCGCGCCAGGTGCGCCGGCCATTTGGAACGCATGGTCTCGAGCTGGTAAGGCATGACCAGACTCATGGGGCCGCCCCAACTGTAGCCAATCTTGAACAATTGCAAGGCATCGCAAAAAGCATCCACCTGCGCCTGACTGTAGTCCGGCTTGAAGATCACGCTGAACAAGCCAGCCGCCGCCCCAAAGGCGTCGCCACACAACGCCTGCCATTGCGCATGGCCGGGCGACTGCGGCAAGGCAGGATGCAGGACCTGGGCAAACTCATCGCGCTGCTGGCAGCCATGGGCCAGCGCACGGGTGCTTTCATCGTGCTGCCGGTAGCGCAGCGACAGGCTGGGCAAAGCCCGCAACACGCTCTCGGCATCGTTGGCGGCAACCCCGAGCCCGAGGCGCATATGGCACAGCTTGAGCCGCATGTGCAAGCCTTGATCGGTGGTGATGACACTGCCCATCAGGACATCGCCGCCACCGCTGGGGTATTTGGTCAGTGCGTGAATGGAAATATCAACCGCCAACGCTGGCAACTGACCCGGCTGCAGGTCAAACGGCCGGAAGGCCAGACCCGCACCCCAGGTGTTGTCCAGGGCGCAAAGCACCTTGGCGGCCCGGCACAGGCGTACCTGCTCGCACAGGTCGGGGAATTCCAGCGTGACCGAACCTGCGGCCTCGAGCCAGACCAGCCTGGTTTGCGGCGACAGTTTGGCTGCCAAGTCAGCGGGGTCCATGGGGTCAAAGTAGCGGTGCGTGATGCCCCAATGCGCCAACTCACCCTCGGCCAAGGCTTTGGACGGGCCGTAGGCATTGTCGGGAATCAGCACCTCATCACCGTTTCGGAGCAAAGCCAGGCATACCGTCGCAATGGCCGCCAAGCCACTGGGTACCAGCAAGCACTGGGCGCCGCCCTCCAGCGTGCAAAGCCGCTCTTCAAGGGTGTAGGTGGTGGGCGTGCCGTGCAACCCGTAGGTGTAGGCCGACTTGTCTTTCCAGTCAAACTGGCGCATGGCAGCCACATTCGGAAAAAACACCGTGGAGGCTTTGAAAACCCCGGGCTGCGGTGCGACAAACCCCGACGGCGGCTGGTAGGGATGATGGATCAGGGCGGTGATGAGCTCAGCCATGGCAAAAACAGGTGGGTATCAAACACTCCATTTTTTGATCAGTTGCTCGGGACGCAGGCTGTCGTAACCTTCAAAGGGCTGGTGAATCCAGGGGTTGGTCGGCAGGAATTCAACCGAATAATCGGGCGTGAACTTGGACAGCGACTTGGTCCAAATGACGGCACTGCGCAGCTCGGTGATCGGCTTGTAATTATTTCTGAGCTGATCGATCACAGCGTTCAACGTGAGGCCGGAATCTGCCAGGTCATCGACCAGCAACACCTTGCCGGCGATCTCCCCCTTGGGCGTGGTGATGTAATGCGCGATGTCAAGATTGCCTTGCTGCGTGCCTGATCCGGCACGATAGGAACTGGTGGACATGATGGCCAGCGGCTTGTCAAAAACCCGCGACAGAATGTCGCCCGGGCGCATGCCGCCGCGTGCCAAACACAGAATGGTGTCGAATTCCCAGCCCGACTGAAAAATCTTGATTGCCAGTTTTTCAATCAGGCCATGGTACTCGTCGTAGCTCACATACAGATGCTTGCCGTCTTCTGTCAACATAAATGCCCCTTGAATAATCGTTGCTAACGCGGATCGGATGTCAATGAAAAATGGCAACTTCGGGATCAGTCGGCCAGAAAAGGATGGCGCATCATGATGGTGTGATCGCGGTCCGGGCTGGTCGAAATGATGTGTACCGGCACGCCCGTGACCTGCTCGATACGCTGCAGATAGAGCCGTGCCGCCATGGGCAATTTTTCGTATTGCGTGACGCCCACGGTGCTGTCGCTCCAGCCTTCCAGGGTTTCATAGACCGGCACGCAACGCGCAATGTCATCGGCCCCCATAGGCAGGATGTCGGTCACTTCACCGTCGAGTTCGTAACCGGTGCACAACTTGAGCTCTTTCAGACCATCAAGCACGTCCAGTTTGGTGATGCACAAGCCGGTCAGGCCATTGACCTGCGCCGAGCGCTTGAGCAGCGCCGCATCAAACCAGCCGCAGCGGCGGCTGCGCCCGGTGGTAACGCCTTTTTCAGCGCCCACGGTGCTCATGTGCCAACCCGGTGTGCCTTCGACTTCCCAGTCGAGTTCGGTCGGGAACGGGCCGCCACCGACGCGGGTGCAATAGGCTTTGGTGATGCCCAGAATGTAATGCAGCAGACCAGGGCCGACACCGGCGCCGGCGGCGGCATTGCCGGCCACGCAGTTGCTGGAGGTGACAAACGGATAGGTGCCGTGGTCAACATCGAGCAACGTCCCCTGCGCACCCTCAAACAGCAGGTTTTCGCCGTTCAGATGGGCGTCATTGAGTTCGCGCGAAACGTCAGCCATCATGGGCTTGAGCAGCTCGGCGTGGCGCATGGCCTCGTCATAGACTGCGTCAAACTGCACTTCGCCGTCTTTCATGTAAGGTGCCAGCGTCGGGCCAAAGTCAAAGGCTTGCGAGCCCAGAAAAGTGGTCAGCACGTGATTGTGCAGGCTCAGCAGCACGCGCAGTTTGCCGGCAAAGCGCTCGGGAAACTTAAGATCCTGCACGCGCAGGGCGCGGCGGGCAATTTTGTCCTCGTAGGCGGGACCAATGCCGCGCCCGGTGGTGCCAATCTTTTCGCTGCCGCCCTGCTCGCGCGCCGCTTCACGCGCCACATCCAGCGCTGCATGAAAAGGCAGAATCAAGGGGCAGGCTTCGCTGATGCGCAGTCGTGAACGCACGTCGACGCCCACCTTTTCCAGCCCGGCAATTTCTTCAAACAGCTTGGCCGCCGACAGCACCACACCGTTGCCGATGTAGCACTTGACGCCCGGGCGCATGATGCCGCTCGGAATCAGGTGCAGCGCGGTTTTGATTCCGTTGATGACCAGCGTGTGGCCGGCATTGTGGCCGCCTTGAAAACGCACCACGCCCTGGGCGCTCTCGGTCAACCAGTCCACCAGCTTGCCCTTGCCCTCGTCACCCCACTGGGTGCCAACGACAACAACGTTACGTCCTTTGATTGCAGTCATTTTTTGCTTCTCTATAGTTTCAATGTTTGGCTTGAACAATCCAGTGCCCGCCAGCTTCAACCAGCTCGCGGTCGCAATGGAACTCATCGACTTCGCTCTCATGACCTGGCAGCACACAGACCACAATCTCGCCGCGTGCGCGCAAGGCGGCAATGGCGGCATTGAGGCTGGCATCGTCGCGCCAGGGGGCGCGAACAGCCGCTTGCAAGGCCCGCGGTGCCACCACCGCCACCAGCGCCTTGAGGTCGAGACTGAAACCGGCCGCGGGCCGGTTGCGGCCAAATATCGCACCCACCTCGTCATAACGACCACCGCGCACCAAAGCGTCACTGGCGCCGGGTGCATACATGGCAAAACGCACACCGGTGTAATACGCATAACCACGCAAGTCGGCGAGATCAAAACTGAGCTTGGCCGCCGGCAGGTGCTGCGCCAATTGCCGCAGGCTTTGCAGCGCTTCCTGCACCTCGGGCAAAGATGGCAGGACTTTTTCTGCTTCCACCAAGACGCGCTCGTCACCATAGAGTTGCACCAGCGCCAGCAAGCCCTGCTGTACCGGCTGAGGCAGATCACGGGTGAGTGCACGCAATTCGGCGCTGTCCTTGGCGGCAAGCGCTGCGTGCACATCAGCCAACCGGGCTGCATTCAGGGTAACCTCCGCGAGCAAGGCCTTGACCAAACGGGCATCTGCCAGATCAATACCGGGCGCCTGCACCTTGGCCGCCTTGAGACAGTCGACGGCCAGCGTCAGTATTTCGATGTCAGCTTCCAGGCCTGAATGGCCATAAATTTCGGCGCCCAGCTGCAATGGCTCGCGCGTGGCATGGGGCGCACTGGCGCGGGTATGCAGCACCGGGCCGCAATAACACAGACGGGTAACCCCGGCACGGTTTAGCAAATGCGCATCGATGCGCGCGACTTGCGGCGTGCTGTCGGCGCGCAGTCCCATCATGCGACCAGACAGCTGATCGACGAGCTTGAAAGTCTGCAGGTCGAGCGCGGAACCGGCACCCGTCAGCAGTGATTCGAGATGTTCCAGCAACGGTGGCATGACCAGTTCGTAGCCATAACTGCGTGCGGTATCGAGCAAGTCGCGGCGAAGTTCTTCGATGTGGCGCGCCTCAGAAGGCAGGACATCGGCAATGTGATCCGGCAGAACCCAAGCGGACATGTGATTTTGAGAGGCTGTTAAATACGTGATTTTACCGGGCAAAAGCACGGCATTTCGTCACGTCAGCCACCAAATCAGCGCCACACCCAGCAACAGGCTGCACAAACCGAAGAATCGCAACTGGCCATCGCTGAGCTTGAGAATCTGGACAAAGGTCTGGCGCCAGGTGCCCGGTAACATGAAGGGCATGAAGCCCTCAATGACCAGCACCAGCGCCACGGCCAGCCAAAAGGTGGTGCTGTCCAAACCAGCCCCGGGCTTTACTTTTTGGGGCTTGCCGACACGCCACCGCGCATGGCCTTGAAAAACTCGGAACTCGACGGGTCGAGCACCATCACGTCGTTCTTGTTGGCAAAGGACGCTTTGTAAGCATCAAGGCTACGGTAAAACTGGGCAAATTGCGGGTCACGGCCAAACGCCTCGGCATACAGCCGCGCCGCCTCGGCATCACCCTCACCCTTGAACTTTTGGGCATCGCGATAGGCATTTGCCACGGTAACCTCGCGCTGGCGATCGGCATCGGCACGAATCTTTTCGCCTTCGGCAAAGCCGGTGGAGCGCAGCTCGTTGGCAACGCGCTTGCGCTCCGCCTCCATGCGACGGTAAACCGATTCGGTGATGGCATCCACGTAGTCCACCCGGGTGATGCGCACGTCGATCACATCCACACCCCAGGGTTTGGCACCGCGCACCTGGCTCAAAACTTCAGCCTTGACATCGTTCATCACTTCTTCACGCTTGGCCGACAGCAGTTCTTTGACGGTGCGCTTGTTGACTTCTTCCTGAAAAGCGTTGCGTACCACCCGGTTAAGCTGGCTGGCGCCGGCCGCCTCGGTGGTGCCAACGTTGCGAATGTACTCGGTGGGTTCGGAAATGCGCCAGCGCACATACCAGTCAATCACCACCCGCTGCTTCTCGGCGGTAAGCACTGGCTCGTTGTCGGTGCTGTCGAGCGTGAGCAAGCGCTTGTCAATGTAGGACACATTTTGAAACGGCGGCGGCAGCTTGAAGTTCAATCCCGGCTCGGTAATCACCTCCTTGATCTGACCCAGGGCCAGTACCACACCAAACTGGCGCTGATCCACCACAAAGAGCATTGAGCTGAGCAGAGCCAACGCAAAAAGAATGCTTGAAAAAATAAATCCTAAGCGGTTCATGCCTGGCTCCTATCGGGTTTCACGGGTACGGTCACGCGCCGCGTCACGGGCGCGAGCATCCGAAATGGCGGCAGCCGCATTGGCAGGACTGGGCGATGGCGGTACCGGCACGGTTGCCGCGTCCTGGGCCACCTGCCCGGTCATCTGGATCAGCTTGTCAAGTGGCAGATACAACAGGTTCGAACCCTGTTTGGAGTCCACCATGATCTTGGTCACACTGCCGTAAATTTGTTGCATGGCATCGATGTACATGCGGTCACGGGTCACCTGGGGCGCCTTCTGGTACTCGGCCAATACCGACTTGAAGCGTTGCGCGTCACCCTGGGCCTGCGCCACGATCCGGGACTTGTAGGCATCGGCTTCTTCCTTCAGGCGCGAGGCTGCACCGACAGCACGGGGAATCACGTCGTTGGCGTAGGCCTGGGCCTCATTCTTGGCGCGCTCACGCTCCTGACCAGCCTTGAGCACATCGTCAAACGCGGCTTGCACCTGCTCTGGCGGTCTCACGCCCCCCTGTTGCAGGTTGATACCCACCACCTCGATACCGACCTTGTAGCGGTCCAGAATGGTTTGCATCATGGCGCGCACCCGTGGCGCGATCTGGTCTCGTTCTTCGGACAGCGCACTGTCCATCTTCATCTTGCCGACCACTTCGCGCACCGCCGTTTCAGCAGCCTGCACCACGGCATCAGCCGGATTTTTGCTCTCGAACAAAAAAGCGCGCGCGTCGTTCAACCGGTACTGCACGGCAAACTTGATTTCTACAATGTTTTCGTCCTCGGTCAGCATCGCCGACTCGCGCAATCCAGTGGCCTTGATGACCACGTCACGGCCTACATCCACTGAGCGGATCTGGGTCACAAAAATGAGCTCGTGGCGCTGAATCGGATAAGGCAGACGCCAATTGAAACCCGCGCCCACAGTTGAGTTGTACTTGCCGAACTGGGTGATAACCGCCTGTTGACCTTCCTGCACAATGAAGAAACCGGTACCGAGCCAGATCAAGACAGCAACGGCCGCCACCAGCCCCACGCCAATACCAGCACTCTTCATGTCAGGCTGAAAACCTCCACCGTTGTCACCGCCTGAACCACCGCCACGAATCGGCGGCGTACCCCGGTTGCCGCCTTTGACATTGCCAAACAAGCCGCCCAGTTTGCGATTGAAGTCACGCCACAACTCGTCGAGATCCGGCGGCCCCTGGTTGGCACCACGTTTCGGACCACGAGGGGTCTGATTGTGGGGCTGCGTATCGGGTGCTGGCTCGGGCGGTTGCTGGTCACCCTGCGCATCAGATGCGTCCGGCTTGTCGTCGGAACGCCCCCAACGTGGATCATTCAGGTTGAACATACCCCGAAGTCGGGATGGCATGGCAGCCAGGCTAAAAGTCGGTCGTTGAAGTTTCATCGAATCACTCATATTTATTTTGACTCCATTGTGCCGAAATCAGGGTCAGCCTCATGAGTCACATGGAAATCCGGCTGCAAAACCGGTGTCGCTTCAGGCACCTGAATCTTTTCAACCAGCATCTGGCGCAAGTCGGCCACCCCATCACCTGTCTGTGCACTCAAAAAAATCCGGGGAGTAGGCACCCCTGCCAGATCGTAGACATCTTGTACCCCATGGGGCCGCAAAGCGGGCTCGACCTGATCGAGCTTGTTGAAAACCAGCAACTGGGGAATATCACCCGCGCCAATTTCAGACAACACGCGCTGTACCTCGGCGATTTGCTCAAGGTGACCGGGGCTGGAAAAATCAACCACATGCAGCAGCAGATCAGCATCCACGGCTTCCTGCAAGGTGGCCTGGAATGCATTAACCAGCCCGTGCGGCAAGTCCCGAATGAAACCGACGGTGTCTGACAAGGAAATCACCCGCCCGAGCTCACCCAGATACAACTGCCGGGTGGTGGTATCGAGCGTGGCAAACAGTTGGTCTGCGGCATAAACACGCGCTTTGACCAGGGCATTGAAAAGCGTGGACTTGCCCGCGTTGGTGTAACCCACCAGCGAAATGTTGAAAGCATCACGGCGCTCGCGCTGGCGGCGCTGGGTCTGCCGTTGTCGCTTGACCTTGACGAGCCGTTCCTTGATGCGCTTGATGCTGTCTGCAATCATGCGCCGGTCCAGCTCGATTTGCGATTCGCCCGGCCCCCCGCGCATGCCGATGCCGCCACTCTGACGCTCCAAATGAGACCAGCGACGCACCAGGCGGGTACTCAAATACTGCAGGCGTGCCAGCTCGACTTGCAGCTTGCCTTCATGGCTGCGCGCGCGCTGGGCAAAAATCTGAAGAATCAGCAAGGTGCGGTCATTGACCGGGAGTTCAAGATGACGCTCCAGATTGCGCTGTTGCGCCGGACTCAGGCTTTGGTCAAACAAAACCTCCTGCACGCCCAATTGATTCGCAATTTGCTTGATTTCGTCAGCTTTGCCGCTGCCAATGAAAAGTGCGGCGTCCGGGGCTTTGCGTTTACAAGTGATGCGCGCAACCGGCGTCAAACCGGCAGTCTGAGCCAGCAGACCTAGTTCTTCGAGTTGAGCATCAAAAAAGGGAAGACCAAAATCGACCCCCACCAGCAAGGTGGGAGTGATCTGGCGATCAGACTGCTGCAGGTTGTTCACCCTCAGTCGCTGAAAAATTGACGGCCCGTCCAGGCACAATGGTCGAAATGGCGTGTTTGTAGACCATTTGTGTCACCGTGTTGCGCAACAGGACCACATATTGATCGAACGACTCAATCTGACCTTGTAGCTTGATGCCATTAACCAGATAAATTGACACCGGAACATGTTCCCGACGCAAAGTGTTCAGAAATGGATCTTGCAAGAGTTGGCCTTTGTTATTCACGATATTCTCCGTGTTTGGAAATTTAAGAAGGGTTGACGATAACACAGCACCATTCAATATCCTGGCGGCGCGGCTCTAATTCCTCACGAAATCCAGCGTCACCCGGGCAGCAGGCTGATCAGGCGACCTTGTCCGCAAAAGGGTTGCTGGAAGTCTTCATCTCAATGCGCAGCGGTGTCCCCACCAGATCGAACTCTTTGCGAAAACGTCCTTCCAGAAAGCGCTTGTAGGCATCGGTCACGTGCTCCAGAGAATTGCCATGGATCACGATGACCGGCGGATTCATGCCGCCCTGGTGGGCATAGCGTAATTTGGGCCGGAACATACCTGATCGTTGCGGACTTTGAAATTGCACCGCCTCCAGCAACAAGCGTGTCAGCACCGGGGTTGACATCTTGCAGGTGGCCGCCTTGTAGGCCTGCGCGATGGAAGCCCACAAGGGCCCCAGACCCTGGCGCTTTTGCGCCGAGATGAAGTGCATATTGGCAAACTTCAAGAAAGGCAGGCGGGTTTCAACCGAGCGCTTGACCAGTTCGCGCTGATAGTCGTCCACAGCGTCCCATTTGTTGACGGCCAGCACCACGGCGCGGCCGTTTTCCAGAATGTAGCCGGCAATGTGGGCATCCTGGTCCGTCACCCCCTGGGTCGCGTCAATCAGCAGCAACACCACATGGGCGGACTCAATCGCTTGCAGGGTTTTCACCACCGAGAATTTTTCGATCGCTTCAAAAACCTTGCCGCGCCGGCGCAGGCCAGCGGTGTCAATCAGTTCAAACTTCTGGCCATTGCGTTCAAACGGCACTGAAATCGCATCGCGCGTGGTACCCGGCAGGTCAAACGCCACCAGGCGTTCTTCGCCCAGCCAGACGTTGATCAGGGTTGATTTGCCCACATTCGGCCGGCCAGCCACCGCCAGTTTGATGACACCGGGCTGCTCGGCTTCCTGGATTTCGTCTTCGCCTGGCTGCAAAGGCAGCAAGGCCAGATCAAGCAACTCGCGGATGCCCTGACCGTGGGCCGCCGACACGGCAAGAACTTCACCAAATCCGAGTTCATAGAATTCGACGAGTTGGCTGCCTGCCACCATGCCTTCGGCCTTGTTGGCGACCATCACACAGGGTTTGCCCAGACGCCGCAGGTAGTTGGCAATGTCATGATCCTGCGCGGAGACGCCGGCGCGCGCATCGACCACGAAAATCACCACATCAGCTTCGGCCACCGCCTGGCGCGTTTGCTTGGCCATTTCCTTGTAGATGCCGGCGCTCGCATCGGGCTCGAAACCGCCGGTGTCAATCACGATGTATTCGTGCTTGCCCAGCTTGCCATTGCCGTAATGCCTATCACGCGTCAAACCCGCAAAATCTGCCACGATGGCATCGCGCGATTTGGTCAGACGGTTGAACAACGTCGATTTGCCAACGTTGGGTCGCCCGACCAATGCCAATACAGGTTTCATGCCGTGCTATCCGTGAAAGAGCCAGTGTTATTCAGGTCGAAAACCATAGACACCCCCCTGTCGCGTGACCACCACCAGGGTGTCAGCTGCCACCACCGGCGTCACACGAATCGGTGAGCCATCGGTCGCCAGACGGGTCAATGGCGTGCCGTCGGCACGCGACAAAAAGTGCACCAGCCCGGTGGCATCACCAAGCACCACCGAACGCCCCAACACCAGTGGCGCACTGAGGTCCCGGTAGCGCAGGCGATCGGTGGTCCAGACCGGCTCACCGTTGCTGCGCCGCCAGGCCAGCACGCGACCATCACTTTCCACGCCATAAACCTGCTGTTCATCACCCTGCAACCCCACGGCACCGGCCGCTGCACGTTTCCAGATAGCGGTACCACGCTGCGTATCGACACAGCCCACGGCGGACTGGAAAGCGCGCGCGCAAATCTCATTGGATTTCCGGCTGAAACCGCTCACCAGATCCACCAATCGCTCAATGTCGTTGGTACCCCGCGGCGTGGCCAGCGCCACATCCCACACGGTGTTGCCATTGAGTGGATTCATGCCGACCAGGCGACCTGACAGTCCGGCCACCAGGGTATTGCCGACTGCCGTCAGGATGCCCGCCTGGCGCAACACCAGCGCCTCACCGGGACGCTGCTGCTGCCAGAGCTTGCGACCGCTTCTGGCATCAAATGCCGCCACACTGCGGTCGGCACCCAATACAAATACCCGCTCACCGGCCACCAGCGGTGCGGTGAAGACCTGCGTGGTCAGTGCGGCACGCCAAATGACCTGGTCAGCTTCGAGCGCCACCAATTCGTTGGCACGGGTGACAACGGCGCTAAAGCGTCCGTCACTGCCTACACCGGCGGCAATCGGTGCGCCGACCAGAGTACGCCACAACACGGCACCGCTGCGCGCATCGAGCGACAGCACAGCACCATCCGCAGCCGCAAGTGCCACCGTGTGGCCAACTACCTTGACCTGCAAAGGGAAATCGACCGGCGCAATTTTGCTGCTCCAGGCGGTACGCACACCCAGCAGCGCCGGATTGGCACCCAAATCAGCCGGCTTGAGCGCGTCAGTGCTGCTGGCACAGGCGGACAATGCGGCCACCAGCAACACCAACAGGGCGCGCCGCCATGCCGCCACCGAATAAAGATTTGCCATGATTTTTACTTCCCGGCCGCAATAGCTAATTGATCCTGGGGTCCGACATCAACGCCCAGGGCGTTGAGCTTGACCTCAACCAGACGGCGATATTCGGTACGCGCGTCAAACAACCGATAGGCTTTTTCGTATTCGGTGACCGCTTTGGCCTTGTCACCTTGCAAGACCAG
>NZ_JAMPXE010000112.1 GCF_023701345.1 Rhodoferax sp. | reverse complement strand
GGCTCCAAGCGCAAGGAACTTAGTGCCGACCACATTGACGAGATCACCCGCCTGTTTGGTGACTTCAAGGAAGTGAGCCGTGACGGTGTGCCCATCAGCCGCATTTTTGACAACGACGCCTTTGGTTACCACACCATCACCGTCGAGCGCCCCGAGCGCGATGCCGCTGGCAAGGTGGTGCTGGGCCTCAAAGGCAAGGGCAAAGGCAAGCCGGTGCCTGATGCCAGTCTGCGCGATACCGAAAACGTGCCACTCAGCGAAGACATCGCCGCCTACTTCAAGCGCGAGGTGCTGCCCCATGCGCCGGATGCCTGGATCGACACCGACAAAACCAAGGTAGGTTACGAGATCCCGTTCAACCGCCACTTCTACGTCTTCAAGCCACCGCGCCCGCTGGCCGAGATTGATGCGGAGTTGAAAGGCGTCACCGACCGCATACTGACCATGATCAACGGGCTGACGGCATGAGTTTTCCTCGTTACCCGGAGTACAAGGACAGCGGCGTGGAGTGGCTGGGGGAAGTGCCGGGGCATTGGAAAGCAGTACCGCTCAAAACTGTTTCCACGCACAACGATGACGTGCTGGATGAATCGACTACCCCGGACGCTGAAATTGCCTACGTGGATATTTCCAGCGTGGATGGCATCAATGGCATCAAGATGAAAGAAGACATGCTGTTTTCCGCAGCGCCGTCCCGAGCAAGGCGGCGAGTCAAGCATGGTGACGTGATCGTTTCAACTGTTCGCACCTATCTCAAAGCCATAGCGCGAATTCGTGACCCAGAGGAAAACCTCGTCGTCTCAACAGGTTTCGCCGTGATCCGCCCGCGTGGCGAGTTGGCACCAGACTTTTTAGGGCATTTGGTTTCCGCTGGCTTTTTTGTTGATCAGGTTATTGCACGTTCAACAGGTGTGAGCTATCCAGCGATCAATGCAAGTGAGCTTGTAGCGATCCCGGTGCCTGTCCCGCCCCTCCCCGAACAAACCCAAATTGCCGCCTTCCTCGACCGCGAAACCGCCAAGATTGATGCGCTGGTGGCAGAGCAGCGGCGGTTGATGGCGTTGCTGAAAGAAAAGCGCCAGGCCGTCATCTCCCACGCCGTCACCCGGGGCCTGAACCCCGATGCGCCCATGAAGCCGTCCGGCATCGAGTGGCTGGGGGATGTGCCGGCGCATTGGACTGTTCTGCCTTTGCGGCGGTCAATTCAGTTCCTTACTGACTATGAAGCAAATGGAAGTTTTGCTGATACCAAGGCGAATGTGAAGATCGACGATGGAGAGCCTCATGCATGGTATGTGAGGGCAACCGATCTTGAGCAAAAGAGGTTTGGAATAGTAGAAGGAAATCGTTTTTGTGATGAAGCGTCGTATGAATGGCTGCGGAAAACGACATTGTTTGGTGGTGAACTTTTGGTGGCAAAGCGAGGCGAGATCGGAAAAGTTTATGTGATGCCGGACGTGGAATGTCGAGCCACCCTGGCCCCGAACCTTTACCTCATTCGCCTCAACGCGATTTTGACCCCAAGCTTTGCCTGGTACTGGTTTTCAGTCGATCCAGGGCGAGCGGAACTCGTATTAGCAGACAAGTCGACAACGATTGGCGCTTTGTACAAAGATGACGCGCGGTCAATGCTGATCGTCACCCCCTCGATTGAAGAGCAAGCTGAAATTGTCAAATTTCTCAACGCTGAATCCGCCAAATTCGACACCCTCACCGCCGAAGCCCAGCGCGCCATCGACCTGCTGCAAGAGCGCCGCACCGCGCTGATCTCCGCCGCCGTCACCGGCCAGATCGAAGTGCGGGGTGTGGTGTAAAACCATGTTTTTAATGTCTGCGATGAAATCCACCGCTCCGACTAGCGGCGTACGTTGGGTGTCCGACGTAGCGAAATCAAGGAGGAGACTTGGGGCTTGCCCCAAGGCGGGGGACATTCGCGGAGTTGGATACCCAATGTGCGCTGCGGGTTACAGTGCGCGGCCAGCAGCCGAGCCGGTGGGGCACTTGATGCTGGCGTTTGCCTGATGTTGCCCACTTTAGCTAAAATAGCCATCAAGTCACACAGGAGACCCGCCATGCAAGTCACCGCCACCGAGGCCAAGAACCGTTTTGGCGCTATCTGCGCCCAGGCCAAAGACGGGCCTGTGTTTGTTGAAAAAGACGGGCGCATTGAAACCGTCATCGTCTCGGCAAAGCAGTTCTCCGCGCTTCAGGCCGCCACCCAAACCGATACGCTGGCGCAACGCAAAACCCAATTCGAGCAATCGCACCGGGCCTGGATTACTGAGCAGAACCAGCGCTTTGAAGCGCATGGCCTGTGGTGCGACGATATGCGCGTTTGGTAAGCAGGTATGCAGTTTGATGTTTTTGAAAACCCCAGCCCGCGCATGCGCGACGTTTACCCTTATGTGGTGGACGTACAGAGCAACTTGCTCAGCGCACTTGCCACACGCATGGTGGTGCCGCTAGCGTTCACCACACTGGCGGCCAAAGACCTGCCGCGCCAACTGTGTCCGGTCATCACCGTGAACGACAAGTCATTGATGCTGGTGCCGTTTGAAGCGGCACCGCTGGACAAGCGCTTGCTCAAGGCAGAAGTCACCTCCATCCGGGATCGATCCCATGAGATCATCGCGGCGATGGATGCGGTGCTCAGCGGCATCTGACAACCACCGGGAGGGCCATGAGCCTGCACAAAGAAATCAGCTTCGAACTGGAAATCTGCCAGCACCTCGCATCCACGGGCTGGCTGTACTCTGAGGCTGATGCCGCTGGCTACGACCGCGCCCGTGCTCTGTTCCCCGCTGACGTGCTGGCCTGGGTGCAGGCGACCCAGCCCAAAGCCTGGGATACGCTGACCAAGAACCACGGCAGCAAAGCAGATGAAACGCTACTCACCCGCCTGCGTGACCAACTGGACCAGCGCGGCACGCTTGATGTATTGCGCCACGGCATCGAACTGCTGGGTCTCAGAGCCCCGTTGATGCTGGCGCAGTTCAAACCGGCCCTCGTCATCAACGCCGACATCCTGGCCCGTTACGCCGCCAACCGCCTGCGTGTGGTGCGCCAGGTGCGCTACTCGCTACACAACGAGAACAGTATCGACCTGGTGTTGTTTTTGAACGGCCTGCCGGTGGCCACCGTGGAGCTCAAGACCGACTTCACCCAGAGCATTGGCGACGCCATTGACCAGTACCGCTTTGACCGCCACCCCAAGCCCAAGGGCCAGGCGGCTGAACCACTGCTGTCTTTCCCCAGTGGTGCCCTGATCCACTTTGCCGTGAGCAACAGCGAGGTGGCGATGGTGACCCGGCTGGCTGGCGCGGCCACCGATTTCCTGCCCTTCAACCTGGGTGACGAAGGCGCTGCCGGTAATCCGGTGAACCCCGCGGGTGGTCACCGCACGGCCTACCTGTGGGAGCAGGTCTGGGCACGCGACAGTTGGCTGGAGATTCTGGGCCGCTACCTGATTGCCCAGCGTGACGAGAAGAAACAGATTGAGAAAATCATCTTCCCGCGCTACCACCAGTTGGACGTGACACGCAAGCTGCAAGCCGCCGTGCTGGCTGACGGCCCCGGCGGCAAGTACCTGATCCAGCACAGCGCGGGTTCGGGCAAAACCAATTCCATCGCGTGGACGGCGCACTTTCTGGCAGAGCTGCACGATGCGCAGGCCAAGAAAGTGTTTGACACCGTGCTGGTGGTGTCCGACCGCAATGTGATCGACATCCAGTTGCAGGAAGCCCTGTTTGACTTTCAGCGCACCACCGGCGTGGTGGCCACCATCACCAACAAAGACGGCAGCAAAAGCGGCAAGCTGGCCGAAGCCCTGTCCGGCGACAAGAAGATCGTGGTCTGCACCATCCAGACCTTTCCGTTCGCACTGGAGGCGGTGCGCAAGCTGGCTGCCACCCAGGGCAAGCGTTTTGCCGTGATTGCCGACGAAGCGCACAGTTCCCAGACGGGTGAAGCGGCTGCCAAGCTCAAGGCAGTGTTGTCACCCGAAGAGCTGGCCGAGCTGAACGATGGCGGCGAAATCAGCACCGAAGACATTCTGGCCGCCCAGATGTCTAACCGCGCCGATGACGCGGGCATCACCTTTGTGGCGTTTACCGCCACGCCCAAGAACAAGACCCTGGAGCTGTTTGGCACCCGCCCGGACCCCACGCGCAAACCGGCACCCGACAACGTGCCGACGCCGTTTCATGTGTATTCGATGCGGCAGGCCATTGAAGAAAAGTTCATTCTGGACGTGCTTCAAAATTACACGCCGTACAAATTGGCCTTCAAATTGGCGCACAACGGCAAAGAACTGGATCAGAAAGAGGTTGAGCGCAGCACCGCCATGAAGGGCATCATGGGCTGGGTGCGACTGCACCCCTACAACATTGCCCAGAAGGTGCAAGTTGTTGTCGAGCACTTCCGCGAATTCGTGGCGCCGCTGCTGGCTGGCAAAGCCAAGGCCATGGTGGTGGTCGGCAGCCGCCTAGAGGCCGTGCGCTGGCAATTGGCTATCAACAAGTACATCAAGGACCATGGTTACCACATCGGCACGCTGGTGGCGTTCTCGGGCGAGGTGACCGACCATGAATCTGGCCCGGACGGTTTTTCTGAGACCAGCCAGAGACTGAACCCCAACCTCAAGGGTCGCGACATCCGCAAAGCCTTCAAGGGTGACGAATACCAGATTTTGCTGGTCGCCAACAAGTTTCAGACCGGCTTTGACCAGCCGCTGCTGTGCGGCATGTACGTTGACAAGCGCTTGGCGGGCATCCAGGCAGTGCAGACCCTGAGCCGACTGAACCGCGCCCACCCTGGCAAAGACACCACCTATGTGCTGGACTTTGTCAACGACCCAGCGGATGTGCTGGAAGCCTTCAAGACCTACCACACCACCGCCGAACTCTCGGCCACCACCGACCCGCACCTGGTCTTCGACCTGCGAGCCAAGCTCGATGCTGCCGGCCACTACGACGACTTTGAGGTCGACCGGGTGGTAGCCGTGGAGATGAAGGCAGACGCCAAACAGAGCGAACTGGTGTCAGCCTTGGAGCCGGTGCAGGACCGCCTCATGAAGCGCTACAAGGCTGCGCAGGCAGCGTTAAAGGTATCTCGGGAATTAAAGGATGAAATCGCTGCCAGAACCGCTCAGGATGCGCTGGATGCCTTGATCCTGTTCAAGGGTGACATGGGCACCTACTTGCGGCTCTACATCTTCCTGTCGCAAATCTTCGATTACGGCAACACCGGCATCGAAAAGCGCGCCATCTTCTACAAGCGCCTGTTGCCCCTGTTGGAGTTTGGCCGCGAGCGCGAGGGCATTGACCTGTCCAAGGTGGTGCTGACACACCATCACCTCAAAGACCAGGGTCAGCGCGCCTTGCCGCTGGGTACTGGCGAAACGCCCAAGCTGGCCCCCATCACAGAGGCAGGCAGCGGCAGTGTGCAGGAACAGCAAAAGGTGTACATGGCCGAGCTGATCAGCAAGCTCAACGACCTGTTTGGCAACGACACCAGCGAGCACGACCAGCTGCGCTATGTGAACGGCACCATCCTGGGCAAGGTCGCTGACTCTGCCACCCTGCAGCAGCAAGCCGCCAACAACACCAAAGAGCAGTTTGCCAATTCGCCCGACCTGCACACCGAGCTGCAAAACGCCATCATCGAGTCTTATGACGCGCACACGGTCATGAGTACCAAAGCGCTGAATTCACCGATCGTGCTGCGCGGCATTCTGGATGTGCTGCTGAACAATGCCGGGCTGTATGAGACGCTGCGGGTGCGGGCTGGCGACGTGAAAGTGATGGAGACATAGACTTTCAGCCAGGCGCCGCGACAACAATAATCATTCAATGAGGGAGGAAACAAAATGGCGCGTAGAAGGAAGAGCAGTCCCGCAGAGGACCTGATGGAATTGGTCGCCTTGCTGCCTTGGTGGGCAGGGTGTGTATTGGCGCTGGTGTCTTACCTGTGGCTGCACGGCGCGGCAACACAAGAAGTCGCCGCATCGATCGCCCCTGGGCAGGTTGGCACAGTCGTGACCCAGACCGTTTGGAAATCACTTGCGTCGGTGGGGCAGTATCTCCTGCCATTGCTGTGCCTCATGGGTGCTGCGCTGTCGGCCTACGGTCGATCGAAGCGCAAAGGTCTTGTTTTCAGCGTGGTGGGCAGTTCGTCTGCCAATGCGCTGAACAACATGAGCTGGCAGGAGTTTGAACTCATGGTTGGTGAAGGCTTCCGCCAGCAAGGTTATCAGGTGATTGAAAACGGCGGTGGCGGTGCCGACGGCGGTATTGACCTGGTGCTGCGCAAAGGCGGCGACAAGTTTCTGGTGCAGTGCAAGCAGTGGAAAGCCTTCACCGTGGGTGTCACCGTGGTGCGTGAACTCTACGGTGTCATGGCCGCCAGCGGTGCTGCTGGCGGTTTTGTCGTCACGTCCGGGCGCTTCACCGACGATGCCAAAGCCTTTGCCAGCGGGCGCAACATCACGCTCATGGATGGGGCTGCCTTGTTCAAGCTCATTAATCAAACATCAGCTGCTCGCGCTACCCGGCCGCCACCCGTTGAAACGGTATCGCCCAAAGCCGTTTCGACGCCGTCATGCCCGATCTGTGCCAAGGCCATGGTGCAGCGTGTCGCCAAGCGGGGCGGTAGTTCGGGTAATGCGTTCTGGGGATGCAGCGGTTATCCGGCGTGCAGAGGTACGAGACCTGTCGCATAGGGCGCGTCCTCCATTAACGGTCCACGTCACTCCACTAATCTAATCATCAATTTTCGCAGTACGGCCTCTTCTGGCACGGTGGTGCATTGAGACAGCCAACCTTCTGCTGATGCTACATTTAGTCCTGATATTGGCGAGGAGCCGCTCAGCACAAAAATAGAGCAGTCTTAATAAAAACGGGAGTTTTATGACGCTGTCAATTCCGAAGATTTCGGCCGCAGAATTCTCAACTGCGATAGCCTTGCGACCAAACCTAGTGGCTTGGTTTCTCGGCGCAGGTGCGTCTGCCGCCTCAGGAATTCCCACTGGCTACGCCATGATTCGAGACTTCAAGGCCCAAATCTTCTGTCGCGAGAACAACCTCTCGAAACGGGAAATCGACACCGGTGACAAGGTCTGGATTGACCGGATCGACAACTTCTTCCGGCAAACGTCACTCCTACCATCCGACGGCGACCCCACCGAATATGCCGCGGCGTTCGAGGCGGTCTACCCCCAGCCTCGGCACCGCAGACAGTACATCGACGATGCCATCTCCAAGGGCACACCATGCTTCGGGCACCGGGTGCTCGGCAGCCTGATTGCAGCCCGGAAGGTGAACTGCATCTTCACAACCAACTTTGACCCGCTGGTAGAGGAATCCGCGCAATCCGCCAACGCACTGCTGCCTGTGCCCGACCAAGCCCGACCAACGGTTGCGGCCATCGATTCAGGTGAACGCGCGATGCGGTGCTTGAACGAGTCGGACTGGCCCCTGGTGGCCAAGCTCCATGGCGACTACCAATCAATTGCCATCAAAAACACCGACTCTGAACTGGAGAAGCAGGACGAACGCATGAGGCACGTGCTGGTCGAGGCCAGCAAGCGCTTTGGCATGGTGTTTGTCGGCTACAGCGGTCGAGATGCCTCGGTCATGGTGGCGCTGACCGCTGTATTGAGGGAGACGGCCCCATTCCCCAACGGCCTGTACTGGGTGACTTCTTCTGCCTCTCAGTTGCTGCCGACAGTCGTACAGTTCCTGGAAAACGCCCATCTAGCTGGGGTTGATGTTGCTGTGGTCGAGAGCAAGACATTCGACGAGCTGGCCGCAGATGTCATCAAGCACGTCGACCTGCCGCAGGTGCTGATGGAGCATGTGATGCAAGGACAAGCCGCGCCACGCCTGGTGCCCGTCAATTTGCCGGACATTGAGGCAAGGCAGTTTCCGGTTCTCAGGTACTCTGCGCTCCTGATCGAATCCCTTCCACGCGTAGCAAGGCGAATAACCCTGACACAGGCCACGACCTCTCCAGCTATCAGAGCCCTGCTGAAAGAACAGCGCTGCAGAGCAGTAGTGGCTGCGAACGGCCGAGAGCTGGCGGTGTTCGGAAAGGACGATGAGGTGGTCGCGGCGCTTGCTTCACTTGGAGCTAAGACCGCAGGGATTGTGGAGCTGGATGCAACCAGGGACAGCTGGGCGCTGGGGCTCCTTTACGACGCGCTGGTTAAAGCCATGTCGAGGTATCGCCCCCTCATACCTCGGTTCAAGGGATCTGGTCATTCGCTGGTCGTCGCAGGCCCCCGAGAAGATGACGACGAGGTGAGAACCCGCAAGCGAGCCCAGGACCTCGCTCAGTTGCGAACCGCGTATGAAAATGCCCTGACCGGGAACGTGCCCAAGCTCGACTTCCCCTTCCATGAAGGCGTCTTTTTGAAGCTGGAGCAGATCGAGGAACGCTGGTGGTGCAGTTTCGAGCCATATACCTTCGTGGACATCCCCAGACCCGAGCAACCTGGGCATGCGAAACAACTCGAATCCCCGGGTGCCGATCACGACGCACTGGGTTTGCCGTTTGAGCGCCGAGGCGGAGATCCCGCTGGCGACTGGCGCAGAGAGCGCTGGGCTCCGAAGTACAACAAGCAGTGGGCGGCAATCATCTCCGCGTGGGCCACGCTGCTGAATTCGACCAAGGACGGCACGATGCACGCCTTCGGTCTGGATAAAGGAAGTGGCATCGACGCGGTGTTCACTGTCTCGCGGTTTACCGGGTGGAGTCGACCTGGCCACCATCACACCTACTTCGATAGGACCAAGTGATGACAAGTCCCGCTCAAGCGTCAAGACTCCCGCCGTTCACCTTGTTGGACGAGCCGCTGCTCTCCTTCTCACCCTCGGACGAAAAGCAGGTTGACGTGCACCCGCTGAGGGGCCTCATGAATTACGGGCCGTACTCCAAGGGCTCCTTCGGTGGATACACCTCGCAGGTACGAATCGCTACCGTCGGTCCAGATAGTGCGTTCAGACGCCGCGGCGAACTGATGGCTTCCTTACGCGGCGCGTACCAGCCCAGCGACCGCTCTGAATACGTACCCCCATACCCAGGCTTTGAAGCGCTTTTTCGCGTGAAGCTGGAGTCCGCACGTGGTGGTGCGCACATCAGGTGGCCGGACTTCTTGAATCAACTCCCTGGTGATGGTGATCCTCAGGCGAGGTTGTTTCAGGCGATGGACGCTGCCCTGCGTCGGCTCGATTCGATGCGGAACGAGTTCGACGTCGTGCTGATGCATTTTCCGGACTCCTGGGCTCCGGCAACACGCACCAAGTTCTTCGATGCGCACGACGTGCTCAAGGCACTGGGCGCTAAGTACAACATCCCCACCCAGGTGCTCAACGACCGGGTTTTTACCTTCAACTACAAGGCATCGCTCGCTTGGCGCCTTGCAATTGCGCTGTACGTGAAGGCGGCAGGTACGCCTTGGAAGCTGGCGCCGCTTAAGGGAGTGCCAGATGACACTGCCTACATCGGCCTTGCCTATGCGCTGCGCGGCGACCAGCGCGATGCCCACTATGTGACCTGCTGCTCGCAGGTGTTCGATATGGACGGTGGCGGCATGCAGTTCGTGGCCTTCGAGGCGCGCGACCCCGTGGCGGACGTCGCAGAGGCTCGAAAGAACCCGTTTCTGACCAGGGACGACATGCGCGCAGTGCTGGCTCGAAGCCTGGAACTCTACCAGAGGCGAAACGGTGGCAACCTACCCAAGCGACTGGTTATCCACAAGACCACTGCATTCAAGCAAGAGGAAATCGAGGGCGCGTTCGACGCGTTGTCGGGCGTCCCTGAAATTGAATGTGTGGAGGTCAGTGCTGCGTCGTGCTGGAGGGGTGTCTGGCTGATTGAGTCTGGACGGCAGACGCCCCCGACAAAACCGTCGGGCTATCCGGTTCCGCGAGGGACGATGGTCGTACGTTCCGGAAACTCGGCACTCGTCTGGGTGGCGGGCAATGCCCCTGAGGTATCCAACAAGGGCGATTACTACCAGGGGAAAAAGAGCATCCCGAAGCCGCTGCAACTCATCCGGCACGCCGGGAGCGGCTCACTCGAAATCATCGCTCATGAGGCGCTAGCCCTAACCAAGATGGACTGGAACAACGATGCGCTGTATGACCCCGTGCCAGTTAGCATCCGGTACTCGCAGAGGTTGGCTCGGACTATCGCGAACGTGCCTGACTTGCCCGGTAATGTCTATCCGTACCGGCTGTTCATGTAGATAACGTTGAATGGCTGCTCACGCTGCACTTTGGTAGCTCGGGTCCGCAAAGTCAATCTGCGCCTGCAAGCCCAGCTCACCTTGGGTGTGACCCTATAAGGGCGTTCCTGCCAGCCTGGAAAAATCTGGCAGCGAGGGCCAGAAGCCATTACAACGCCGTATTTGGGGCATAAGGTCCAATCAGGCACCTTGGTCTCTGCGTTTGGCCCGTGCAACATCGTCGGCGGTATCCAAAGCCCATCTGCCACGTGGTGAGCCCCTCTTTCAGCTACCCGGCACCCATGAAGCCAACAACTCGTGGTTGATCGGGTCGTACAGATCCACCCCCGGCAGTAGGGCATATTTTTGGCTGTTGTGGCGCATTAACTTGCTTTCACGATCCCGGAACCGGGAACCACGGGTACGACACCCGCCCGCCTCGGAGACGTACCCATAGCGCTCGTCATGCGCTTGCAGGTGGACTACCCACCAGACCTCATTTTGATTGAGCATGCGCTTGAGCGGTTTCTTCGGGTTGGGAACGATTTCCTGCAGCACGTAGTAAAAGTAGGTGTCAGCGCCGTACCGTTCAGCATCGCGGCGCATGCGCATGTTGGGTGCAGTGCCTGCCCGTAACTGGCTGCGGTGCATGACGCATCTTCGCCTCAAATTCTCGGCCTGGCCGATGTTGATCATGCGTGTGGCACGGTTCAGCGCGCAATAAATTCCAGGGCCGTCTGGCAGAAATTCAATGCCATCGCTGGCGGGGGTGAGAAAGACCGCATCAACGTTTGTATCCATCACCAGCTCCAAAAAAATCAAAGTTCAAGGGCGACCCAGGACAGCGTCAGGGGACTCATTCGTCATGGCGTTCGAGGGCAGCAGCGGCCAGCGCTTTCTGACGCTCAAAAATCGCCTTGAGTGCCGGCATGAGGGTTTGCATAAAGCCAGGCGACTGCGCCAAATCCACGTCATGCCCATCAAGGGCTGTACGGATCACGGCAATCAAGGCCAGCTCGTTCGCCGTGACCAGCCTGTCCCCCATGACCGCGCTGATGGCAGCCCAAAGATCTGGGTTGTTTTCCGCCAAGACCTTGCCCAGCATGAAAGTGCGGTCAAGCTG
>NZ_JAMPXE010000111.1 GCF_023701345.1 Rhodoferax sp. | reverse complement strand
GCTGCGCGTGGGCTGGTTATTGTCTTGCGGCTCGTGCTGGTAGTTGTTGCCATCAAGCTCGACCTTGAGCGTCCAGGGGCTGGTGGGCGACTGCCATTGCAGGCCGCCAAACAAGGCGCTCGGACCGTGGAACCAGGCTTGCGTGGCGGTTGTGCCGCTCTGCCCCACCTGCGCGGTGGGCCGGGTGTCAAACCTGGAGCTAAGCTGTGAAAAAGGGTTTTTGATGTTGCCACGGCTGCCCAGGTAGCCCCAGCCCAGGCCCAGGCTGGCGTCCCAGTTGCCCCAGCGTTTGCTGGCCACCAGGTATTCGCCCGAAAACAGGCCGGTGCCGCCCAAGTCGCGCAGCCCCAGCGCCAGTTGCGGCATCCAGTGTGATTCTTCTGCCAGGCGCAGCTTGAGGTCGATCGACTTGTCTTTGTAAGACTGGTCGTCGGCAATGCTCGGGCCATACAGGCGGTTGGACACGTCGGTGTAGCGGAATCCGGCCTCCAGCCAGTCCAGCGGTTGCAGCATGATGGTGCCGCGTGTGTAAGGAGCCACCCGGTTAAAGGTAAAGCGGGCGTCGCCGGCCGGGGCCATGCGCGCGGTGGGCGTTTGCAACAGGCCGATTTCGCCCCAGTCGCTGGCGGTGGGTTCAGGGGCCCGGGCATTGGCCTGATAGCCGCCTGAGCCAGGCACCACCTGCACATGCAAATCTGCTTGCGTTGTAGCGCCTGGCGCCTGCGTGGCCAGAAAACGCGCCAGGTTGTCAGACACGCTGTTCGCCATTTTGAGGTCACGCGCCGGTGCCCACAGCGCGGCGCCCGGACCGGGTTCGTCTTGCAGGGTGAGGTTCCAGGGGGCCACGCCATAACGCTGGGTGCTGCCGTCGCTTTGCACGATCCAGCTCCAGTCGCGGGCACTGGCGCCGTCTGCGCCCAGGCAAGCACGCAAATAGTCTTGAATCAGCGCGCCCGAGACATGCGTTGCCACGCAGGGCTGGGCCGACCCGGACCAAACCGTGACCGTGCCGGGTCGGGGGTAAAGCGTTACGCCGTGCCGCTCTTGCAGCACCGGGTCTTGCTCGGGGTTGCCTTGCAGCCAGCGCGCATCGGCCACCGACACATTGACCCGGCCGGTGACAGGCATGGCCTGCAGCCAGGCCAGCAGTTCGGCACGCCCTGCCTCCGGCAGATGCACGAGGCTGGCGGATTGAAACCCGTTGATGATGGCTTGTTTGAGCCGGGCTTGCGCCGCACGCTCGGCTTCAACCGTCCAGTGCAGGGCGGTGGTGTCGGCGTGCGGGCCGGCGTTGCGCAACAGCCAGTCGCTGAGCCGCTCGCCTGCCACCACGGGCGCCTGAATGGGGGCTGCAAGCGCCTGGCTCCAGGCCACTACCGGACAGGCAAAGCAAAGCGCCACCGCGCGTGCCATCAAATTACGGCGCAATTTCAAGGTCGATCTTTCTCAAGCGGCCAGCGCTGCAGGGTTAGGCACACACTGACAGACAAACATTGGCGCGAATAGACAATGGTGTTTTGCCCGCCATGGCTGCCCAGTGCAAACCAGGCATCAGGCCGGGTCGGGCCGTTGGCGTCCGAGTAGCGCTCAAGAAACCAGGCCGCACCGGCAAAGTTTTCTGCGGGTAAATCAAGCGGTGGTTTTGGCAGGGGTGTCAAAAAAACCTGCTCCACCAGACCCAGCCGGTAGCCGGGGTGTTCGTCACGCACGCTGGTAAAACGAACCCCTTCTGGCGGCACAGACGACCATGCCGGCGGCAGCTGCGGGTAGTGCACCCGACGCCAGTCCACGGGCAGGCCCGTGGCACCAACCAGCCGGCCATTTTGCAAGCGCAAAACCTCACCCTTGGCCGAATACCAGACCTCTACCTTGCCCTGTGGATGGGCGTCGATATAGCCCAACACCAGCAGCGCGGGCCTGGCATCGGCCAGCGTAACGTGCAGGTAGCGGTAATTGGGGTTGAGTTTGGCATCAAGCGCCGGAGGTGTCTGAAAAGGCAGATTGCCAAAAAAGACCGTAGAAGTGACCTCTGACACCAAGGACTTGGAGGCACACGCACCCAGCCCCAACAACGCCAAAACTGACGCCAGCAGCCTGCATTTGATGCAAAAAACGAATTTCAAAAAATGAAACTGTCAAAAGAAAAGCGCCCTAAGGCGCTGTTCTTGAAAGGCAACAAATTAGTTTGTGCCAGTTGTGCCGGTTGTGCCGGTAGTGCTGTCGTCATTGGCCAATGCGATCACGCCAGCAATTACCACAGCACCGACGACCAAAGCGGTGGGCGTAATGCCACCCGTAGCACCCGCTGTAGCGGGTCTAGCGCCTGCAGCGTCCGAACCACCACCACCAGCAGGAAGACCGCTGCTCGAAGCCGGAGCAGTTTGAGCCAACACAGACTGGGATGCAATCATCAAGACAGAAGCCAGTAATGCAGAAGTAATAGTAGATTTCATGGACACCCTTTCAAAATTATTAATCAACCCGAGCACTGAATTTAACACACAGTGGCTTATAAGCAATCAATTTTTAATATTTGACGTATTTTCTGTAGCTTACCGGCGCCGGGCCGAGCGCACGCCGGGTAGCTCGGCGACCAGGCCCAGCACCTTGTGCAGGCGGCCGGAGTCGGCGACTTCCACCGTAAACGTCATCCAGGCTGTGCCCTTGATGGACTGGGTTTGCACGCCGATGACGTTCATTTTTTCCTTGGTGAAGACCTCGGAAATGTCGCGCAGCAGGCCCTGGCGGTCTTGCGCCTGCACCGCCACGTCAACCGGGAACACCGAGCCGCCGACGGCCTGGTTCAGGCCCCATTCGACGTCGATCAACCGCTCACCGTTTTTGGCGACCATTTCCTTCAGGTTGGGGCAGTCGGTGCGGTGCACGCTGACGCCCTTGCCACGGGTGACAAAGCCGCAGATGGCGTCGGGCGGCGCCGGTTTGCAGCATTTGGCCATTTGGGTCATGAGCGAGTCCACGCCCACCACCAGCAGGCCGCCTTTGCTGGGGTTGCTGTCGCTGCGGGGCTTGCGGATGAGCGGCGCCTCCAGGTCGTGCTGGCTGGGCTCGTCCGGGCGCAGCAGCTGCTCGATGGTGCGCAATGAAAATTCTTCCTTGCCGACCACTTCAAACAGCGCGTCGGCCGAGGTAAAGCCGAGCTGGGAGGCCAGGTCGTCGAGCTTGAGGGCGGTCTTGCCCTCGCGCTGGAGCAGTTTCTCGACGGCTTCACGGCCTTTGGCGGTGGTCTCAGTCAGGGCCAGCGCGTTAAACCAGGCCCGCACCTTGGTGCGCGCGCGGTGGCTGACCAGGTAGCCCTGCTCGGGGTTGAGCCAGTCGCGCGAGGGGCCGCCCTCTTTCACCGTGATGACTTCGACCGTCTGGCCGTTTTTGAGCGGTGTGTTGAGCGGCACCATGGCGCCGTCAACGCGCGCACCCCGGCAGCGGTGGCCCAGGCTGGTGTGCACGCTGTAGGCGAAGTCAACCGCCGTGGCGCCCTGCGGCAGCTCGACGATGGCGGCCTCGGGCGTGAGCACGTAGATGAGGTCGTCAAAAGCGCCTTGCGTCTGGATGCCCGAGAGGTCGCGCTCCCATTCCAGCAGTTGGCGCAGCACGGCGATCTTGGCGTCGTAGGCGCCGCTGGCCGAGACACCCGCGTAGCCCTTGGCGCCGGCTTCCTTGTAGGCCCAATGGGCGGCGACGCCGTTTTCGGCATGGTCGTGCATGGCCTGGGTGCGGATCTGGATCTCGCTGACCTGGCCTTCGCTGTCGCGCACCACGGTGTGCAGCGACTGGTAGCCGTTGACCTTGGGCTTGGCGATGTAGTCGTCGAATTCTTCGGCAATGGGCGTGAAATGGCTGTGCACCCAGCTCAGGGCGGCGTAGCACTCGGGCACGCTGGCGACCACAATGCGCAGCGCGCGCACGTCGTACACATGTGCAAAGTCGAGCCCCTTGCCGCGCATTTTTTTAATAATGCTGTAGATGTGCTTGGGCCGGCCCGAGACCGTGGCGCTGATGCCGTTGGCGACCAGGTCAGACTCCAGCCGGGCGCGCATGCGCTCGACATAGGCTTCGCGTTCGGTGCGTTTTTCATCGAGCCAGCAGGCCACCTGGCGGTAGGTGTCGGGCTCCTGGAAGCGAAACGCCAGGTCTTCCATTTCCCACTTGATTTCCCAGATGCCCAGGCGGTTGGCCAGCGGCGCAAAGACCTGCAGGGCCTCGGCCGCGATGCCTTCGGGCACCGGCAATTTGGTGGCGGCATAAAAGCGCAGGGTTTGCAGGCGCGAGGCCAGGCGCAGCATGACCACGCGCAGGTCGCGCGAAAACGCCAGCAGCATCTTGCGCACGTTTTCGGTCTGCATGACAGCGGGCTGCAGGCCGGTGGCATGGCCGCGTGCGCGCACCAGGCGGGCCTGGCGCTGGACCCGCACCAGCTTGGTGGTTTCCATGGCCAGGGCGGCAAAATTGTCGCCAAAGGCCTTGGCGATCACTTCCTGCGGCCGGTTCAGATGGTCGCAGGTGTACACCAGGTAACTGGCGGCCTGCATGGCCTCGGAGCCGCCAATGCTGCGCAAAATGGCGGCCACGGCGTCGGCGTGGGCCAGGATGTTTTCACCGGTGTCGAGCAGTTCGGTGGCCAGCAGCGGCTCGGCAAAAGCGCGCGCGCGCGCCAACGCATGGGCCTGCTCCGGCAAGCTGTCGGCAGTGGCGGCCACCACCGGCAAGACCGGTTTGCTGGTGGGATCAGGGTGAGCTGTTACTTGGCTTTTCATCGAAATATTTGGCGTTAATCGTCATGGATTGCCACGTCGCTTCGCTCCTCGCAATGACGGATCTGGTTGTCATTGCGAGCGCAGCGCGGCCGGTATCGTCATTGCGAGCGCAGCGCGGCAATCCATGACCCCGGACTCCGTGGATTGCCACGTCGCTGCGCTCCTCGCAATGACGGCTACTGTTCATGGCTGGTCCAGTAAAAAAGAAACCACGGCCTTGACCTGGTCGTCGGCAACAAAGGTGGGCGCATGGCCGACTCCGGCAAATTCGAGCAGTCGGGCCCTGGGGCCGCGCTGGGTCATGGCCTGCGCGGTCTGGGGCGTCAGCAGGTCGGACTCGGCACCGCGAACCAGCAGCGTCCGGGCGGTGATGTGGTCATAGGCTTGCCACAACAAGGCCTCGCCCTGGGCCGCGGATTCGGGTGTGACGGCCTTGAAGGGCTCGGCCAGGGCCGGGTCGTAGTGCAAGGTGAGGCGGCCGCTGCCGTCGCCGAGCGGTTTGAGCATGGGCCTGCTCAGCGCCAGCCACTGGGCCGGCGTGTGCGGGCCAAAGGTGCTGGAAACGCTCCACATGGCGTCGGCGGCTTGCTGCTCGGTGGCAAAGGCGCCCGTGTTGCCCAGGTACTGGCCGATGCGCTGCAAGGCCTGCCACGCGATGGCCGGGCCGACGTCGTTGAGCACCAGGCGGCGCACTTTGGCAAAGGCCGGGGCATTGGGCAAGCCCGCCACCGCCATGCCGATCAGGCCGCCCATGCTGGTGCCGAGCCAGTCGAGCGTGGTGGGTTGCAATTGCTGCAGCAGCGCCAGCATGTCGGCCGCATAAAAAGGAATCTGGTAGCCGCTGGCGTCCTTGAGCCAGTCGCTTTGGCCGCGCCCCGCCACGTCCGGGCACACCACACGCAGGCTGCGGCCGGTGCTGGCGGCGTGCGCGCACAGGGCGCGTGCCAGCACGTCGAAGTCACGCCCCTGGCGTGTCAGGCCATGCACGCACAGCACCACATGGCCGCTGTCGGGCTGGCCCCACTGCCAGTAAGCCATGCGGTGGCCGCCCTGGGCATCGGGGCAGGTGACAAATTCGAGGGTGGGTTGCGGCATGGCGAAGTCTGCAATCTAAAAGGAGTAAAAGGAGGCTGGATAATGACCGTGTAGCATCCTAATTCAAACTCGGTGCCATCACGTCCGGTGCGGCACTATTCAACTATTTATTTCGGAGAAATACACCATGCTCAAAGGTAAAACAGCGCTTGTCACCGGCTCCACCAGCGGCATCGGTCTGGGCATTGCCAAGGCACTGGCGGCCCAGGGTGCCAACATCGTCATGAACGGTTTTGGTGATGTCGATGGCCCCAGGGCAGAGATTGCCGCGCTGGGCGTGCAGGTGGCCTACCACGGCGCCGACATGAGCAAGCCCGATGAAATTGCCGCCATGATGACCTATGCCGCCGGGCAGTTTGGCCGGGTCGACATTCTGGTGAACAACGCCGGTATCCAGCATGTGGCGCGGGTCGAAAACTTCCCGCCCGAGCGCTGGGACGCCATCATCGCCATCAACATGAGCAGCGCGTTTCATGCCACGCGGCTGGCCTTGCCGGCCATGCAGGCGGCGGGCTGGGGCCGCATCATCAACGTGGCGTCGGTGCACGGCTTGGTGGCCTCGGCCGAAAAATCGGCCTATGTCGCGGCCAAGCACGGCGTGGTCGGCCTGACCAAGGTGACGGCCCTGGAAAACGCCACCAGCGGCGTCACCTGCAACGCGATTTGCCCGGGCTGGGTGCTGACATCGATGGTGCAAAAGCAGTTGGATGCCAAGGTCGCGGCGCAAGGCATTTCCAATGACGAGGCCAGAAATCAGCTGTTGAGAGAAAAAGAGCCCTCACTGCAATTCACCACCCCCGAAGAACTGGGCGCGCTGGCAGTGTTCTTCTGCTCCCCCGCCGGCAACAACGTGCGCGGCGTAGCCTGGAACATGGACGGCGGCTGGGCTGCGCAGTAAACCAGGGCCATGGATTGCCGCGCTGCGCTCGCAATGACAACCAGATTCGTCATTGCAAGGAGCGTCAGCGACGTGGCAATCCAAGAAGTCCGGAAGTCCTGGATTGCCGCGCTGCGCTCGCAATGACAGCCAGATCCGTCATTGCGAGGAGCGTCAGCGACGTGGCAATCCAAGAAGTCCGGAAGTCCTGGATTGCCACGCTGCGCTCGCAATGACAACCAGATTCGTCATTGCGAGGCGCGTCAGCGACGTGGCAATCCAAGAAGTCCGGGCTTATTTCAACTGCACCGAGCCCGACACGTTGACGCTGACCTGGCTTAAACCGGCTTCTAGCGGCACCGGTGCGGCCTCGTCGGCCACCGACCTGACGCTGGCCGCCATCATGTAAGGCCGCACCGGGCCCGGCTGGTTGGCGTTGACCTGGATCTCGCCCAGCGTGTAGCCGCCAAAGCCGAAGCTTTTGGCAATCTCCGAGGCGCTTTTCTGGAATTGCGCGATGGCCTGGCTTTGGGCTTGCGCCTGTGCCTCCTGGCTCTGCTGTGCACTTAGGCCAAAGACGACGCTGGCCACGCTCAGGGTCTGCAATTGCGCCGCGGTCTGGCTGATGCGGACAAAGTCACGGCCCTGCAGCACCAGTTCGGCCGTGCCCTGCCAGCCGACCAGCTTGCCATTTCGGTCATGCCGCGGCGACAGGCCGAAACGCCCGGTGCTGACGCTCATCAAGGGGCTTTGGGCCTGGCGCCTGGCCAAACCCAGCGCGGCATCGAGTGCTGACTTGAGCTGGTTTTGCACCTCTGGCGCGTTGCTGCCTTCGCGCTGTGTGCTCAGGGTGAGCGTGAGTTCGTCCTGCGGCACCTGAACCGTGGCACTGGCCGACAGGCTGACGCGCTGCGTCGGCAGGGCTGGGGCCTGGTTTTGTGAAAACACGGCTTGGGATGCGGCGAGCATGACGCCTGCGGCCAGCCATTGGGTATGAATTTTCATTTTTTACTCCTGGTGAATGGGTGCCCATGACAGGCAAAAATTTGTAACAGCATGTCAACACGTGGAAAAAAATCATAAAACATGCCTCCAAACACGCAAAATCGCGTTTGTTACAAATTGCCCTGGAACGAAGTATGTCCCCAAATGCTGACCGTGTTGACAAAATTCTGGTGGTTGACGATGACGCCCGCATTCGCGACCTGTTGCGCCGCTACCTGACGCAAGAAGGTTTTGAGGTGCTGCAGGCCGAAGACGGCAAGGCACTGACGCGGGTGCTTTTGCGCGAGCCGGTCGATCTGATCGTGCTCGACCTGATGATGCCCGGCGAGGATGGTTTGTCGGTGTGCCGGCGCCTGCGCGCTGCCAATGACCGCACGCCCATCATCATGCTCACCGCCAAGGGCGAGGACATTGACCGCATCGTGGGGCTTGAGGTGGGTGCCGACGACTACCTGGGCAAGCCGTTCAACCCGCGTGAACTGCTGGCCCGCATTCATGCGGTGCTGCGCCGGCGACCGCAGGTCGAAGCACCGGGCGCGCCATCGGCTGACAATGAAACGGTGATTTTTGGCCCTTTCAGTTTCGATCTGGGGGCCCGAATTTTGCACAAAGGGGAGGAGGAGATCAACCTGACCACCGGCGAATTTGCCATGCTCAAGGCGCTGGTTCGGCATCCGCGTCAACCCTTGTCGCGTGAAAAACTGGCGCAGTTGGCCCGGGGCCGCGACTTTGAACCGTTTGACCGCAGCCTGGATGTGCAGGTGTCGCGTCTGCGCAAGCTCGTTGAGGTTGATGCCACGGTGCCACGGTACATTCAGACCGTGTGGGGTGTCGGCTACGTCTTTGTACCCGATGGCAACTAAAGCCGGCTTTAGCCTGTTCTGGCGCACCTTTGTACTGCTGGTGCTGCTGCTGCTGGGCAGTGTGCTGGCCTGGACCAAAACCCTGAACGAACTTGAATCGGAACCGCGGGCCATCCAGACCGCGCGGCAAATTGCCTCGCTGGTCAACCTGAGCCGTGCCGCGGTGATGCACTCTGACAGCATCACCCAGGTGTCGCTGTTCAAAACCATGAAGGACCAGGAATCTGTGGTCATCAAGCCGCGCGAGCCCAATGATGTGGTTCAGGCCCTGAAGAATAACGAACCCAACCGCTTCATCGAAGCCGAACTGAAACAGCGGCTGGGATCGAGCACACCGGTAGCGGAACGTGTCAACGGGGTGGCGGGTTTGTGGATTGGCTTTGATATCAACAAGGACCATTTCTGGCTGCAAACGGACTTGTCCCGTTTTGACAAACCCGAAGCCAAAACCTGGCTGGTCTGGCTCTCCACCGCTGCCGTGCTGTCGCTGCTGGGCGCGGCCTGGATTGCCGGGCTCATCAACCGCCCGCTGAAAGACCTGTCGTTTGCCGCCAAACGGGTGCGCGACGGCGACTTTGAAGCCAGCAGGCTGGATGAATCGGTCACCACCAGCGAGATTCGGGCGGTCAACATCGGCTTTAACCGCATGACCCAAAAACTGGCCAAGATTGAAGAAGAGCGCGCCGTGATGCTGGCCGGTATTTCCCATGACCTGCGCACACCGCTGGCGCGGCTGCGGCTGGAAACCGAACTCAGCGTGAGTGATGGCACGGCCCGCGAGAACATGGTGAACGACATTGCACAGCTTGATGCCATCATCAACAAATTTCTGGATTACGCCCGGCCAGACCATATCAAATTCAGCCCGGTTGAACTCAACCCCCTGCTGGACCAGTGCCTGAGCAGCCTGCGCCACCGCCCTGAGCTTGAACTCGAAGTGACCCTGGAACCCAGTCTCATGGTTCAGGCCGATGCGGTGGAACTGCAGCGCGTGATCACCAACTTGATCGAGAACGCGGCGCGTTATGGCAAGTCGGTTGATACCGGCATCGCGCTGGTGGAAGTCTCAGCCCGCAGGATGGACAGCACCGTGCTGCTGCGCGTGCGCGACCATGGCCTGGGGGTGCCCGATGACCAGCTCAAACAATTGACCACACCCTTTTTTCGCGGTGAAGCGGCACGCACCGCCGCCAACGGCACCGGGCTGGGGCTGGCGATCGTGCAAAAAATTGTCTCGCGCATGGGCGGCACGCTGGAGCTCAGCAATGCCAGCAGCGGCGGCCTGTGCGCCAACATCTGCTTGCAGCGGGCGGATGTGAGCTGAAAACCCGCCAAGGCATGGATTGCCGCGCTTCGCTCGCAATGACAGCCCTAACACCGTCATTGCGAGGAGCGCAGCGACGTGGCAATCCACGGAGTCCGGAGCCCTGGATTGCCGCGCTTCGCTCGCAATGACAGTCATAACACCGTCATTGCGAGGAGCGCAGCGACGTGGCAATCCACGAAGTCCGGAGCCCTGGATTGCCGCGCTTCGCTCGCAATGACAGCCCTAACACCGTCATTGCGAGGAGCGCAGCGACGCGGCAATCCATGATCACTTCTTCACACGTGGCGGCAGGCCGGTGTGCTGGGTCAGCAGCTGGCCGGGCCGTGGGGTTTTGGCGGCCACGGTGGTGGAGTTTTTGCGCCGGGCACTGGTGTAGCTGCCGTCCGTCATGGGCTGAAACGTCGGGATCAAATGGTGTTTGCCGTTGCCGATCAGGTCGGCCCGGCCCATGGCCTTCAGCGCGTCGCGCAACAGCGGCCAGTTGTTGGGGTCGTGGTAGCGCAAAAAGGCCTTGTGCAGACGGCGGCGTCGCTCGCCGCGCACCACGTCGACGCGCTCGCCGCGGTCATCGCGGTGGATGCCCTTGAGCGGGTTCAGGTCGGTGTGGTACATGGCCGTGGCCGTGGCCATCGGGCTGGGGTAGAAGGTTTGCACCTGGTCGGCACGAAAGCCGTTTTTCTTGAGCCAGATCGCCAGGTTCATCATGTCTTCGTCGCTGGTGCCGGGGTGGGCGGCAATGAAGTACGGGATCAGGAATTGCTTTTTGCCGGACTCTGCGTTGTACTTGTCAAACAGCGTTTTGAACTTTTCGTAGGTGCCCATGCCGGGCTTCATCATCTTGGACAGCGGGCCCGGTTCGGTGTGCTCGGGTGCGATCTTGAGGTAGCCGCCGACATGGTGTTGCACCAGTTCCTTGACGTATTCGGGGCTTTGCACCGCCAGGTCGTAGCGCACACCGGAGCCGATCAAAATTTTCTTGACGCCCTTCAAGGCACGGCCGCGGCGGTAGATGTCGATGAGCGGCTGGTGGTCGGTGCCCAGGTTCTGGCAGATGCCGGGGAAGACGCAGCTGGGCTTGCGGCAGGCGGCCTCGATTTCGGGGCTTTTGCAACCCAGTCGGTACATGTTGGCGGTGGGGCCGCCAAGGTCGGAAATGGTGCCGGTGAAGCCCTTGACCTTGTCGCGAATGTCCTCGATTTCCTTGATGACCGATTCTTCGGAACGGCTCTGGATGATGCGGCCCTCGTGCTCGGTGATCGAGCAAAAGGTGCAGCCGCCAAAACAGCCGCGCATGATGTTGATGGAGAAGCGGATCATTTCCCAGGCCGGGATTTTGGTGGCATGGTCGTGGCTGCCGTTGGCGTCGGCATAACTGGGGTGCGGGCTGCGCGCATACGGCAGGCCAAAGACCTGGTCCATCTCG
>NZ_JAMPXE010000110.1 GCF_023701345.1 Rhodoferax sp. | reverse complement strand
TTGGGCGGCAAAGCGTTCTGCTGCGTGTCCCCCGCCCTGCGGGCTCCTCCTTTTACCTGCGCAGAACGCTTTGCCGCCCAAACTCCTGGCGCAGCACAAGCCATGAACGAGCAACAAGCCCGCGAAGAAATCTGCCGCGTGGGCCGCAGCCTGTTCGAGCGCGGCTATGTGCATGCCACCGCCGGCAACATCAGCGTGCGCCTGGATGACGCGGAAGGCGGAGGCTTTTTGATCACGCCGACCGATGCCTGTTTGGGTTACCTCGAACCCGCCCGGCTGGCGCGGCTGGATGATCAAGCGCAGCAGATCAGCGGCGACAAGGCCAGCAAGACCATCGCGTTGCACCGCCAGATTTACCGGGCGACCCGCGCCTTTGACGGCCAGACGCGCTGTGTCATCCACACCCACAGCAGCCACTGTGTGGCGCTCACGCTGCGTTCCCAGGCTACCGCGCCAGCCGAGTTGTTGCCGGCCCTCACGCCCTACTTTGTGATGAAGGTGGGCCATGTGCCCGTCATCGATTACCACCGCCCCGGCGACCCCGCTGCGGCACAGCTGGTTGCAGACAACATCACCCGCTATGGCGAGGCTGGCACGCCGATCCGGGCGGTCATGCTGGCGCGGCTGGGGCCCAATGTCTGGCACGACACGCCCGCGGCCGCCATGGCCACGCTGGAAGAACTTGAAGAAACCGCCCGGCTGATGTGCCTGAGCGCCAACGCGCCCGAGCCGCTGTCCGATTTACAAATCAACGAACTGCGCCAAAGCTTCGGCGCCCGATGGTGAACCCCATGCCAAAATTTGCTGCCAACCTGTCCATGCTCTACCAGGAACACGCGTTTCTGGACCGTTTTGATGCCGCCGCCAAAGACGGTTTCAAGGCCGTGGAGTATTTGTTTCCCTATGCCTTTGCCAAGGAGGATATTGCGTCGCGCCTCAAGGCCCATAGCCTGCAGCAGGTGCTGTTCAACGCCCCACCCGGCAACTGGGATGCCGGTGAGCGCGGCCTGGCCTGCCTGCCGGGACGCGAGGACGAGTTTCGCGCCGGCATGGTCACCGCGCTGGAATACGCGGCCACGCTGAAGTGCCCGCGCGTTCACGTCATGGCCGGCTTGTTGCCAACTGGCGCCACGCATGACGCGCTGTATCCCACCTACATCGGCAACCTGCGCTGGGCGGCGCAGGCGGCTGCCAAACAGGGTGTCGATGTGCTGATCGAGCCCATCAACACGCGCGACATCCCGGGCTTTTACCTGAACCGCCAGGATGTGGCACATGCCGTGCTGGCCGACGTCGGCGAACCCAACCTCAAGGTGCAGATGGACCTGTACCACTGCCAGATTGTCGAGGGCGACCTGGCCATGAAGATCCGCAAGTACCTGGCCACCGGCAAGGTCGGCCATGTGCAAATTGCCGGGGTGCCGCAACGCCATGAGCCCGATCTGGGCGAGATCAACCACAGCTATCTGTTTGCCCTGCTCGATGAACTCGGTTACAGCGGCTGGATCGGTTGCGAGTACCGTCCCGCCAACACGCAGCCGGGCGGCACCTCGGCCGGACTGGGCTGGCTCAAACCTTATTTGTGACCTGACGACCATCGCTTCACCACACACCTCACCCACAAGAGAAAAACATGACAGATGCTTCCAGCCCCCTCAACATCGGTTTCATCGGCCTGGGCATGATGGGCCGCGGCATGGCCGGGCACGTGCTGGCCAAGGGCTATGGCGCAGGGCTGCTGGTGCGCTCGGAAGAGGGCGCGGCGCGCTGCGCAGACTTGCTGGCAGCGGGCGCGCGCAGTCTGGCGACGTCTGCCGACGTAGCGGCCATGGCCGATGTCCTGATCATTTGTGTGACCGGCTCGCCCGAAGTCGAGGAAGTGGTGTTGGGCCGGCACGGCGTGCTGGAAGGCATCAAGCCGGGCTGCGTGGTGGTGGACTGCTCCACCTCGCAGCCGGACTCTACGCGCCATCTGGCGGCCGCTGTTGCGGCCAAAGGCGCGTTTTTTTTGGACGCGGCCCTGACCGGCACGCCCAAACATGCCGAGGAAGGCCAGCTCAACCTGCTGGTGGGCGGCGACCCGGCCGTGCTGGAGCGGGTTCGTCTGGTGTTTGAGTCGTTCGCGAAGAACATTTTTTATTGCGGGGCGGTCGGCGCCGGGCACACCACCAAGCTGTTGCACCAGTTTGTGGTGCTGGGCAACGCCGCCATTCTGGCCGAGGCGTTTTCGTGCGCCAGCAAGACCGGTGTCAATCTGGCCGTGCTGTGTGACGTGATTGATTCCGGCGGCGCCAACAGCACGGCATTTCAGCGCCTGCGTCCCTATGTGCTGGAGGGCAACGACCAGATGTTCCGCTTCTCGATCGGCAACGCGCACAAGGACATGCGCTACTACGCCCGCATGACCGGCGAGGCCAAAGCCGTGTCTTACCTGGGTGATGCGGTGCACAACACCTACACGGTGGCCAGCAACCAGGGCTACACACCGCAGTTTATTCCGCATTTGATCAACAGCCTGAACACGCTCAACGGCACACCCGCAGCGCAAAACAAAAGCTGAACCCGGCAAACCATCCCTCATCTGAACCGAGACAAGTCCATGCAGCTCAACTTTATTGGCAATGCCTCCCAGGTCTCTTCTTCCGGTCAGACGATCGCCGTGGTCGATCCTTCCGACGGCCAGGTTTTTGAGCAGATCCAGCGCAGCAACGCGAACGACATTGACGACGCCGTGCGCGCCGCGCGGCAGTGTTATGACACGGTCTGGTGCAAAACCCCGGCGGTTGAACGCGGCCGCCTGCTGATGCGGCTGTCCGCGCGCGTGGCCCAGGGCGTCGACGAGTTGACCGCCCTGGAGCAGCGTGACTGCGGCAAACCCACGCGCCAGGCGCGCGCCGACGCGGTGGCGCTGGCGCGCTACTTCGAGTTCTATGCCGGCGCCTGTGACAAGCTGCATGGCGACACCATTCCCTACCTGGACGGCTACAGCGTGTTGACCTGGCGCGAGCCGCACGGCGTCACCGGGCACGTCATCCCGTGGAATTATCCGATGCAGATTTTTGGCCGCAGCGTTGGCGGCGCGCTGGCAGCGGGCAATGCCTGTGTTGTCAAGCCGGCCGAGGATGCCTGTCTGTCCTTGATACGGGTGGCGCAAATGGCCACCGAGGTGGGCTTTCCGGCCGGTGCGCTCAACATCGTCACGGGCTACGGCCACGAGGTGGGTGACGCGCTGGCGCGTCACCCCGGCATCGATCACATCAGCTTTACCGGCAGCCCCTCGGTGGGCACGTTGATCCAGCAAGTGGCGGCGCAGCGGCACTGCCCGGTGACACTGGAGCTCGGCGGCAAGAGCCCGCAAATCGTGTTTGCCGATGCTGACCTGGACGCGGCCTTGCCTGCCATTGTCAACGCCATCGTGCAAAACGCCGGGCAGACCTGTTCGGCCGGCTCGCGCCTGCTGGTGGACCAGGCCATTTACGAGCCGCTGCTGGAGCGCCTGGGCGCGATGTTTGAAAACTTGCGTGCCGGCCCGGCCAGCATGGACCTGGACCTGGGGCCGCTGATCCGCCAGAGCCAGCAACAACGGGTCTGGGACTTTTTAAGCGACGCCCAGGCCGACAACATCAGCATGGTGGCGCAGGGCAGCGTCGTCGATGAAGCGCCCGAGTCCGGTTTTTACCAGGCGCCGACCTTGCTGCGTGACGTGCCGGTGCAGCACCGGCTGGCGCAGGAAGAAGTCTTTGGCCCGGTGTTGTGCGCCATGTCCTTCCGCGACGAGGACCACGCCGTGGAACTGGCCAACGCCACGCAGTTCGGGCTGGTGGCGGGGGTCTGGACTGCAAACGGCGCGCGTCAGTTCCGCATGGCCCGGCGCATCCGCAGCGGCCAGGTCTTCATCAACAACTATGGTGCCGGCGGCGGTGTCGAGCTGCCGTTTGGCGGTGTCAAGTCTTCAGGTTATGGCCGTGAAAAAGGCTTTGAAGCCTTGCAGGGCTTCACCACCCTCAAGACGGTGGCCATCAAACATGGCTAAGAGCCTGGGCGGCAGAGCGTTCTGCTGCGTGTCCCCCGCCCTGCGGACTCCTCCTTTTACCTGCGCAGAACACTCTGCCGCCCAGGCTTCTACGACCCCACTTCTGAACTAAATCAAAAAAGGAAAAACCATGCGAGTCCACGACAAATCCATCATCGTCACCGGTGCCGGTCAAGGCATCGGCAAAGGCATTGCGCTGCGGCTGGCCGCCGAAGGGGCGAAAGTGATCGTCAATGACATCGACGCCACTTTAGGCGAAAGCGTGGTGAAGGAAATCGTTGACGCGGGCGGCACGGCCTCTTTTGTGGCGGCCGATGTGACGAACTCGGCTCAGGTCAAAGCCCTGGTCGATGCCGCCGTGCAGCGTTATGGTCGGCTCGACGTGATGGTCAACAACGCCGGCTGGACACACCGGAACCGGCCGGCGCTGGAGGTTCCCGAAGACGAGTTCGACAAGTGTTATGCCGTCAACGTCAAGAGCGTTTATCTGGCCACCGTCCATGCCACGCCGGTGTTTCGCGCGCAGGGCGGCGGCTGCTTCATCAACATCGCGTCCACGGCGGGGGTGCGCCCGCGCCCCGGGCTGACCTGGTACAACGGCTCCAAAGGCGCGGTGATCACCACCTCCAAGTCGCTGGCGGCCGAGCTTGGTCCGGACAATATCCGCGTCAACTGCATCAACCCGGTGTTCAACCCCGAGACCGGCCTTTCCGCCGAGTTTGCCGGCGGCCCGCTGACCGACGAACGCATGGCCAAATTCCGCGCCACGATTCCGCTCGGGCGCTTTTCCACCGCGCTCGATGTTGCCAATGCCGCGCTGTATCTGGCCAGTGATGAAGCGGCCTTCATCAGCGGCGTGTGCATTGAGGTGGACGGCGGGCGCTGCGTCTGATGCTGCCCTGGAAAGCCGCCCGCCCCGGCGACTCCGTCAGCGCCATCGACACGCCCGCGCTGGTGCTCGACCTCGATGCCTTCGAGCGCAATCTGCAGCGCATGGCGGCTGCGCTCAAGGGCTATCCGGTGCGATTGCGCGCCCATGCCAAAAGCCACAAATGCCCTGAGATCGCGCGCCGCCAGATCGCGCTGGGTGCGGTTGGCGTGTGCTGCCAGAAGGTCAGTGAAGCCGCGGTGTTTGTCGATGCCGGCATTGATGACGTGCTGCTGACCAATCAGTTGGTGGGCACCACCAAGCTGCTGCATCTGGCCGAGCTGGCCCGGCGCGCGCGCATGGGTGTGCTGGTGGATGACCCGCTGCAGGTGCTGGCGCTGGCCGAGGTGGCGCGCAGTCAGGGCGTGGCTATCGATGTCTATGTGGAGGTGGATGTGGGCGGACGGCGCTGTGGCGTCACGCCCGGCGCGGCCGCGGCACGGCTGGCGCACCTGATTGCCGACCAGGCGCCGTTGCGCTTCGCCGGGCTGCAGTGCTACCAGGGTGCGGCCCAGCACAAACGCACGCCGCTGGAGCGGGAGCAGGCGATTGCGCAGGCCTCGCAGGCCGCCCGGCTCAGCCGGTCGCTGATCGAGGCCGACGGCCTGCAGGTCGAACGCATCACCGGCGCGGGCACCGGCACCTTCCTGCTCGAGCGCGACTCCGGTGTCTTCAACGAGATCCAGGCGGGCTCCTATATCTTCATGGATCGCGACTATGGCGACAACCAGCTTGCGGCCCAGGACGTGCGCTTCGAGCACGCGCTGTTTGTTCGCAGCGCCGTGCTCAGTCGCACGCAGCCAACGCAAGCGGTACTCGATGCGGGCCTGAAGGCCTCCAGTGTCGATTCAGGCATGCCCACGGTCTGGCAGCGTCCGGAACTCAGCTACGTGAGGGCCTCCGACGACCATGGCGTACTGGAGACACCGGCGGATTCGCTTTTGGCCCTGGGAGACGTGCTGATGCTGGTGCCGGGGCATTGCGACCCCACGGTCAACCTGTACGATGAACTGGTGTGTATCCGCGGCGACCGTGTCGAGGCGATCTGGCCGATCGCAGCGCGCGGCGCCTTGCTTTAGGTTCATGGGTACTTGACATTTGCCGTCAGTACCGCCCTGAGCCACCGGCACCACTCACTTTGAGCCGGATGCTTTTGACCTCCAGGTCGTGCACCCGCAGATGCGCCTCAAAAGCGGGAACCAGCTGGCGCAGTTTGGCGGCGGTGGTGGTGTTGCTGAGCAACAGGCACCAAACCCCTTCGCTTAAGGGGCCTGCGGTCACGTTGGCTCGGAGTGTTTCCGGAATCAGCGCGCTGATGGCGTCAAGGCGTGCCTTGGAGGCGCGGTTCAGTTCCATCAGTTTTGCCAGGCTGGCATGGTTTTGACTGGCTTGCAGCAGGGTCACTGAGGGCTGGCGTCGGTTCATTTTCAGGTGTGATGGCGGATGCGGACGATTATCACGGATGCCTGACAGGTCAAATTGACCGGCAGGCATTGGCCTGGTGTCTGTCCGCCCGTTGGCTCGGCCGTCACGCGGCTGGCGAGTCTGCTCGCGGCGCGGGTAAAATTGGGGCAGTAGGACAGTGTTTGGCGACATTTGACTTTCGCTGCGCTGTTCCCCCATTCAAGTCAGATCGTAAAAAAGGATTGCGCCGCATGTTTGACCCTGAGGGTCAGGCTGCTCGCCCGTATTCATGGCCATCACGTTTCTCACCAAAATTTTCGGCAGTCGCAACGACCGCCTAATCAAAAAATACCGCCACACCGTGGCCAAGATCAACGCCCTGGAAGCCGGCCTTGAGAAACTCTCCGACGCCGACCTGCGCGCCCAGACCGAAGCCTTCAAGGACCGGCTGGCCAAGGGTGAAACGCTCGATGCGCTGTTGCCCGAGGCCTTTGCCGTGGTGCGCGAGGGCTCCAAGCGGGTCATGAAAATGCGCCCCTTCGATGTGCAGTTGCTCGGCGGCATGTCGCTGCACAACGGCAAAATCTCGGAAATGGGCACCGGTGAAGGCAAAACCCTGACCGCCACCTTGCCCGTTTACCTGAATGCCCTGACCGGCAAGGGTGTGCACGTGGTCACGGTCAACGACTATCTGGCCAACCGCGATGCCCAGTGGATGGGCAAGCTGTACAACTTTTTGGGCCTGTCGGTGGGCATCAACCTGCCCAACATGCCGCGCGAAGAAAAGCAGGCCGCCTACCGTTCCGACATCACCTACGGCACCAACAACGAATACGGCTTTGACTACCTGCGCGACAACATGGTCTATGAAGCCGCCGACCGGGTGCAGCGTGGCCTGAACTACGCCATCGTGGACGAGGTGGACTCCATTTTGATCGACGAGGCGCGCACGCCGCTCATCATCAGCGGCCAGGCCGAAGACCAGACCGATTTGTATGTGGCCATCAACCGCATCGTGCCGCAGCTGGAGCAGCAGGAGGGCGAGGCCGATCCGCATACCGGCGAGGGCATCACCAAGGTGGGCGACTTCACCATCGACGAAAAAACCCGCCAGGTGTTTCTGACCGAGCGCGGCCATGAAAACGCCGAGCGCATCTTGTTCGAGATGGGGCTGATTTCTGAGGGCGCCAGCCTGTACGACCCGGCCAACATCACGCTGATGCACCATCTGTATGCTGCGCTTCGTGCCAACCACCTGTATCTGCGCGACCAGCATTACGTGGTGCAGGCCGGCGAAGTGGTGATTGTGGACGAGTTCACCGGACGCCTGATGAGCGGCCGGCGCTGGAGCGAGGGCCTGCACCAGGCGGTGGAGGCCAAGGAAGGCGTGGCGATCCAGCCGGAAAACCAGACCATGGCGTCGATCACCTTCCAGAACTACTTCAGGCTCTACGGCAAGCTGGCCGGCATGACCGGCACCGCTGACACCGAGGCCTATGAATTCCAGGAGATTTACGGCCTGGAAACGGTGGTGATGCCGCCCAACAAGCCGAGTCGCCGCGACGACCAGCTCGACCGGGTCTACAAGACCACCAAGGAAAAATACGACGCCGCGATCCAGGACATCCGTGAATGTTACGAACGCGGCCAGCCGGTGCTGGTGGGCACCACCTCGATCGAGAATTCCGAGCTGATTGCCGATCTGCTGGAAAAAGCCAAGCTGCCGCACCAGGTGCTCAACGCCAAGCAGCACGCCCGCGAAGCCGACATCGTGGCGCAGGCCGGCCGCCCCAAGATGATCACCATTGCCACCAACATGGCTGGTCGTGGCACCGACATCGTGCTGGGCGGCAACATCAGCAAGCTCATCGAGGCGATCGAGGCCGACGAAACACTCGATGCCGCGCAGAAGCAGCAGCAAATTGAGGCATTGAACGCCCAGTGGGCCAAGGACCACGCCCAGGTAACAGCGCTGGGTGGCTTGCGCATCATTGCCACCGAGCGCCATGAGTCGCGCCGCATCGACAACCAGTTGCGCGGCCGCTCGGGCCGCCAGGGCGACCCGGGTTCGTCGCGCTTTTACCTGAGCCTGGACGACTCGCTGATGCGCATTTTTGCCGGTGAGCGCGTCAAGGCCATCATGGACAAGCTCAAGATGCCCGAGGGTGAGGCCATTGAAGCGGGCATGGTGACGCGCAGCATTGAGAGCGCCCAGCGCAAGGTGGAGGCGCGCAACTTCGACATGCGCAAGCAATTGCTCGAATACGACGACGTTGCCAATGACCAGCGCAAGGTGATCTACCAGCAGCGCAACGAAATTCTGGACGCGACCGACCTGTCGGCGCAAATCCAGTCGCTGCGCGAGGGCTGCTTTGAAGACTTGGTGCGCCAGTATGTGCCCGCCGAGTCGGTGGAAGAGCAGTGGGATTTGCCGGCGCTGGAGCGCGTGCTGTCGGATGAATGGCAACTCACCCTGCCATTGCAACACCAGGTGAATGCCGCCAGCGCCATCACCGACCACGACATTCTGGACACCGTGCGCACCCATGCCAACACCGTGTTTGACGAGAAAGTGGCTTTGGTGGGCAATGAAAACTTCACCCAGTTCGAGCGCATGGTGCTGCTGCAAAGCATTGACAGCAACTGGCGCGACCACCTGAGTTCGCTCGACTACCTGCGCCAGGGCATTCACCTGCGCGGTTACGCCCAGAAGCAGCCCAAACAGGAATACAAGCGCGAGGCCTTCGAGCTCTTCGGTCAGATGCTCGATGCCGTCAAGAACGAAGTCACCAAAATCCTCATGACGGTGCGCATCCAGTCCAACGAAGAAGCCGCAGCGGCTGCCGTCGAGCTGGAAAACCGCGCCGAGCGCATCAGCAACGTCACCTACACCGCGCCCACCGAGACCGGCGGGGTGGAAATCAAGGTGGATGAAACCACGATGCCGCTGGAAGTGCCCCGTGTCGGCCGCAACGAGCTCTGCCCCTGCGGCAGCGGCAAAAAATACAAGCACTGCCACGGCAAGCTGGCCTGATCCCCTGAAAGAACACCATGGCCGTCAATCTGTCTGCCCCCAACCCCGCTGAGCTGTTTCCCATCGCCGGTGTGCGCATCGGCATCACCGAAGCCGGCATACGCAAGGCCAATCGCAAGGACCTGACCGTGGTGCTGATCGACGAAGGCGCCTCGGTGGCCGGTGTGTTCACGCAAAACCGTTTTTGCGCGGCACCGGTGCAGTTGTGCCGCGAGCATCTGGCCGCAGGCCAGGGCATCCGTGTCATGCTGATCAACACCGGCAACGCCAATGCCGGTACCGGTGCCGATGGTTTGGCACGTGCGCAGCAAAGTTGCGCCGCGCTGGCGGGCCGCTTGGGCATCAGCGCGCAGCAAGTGCTGCCGTTTTCGACCGGCGTCATCATGGAAACCCTGCCCAGCGAGCGCATTGAAGCCGGGCTGGATGCGGCACTGAATGATGCCCAGCCGGGCCACTGGCTGCGTGCGGCTGAGGCCATCATGACCACCGACACCGTGCCCAAGGCCTTTGGTGCGCAGCTGATGATTGACGGCGCGCGGGTCAGCATCACCGGCATCAGCAAGGGCGCCGGCATGATCCGCCCCAACATGGCGACCATGCTGGGTTTCATGGCCACCGATGCCTGTGTCAGCCCGGGCCTGATGCCGCAACTGGCGCTGGAACTGGCCGAGGGCTCGTTCAACCGGGTCACGGTGGATGGCGACACTTCGACCAACGACTCCTTTGTGGTGATTGCCACCAACCAAGCGGCCCACGCGCCGATCACCTCGCTGGACAGCCCGGCCGGCCAGGCGCTCAAGGCCGCCATGCTGGGCGTGGCGCGCCAACTGGCGCAAGCCATTGTGCGTGACGGCGAAGGCGCCACCAAGTTCATCAGCATTCAGGTCGAGGGCGGCAGGACCCAGGCCGAGTGCCGCCAGGTGGCCTACGCCATTGCACACTCGCCGCTGGTCAAGACGGCCTTTTTCGCCAGCGACCCCAACCTGGGCCGCATTCTGGCTGCTGTCGGTTATGCCGGTATTGCCGACCTGGACCAGACCGGCATCGACTTGTACCTTGACGAGGTGCTGGTGGCCGTCAAGGGCGGACGCAATCCCGACTACCGCGAGGCAGACGGCCAGCGTGTCATGAAGCAGGCCGAGATCACGGTGCGCGTGGTTTTGGGCCGGGGTGACGCGGCAGACACCGTGTGGACCTGCGACCTGAGCCACGACTATGTCTCCATCAACGCCGATTACCGCTCATGAATGCGAGTTTTGAGCATTTGTTGCAGCGCGCCGAGCAGCTCATCACCCGCATCGAGGCGGTGTTGCCGCAGCCGCCTAGCCAGCCCGACTGGACGGCATCAAGTGCCTTTCGCTACCGCAAGCGCAGTTCGGGCCGGGCCACGCTGGAGCCGGTGCGCCATGTCGGCGCCATGGCCTTGACCGATCTGAAAGAGATCGAGCCGCAAAAAGAAAAAATCCACCGCAACACGCGCCAGTTTGTCCAGGGCCAGCGCGCCAACAATGTGCTGCTGACCGGCGCCCGCGGCACCGGCAAATCGTCGCTGATTCGCGCCTGCCTCAACGAATTTGCCGCCCAGGGCCTGCGCCTGATCGAGGTCGACAAGGCCGATCTGACCGACCTGCCCGACATCGTTGAACTGGTGTCGGAGCAGCCGTACAAGTTCATCGTGTTTTGCGACGACCTGAGTTTTGACGAAGGCGAGTCCGGCTACAAGGCGCTCAAGTCGATTCTGGACGGCTCGGTGGCCGCCACCACCGCCAATGTGCTGATCTATGCCACCAGCAACCGGCGCCATCTGCTGCCCGAATACATGAAGGAAAACCTCAGCTACACCCACACGGACGATGGCGAGGTGCACCCGGGTGAGGGCGTGGAAGAAAAAATATCGCTGTCCGAGCGCTTTGGCCTGTGGGTGAGCTTTTACCCGTTTTCGCAGGATGAATACCTCACCATCGTGGCCCAGTGGCTCGGCGCCATGGGTGTCGCGCT
>NZ_JAMPXE010000109.1 GCF_023701345.1 Rhodoferax sp. | reverse complement strand
TTTTTTTTCAAGATGGAACGATTATCCCCAATCGATCCCACAGGTCTTGGAACCGCCGCAGGCGCTAAAATCCAAGGGTTTCTACCAAGACGCAGCGGGCAGCACGGTGTGTTGCAGCAGCTGCCCTCGCCTGAACCCTGTTCGTCCTGCTTACCCCTTTCACAACTGGAAAAACAAATGAAAAAACACGCTGTGTGGTTGATATCCGGCCTGATGGCTGCCCTGGTAGTCACGGGTTGCGGCAAGAAGGAAGAGCCTGCGGCGGCGGCCCCGGCTCCGGTCGCTGCCAAAGCCATTGTCATTGGCCTGGATGACAACTTCCCGCCCATGGGTTTTCGTGATGACAAAAACGAACTGGTCGGCTTTGACATCGATCTGGCCAAAGAGGCCGGCAAACGCCTGGGCGTCGAGGTCAGCTTCAAGCCGATCGACTGGAGCGCCAAGGAATCCGAGCTCAATGGCAATCGTATCGACGTGTTGTGGAACGGCCTGACCATCACCGAAGAACGCAAAGCCAACATCCTGTTCACCAAACCCTACCTGGAAAACCGCCAGATCATCGTGGTGACCGAGAAATCGCCGGTCAAGAACAAAGCGCAACTGGCCGGCAAGGTGGTCGGCGTGCAGGACGGCAGCAGTGCCGTGGAAGCGATTCAAAAGGACGAGGCGACCGCCAAGTCGATCAAGGAAATCAAGAAGTTTGGCGACAACGTCACGGCGCTGATGGACCTCTCCGTCGGCCGTCTCGATGCGCTGGTGGTGGATGAAATCGTCGGCCGTTATTACACCGGCAAGAAGCCGGGCGAGTACCGTGTGCTGGACGAACATTTCGGCACCGAAGACTACGGTGTGGGCACCCGCAAGGGCGACACCGAGCTGGCCGCCAAGCTGGACAAGGCGCTCGACGACATGAAGATGGATGGCACCGCCGCCAAAATTTCGACCCAGTGGTTTGGCAAGGACATCGTCAAGAAATAAATCCGTCAGCCGCCGGGCTTGCAACCCGACATCCGGCCATCTGGTAGGCTCGCTGTGGCGCTACCCGGCCGGATTTTTATTTGCGGGCTCTGACACATTCCCATGGACTACTTCGCCACCATCTTGCCACCCCTGCTACAGGGCAGCGGCGTCACGCTTCAGGTCTTCCTGATCACCTTCGTGCTGGCGGTGCCGCTGGGCCTGGCATTGGCCTTGATCAGGATTTCGCGCTTTGCCTTGCTCAGCACGCTGGTCAATGGCTATATCTGGCTGATGCGCGGCACGCCGCTGATGCTGCAGATGCTGTTCATCTACTTTGCCCTGCCCTTCATCCCGGTCATTGGCGTGCGCTTGCCGGACTTTCCCTCGGCCATCGTCGCCTTTGTGCTGAACTATTCCGCCTACTTTGCGGAAATTTTTCGCGCCGGCATCCAGTCGATCGACCGGGGCCAGTACGAGGGCGCCAAGGTGCTGGGCCTGAGCTATCCGCAGACCATGCGCCGCATCGTGCTGCCGCAAGTGCTCAAGCGCATCCTGCCGCCGATGAGCAACGAGACCATCACGCTGGTGAAAGACACGTCGCTGATTTACGTGCTGGCCATGAACGACCTGCTGCGCGCGGCGCGCGGCATTGTGCAGCGTGATTTCACGACCATGCCCTTCGTGGTGGCCGCCGCCTTCTACCTGTTCATGACCCTGGTGCTGACCTACGGCTTCCAGCGTCTGGAAAAAAAATACGCTGTCTATGATGAATAGTCCGATGATCCGCGCCATTGATGTGCACAAGCGTTTCGGCCCGGTGGAGGTGCTCAAGGGCGTCTCGCTCGACGTCGACAAAGGCGAGGTCATCGCCGTCATCGGACCGTCCGGCTCGGGAAAAAGCACCTTTTTGCGCTGCCTGATCCATCTGGAAACCATCCACCGCGGCAGCATCGAGATCGAGGGCGAGGCGCTGGTGACCACCGATGCCCAGGGTCATTGCCACTACGTGCCGGAAGCCGACATCCGGCGCGTCTGCCGCAAGATGGGCATGGTGTTTCAACACTTCAACCTGTTCCCGCATCTGACCGTGCTGCAAAACATCATCGAGGCACCGCTGACCGTCAAGGCAGCGCGGCTTGATGAGATCGTGCCCAAGGCCGAGGCCCTGCTGCGCAAGGTGGGCCTGTTCGACAAGCGCGACACCTATCCATCGCGCCTGTCGGGCGGCCAGAAACAGCGCGTGGCCATCGCCCGCGCCCTGGCGATGGAGCCCGACATCATGCTGTTCGACGAGCCGACCTCAGCGCTCGACCCCGAACTCACCGGTGAAGTGCTCAACACCATGCGCGCGCTGGCCGAGGAACGCATGACGATGATTGTGGTCACGCATGAAATGGCTTTTGCCCGTGAGGTCGCGGGCCGCGCCGTTTTCATGGACGGCGGGGCCATCGTCGAGTCGCGCCCGGCGCGCGAGCTGTTTGCCGCCCCCGAGCATCCCCGCACCCGGGCGTTTCTGGAAAAGATGCTCTAAGGGCATGTTAAAAAATGAAAATCAAACTGCTTGTCGCCAGCCTCGGCCTGATGGGCCTGAGCGTCGTGGCGCAAACAGCGCCCGCGCCGCAACAGATGCTCAGCGCCATTGCCACGCTGGACGTGCCGCGCTACCTGGGCAGCTGGTACGAAATTGCCAAATACCCCAACAGTTTCCAGAGAAAATGTGTCGCCAACACGCAGGCCCGCTACAGCCTGCTCAGTGCCGGCCAGTTGCAGGTGGTGAACCGTTGCCGGCTCGAAAACGGCGAAACCAGCGAAGCCATTGGCGCCGCCAGACAGCAGGGTGACGCCAACTCGCCCAAGCTCAAGGTCCGCTTTGCCCCGGCCTGGTTGTCGTTCATCCCGGCGGTCTGGGGCGACTACTGGGTGATCGACCTGGACCCGGCTTACCAGCTGGCCGCGGTGGCCGAGCCCAAACGCGAGTACTTGTGGATTTTGTCGCGCACGCCGAAAGTGGACAGCAAGATCTACCAGGCCCTGCTCGAACGCCTGACGCAAAAAGGCTTTGATATCAGCAAGCTGGAAAACTCGCCGCAGCAAGGCGATTGATCGCGCACGCAGGGGGCGGGGTATCGGAGTCTGCCGATTTCGCAAAGCGCAGCGCGTATGAGGCGGACTCCGATACTCCGCCCCCTGCCACCCAAGACGCTCGGTGAGTCATTCCCCTTGCACCAGCCCTGCCAGTTTGGGCAGCGCCGCCAGCGCATTGCGCGTGGTGGCCGCGGCCAGGTCGGCCACGCTGAGACCGCGCAGCTCGGCCAGCACGGCAGCAATGCGCGGCAGCTCGGCGGGTGAGTTGATGCCCTGCGTTTCACCCGCTTCACGCTGCTGGGCGGTTTTATAGAGCCAGTGCGGTGGCATGTCGGGGGCATCGGTTTCCAGCACAAGGGCATCCAGCGGCAGGCTGGCGGCCAGGCGACGCAGTTGCAACGCCCGGTCATAAGTCAAGGCGCCACCAAAACCCAGCTTCAACCCCAGATCGATGAAACTTTGCGCTTGTTGGGCACTGCCGTTGAAGGCGTGGGCAATGCCGTGCCAGTCGGCACGCGCCAAGGTGCGCAGCCCCTTGAGCACCTGGTCCACCGAGCGGCGCACATGCAATAACACCGGCAAACCGTATTTGCGCGCCAGCTTGAGCTGGGTCACATAAAAGTGCTGCTGGCGCGTACGCAGGGGTTCTGCGCAGAGCTCGGGCACAAACAGGTCGAGCCCGATTTCACCCACCGCGACCAGACGAGGGTCGTCCCGGTAGTGCTGCAGCGCGGCGTCGAGCCGGTCCAGGTCGTCGTCTTGCGCCGCTTTCACATACAGCGGGTGAATGCCCAGCGCGTAACTGTCGCCGCCGGCACGGGCCAGTGTGCGCACGCTCTCGAAGTTGGCCACCTCGACCGCCGGCAGAACGCACATGACCACCTGATGGCGCGCGGCCTCGGCCCGCACAGAAGAAGCGGCTGAACCGAATTCCGGGGCATCCAGATGGCAGTGGGTGTCGATGAACTTCATGCACCCAAATCCCAAGCGTGTCAGGCAGACTGGATCGATGCCAGAAAGTGGCCCAGTTTGGCGTCGTCTTTAGGCACATGGCGCTCGCACCAGTCCCGCATCAGCGCGGCAATGGCCGGCTTGTTCATGTACCCCTTGCCCACATCCATGCTGCGACCGATCAAGCGGTCCAACAAGGTTTGATGCTGCGCCATGTGCGCCTCCAGTCCCGGGAAGTTCAGGCGTCGCATCAGCGCTTCCTCCAGCTCGAACTGGGCCCGCGCCTGCTTGCACAGCGCCACAATGGTGGAGCGCAACACCGTCAGGTCATCGGATGCGAGAAACGCGTTGGTCAGCGCGAACAGCTTCTCTTGCATGGCATCCACTTCCACGTCGCCAATCTTGTAACCAGTCTGCCATTCCACTGCCATCTTGACACCTCAAAAATCAGGTTTGCATCCTGCAAATGATAAATAAAAAAACGCTGATCCACGCACCTAAACCGAAGCCGCTTCCGTCAATTGCCCCTGAACCAGCCTGAGCTGACGGGCACAGCGGGCCGCCAGCGCCTCGTCGTGGGTGACCACAATGAAAGCCGTCCCTTGCGTGCGCGCCAGCTCCAGCATCAGGTCGAACACGCCGTGCGCGGTGCTGCGGTCCAGGTTGCCGGTGGGCTCGTCGGCCAGCACGCAGGCGGGTTGCGTCACCAAGGCACGGGCAATGGCCACGCGCTGCCGCTCCCCGCCCGAGAGCTCCGCCGGGCGATGCTGCAGACGGTCGGCCAGGCCCACGCTGGTCAGCATGTTGCTGGCGACCTGCGCCGCCTCGGCATGCGCCATGCGCCTGATCCACAGCGGCATGGCGACATTGTCGAGCGCACTGAACTCGGGCAGCAGGTGGTGAAACTGGTAAACAAACCCCAGGTACCGGTTGCGCAGGCGGCCCTGCTCGGCCTCACCCACATGCGCCAGGTCCTGACCGTGCAGCAGCACCGAGCCGCTGCTGGGCGCATCGAGTCCGCCCAGCAAATGCAACAGGGTACTTTTGCCGGAACCCGACGCGCCCACAATGGCCAGCGTTTCACCAGCGCGCACGTCCAGATCCACCCCTTGCAGCACCGTCACATCGAGCCGCCCCTCTGTGAAGCGCTTGGTCAAGCCGCGGGCGCTTAAAACAATATCACTCATAACGCAGCGCCTCCGCCGGGTTGACGCGGCTGGCACGCCAGCTGGGATAGAGCGTGGCCACAAACGCCAGCACCAGGGAAATAAGCGCGATCGGCAAGATGTCGGCCTGTTGCGGGTCGCTCGGCATGCGGCTGATCAGGTAAATGTCTTTGGGCAAAAAGCTGGCCCGAAAGAGCTGCTCCAGCGCCGGCACGATCACATCAATATTGAACGCCACACCCAGGCCCATGGCCAGTCCGGCGAGCGTGCCAATCACGCCCACCATGGCGCCTTGCACCACAAAGATGCCCATGATGCTGGCCGGGCTGGCCCCCAGCGTGCGCAGAATGGCGATGTCGGCGCGTTTGTCGGTCACGGTCATCACCAGCGTGCTGACCAGATTAAATGCCGCCACCGCCACGATCAAGGTGAGGATGATGAACATCATGCGTTTTTCAAGCTGAACGGCGGCAAACCAGGTGCGGTTTTGTCGCGTCCAGTCGCGGATCAGCAAGTTGTCAGTCAGTGTGGTGGCCAACTCGGCAGCCACTTCCCGGGCCTGGTGCAAATCGCGCAACTTGACGCGCACGCCACTGGGGCCTTCCAACCGGAAGATGCGCGCCGCGTCCTCGATGTGCATCAGCACCAGACCCGAGTCGTATTCAAAATGGCCCGAATCAAAAGTGCCCACCACCGTCATTTGCTTCAAACGCGGCACCACCCCGGCGGGCGTGACCTGGCCACTGGGTGCCACCAGCGTCACCTTGTCACCGGCAATCACCCCCAGGCTGCGCGCCAGTTCGGCGCCCAGCACCACGCCAAACTCGCCGGGAATCAAGCGATTCAAACCGGTGTTCTTGAGTTCCAGCGCCAGATCGGTCACCTCGCCCTCGCGGGCCGGGTCAATGCCCCGAACAAGGGTGCCTTTCATGTCCTCACCCCTGGCCAGCAGGGCCTGGGTGGCAATGAAAGGGGCCGCGCCAATCACGGCCGGGTTGGCGCGAACCTGCGTCAGCGTGCGCGCCGCGTCGGGCAGGGCCTCGCCGTTGGGGGCAAAAATCTCGATGTGCGAGACCACGCCCAGCATGCGGTCACGCACCTCTTTCTGAAAGCCGTTCATCACGCTCAGCACGATGATCAAGGCTGCCACGCCAAGCGCAATGCCAAGCATCGACACGCCCGAGATGAACGAGATAAACCCGTTGCGCCGGGTGGCCCGGCCAGCCCGCGTGTAGCGCCAGCCAAGAATGAGTTCGTAGGGAAGTTGCATTGACTGAAAGCGATTGAAAGAAGTGGCATTGTGACATTGCGACCCAAAATCAATGCACACGACCCCTGTTGCCACCTTTTGGTTTAATGAGCCTCCCACTACTTGATGACCTGCCGTGCCACGCAAACTGCTCTACCTCATCGTTTTCATTGAAGGCTTCTGTTCGCTCGGCGCAGAAATCATTGCCCTGCGCCGCCTCGTGCCGCATGTCGGCAGCGCCATTGTGGTCACTGCGCCTACCATCGGCCTGTTTCTGCTGGCGCTGGCGCTGGGTTATGGGTCTGGAGCGCGGGTGTCGGAGCGGTTCACGGCGGTGGTGGCGCGCAATTTTGTGATTGCGGCCCTGCTGGCGGGTATCGGGCTGGCGCGCATCACGGTCGATGGTCTGTTCACCTTGGTGCAACCGACCTGGCTGGCTTACCTCTTGTTCATCGGCGGCGTGCTTTGTCCACTGGCCTGGCTACTGGGGCAAACGGTGCCCGTGCTGACCAACCTGATGAAACACATGCGCACGGGCGAAGCCAGCGGCTACGCCCTGTACTGGTCCACGCTGGGCTCGTTTCTGGGCTCAGTGAGTTTGTCACTGGTGATGATGCAATGGCTGGGCGTGTCGGCGGCGGTGCTGATGTGTGCGGTGCTGTTGACTTTGGGCAGCCTGTTGCTGGCAAAGCCAGACTGGCAGGCCTGGAGCAAGGCGCTGATGGTGGGCTTGGCGGCTGCTTTCATCAACCTGCAGCCCAACGCCGAGGTCGTGGATACAGCCTATGCGGACTACACCATCAAGCCCCTACCGCAGCCCGGACAAGCCACCCGGCGCGCTTTCATGATCAACAATTCGCTGGCCTCGATAATGGACGACAGCCAGCCCCCCAACTACGCCCGTTATGTGCAACACCTGCGCCACATCATTCTGGACGAGCTTGGCCTGAGCGGGCGTGAGATTCTGGTGCTGGGTGCGGGTGGTTTCACCTTGTCCCACCAGGAGCCCAGCAACCATTACACCTACGTCGACATTGACGCAGAAATCCGCGCCATTGCCGAGCAACGCTTTCTGAAAGGTCCGATTGAAGGCAGCTTCATCGTGGACGATGCCCGCCGCTTTGTCCGCAGCACCGACAAGCAGTTTGATGCGGTGGTGGTGGATGTGTTCAGCAGCCACACGTCAATTCCCGGGCATTTGGTGACGCGGGAGTTCTGGCAGGATACCCGCCGCACACTGGCACCCAGGGGCATTTTGCTGATCAACCTGATTCTGGACGGTCGCCTGGAAACCCCTTATGCTCGCAACCTGCTGGCCACCATCGAAAGCGTTTACGGCCGCTGCGCCGTCGAAGTGCTGCACAAGTCTGCACCCTTGAGCAACGTGATCGTCAGTTGTTATGACAGCAGCCATCCAGGCCGAAGCGCGCCCTATACCGACGAGCGCAACAATGCGGATTTGGACCTGGCACTGTCGCAGTAAACCGCTGGCCGGCTACCATTCGCCATGCTCTGAGAGCTGCTTTTAACCGGACAATCGCGCCATGCACCTCATCATCCCCTATGCAGCCAGCCATTCTGAAGGCTGCCAAAGTGTTCTACCCTCACTCAAGTTGCCTCATCTGCAAAAGCTCCTGACTTGTCTGACGGCCCAGTCGATCGATGTTGGTGACGAATTGAGTTGGTCGCCGCCCCATGAGCGGGCGCTGGCCCGGACCTTGGGGCTGACGCCGAGCGACGGGCAGATTCCCTGGGCAGCGCTGCAGGCGCAAAAATACCCGGAGCTGGCCGCCCTGAAAGGCGCCTGGACTTTTGTGACGCTATGCCATTGGCAGGCCGGCATGCATGAAGTGACCCTGCGCCAAATCCCGATGCAGGACCTGAGCGCCACCGAGTCCGACACCCTGTTGGCAACCATGAGACCTTTTTTTGCGCAGGACGGCATCACGCTGTACCCCGACGCGCCGGGGCGCTGGCTGGCGCACGGGGCCGTTTTTGAGGGCCTGCCCAGCGCCTCGCCAGACCGGGTGCTGGGCCGCAACCTGGTGCCCTGGATGCCCGCAGCGGCACAGGCCGGCAGCCTGATCCGGCTGATGAGCGAAATGCAGATGCTGCTTTACACCCATTCCCTGAACGATGCCCGCGAAGCGCGAGGTGCGCTGCCCGTCAACGCCATCTGGTTCAGCGGCACCGGGGCACTCAACGGCTTGCCTGCTGACACGGGCTTGCCGTCCAGCCCAACCACCCTTGTCCCGGCACTGCGCGAGGCCGCGCTGCAGGAAGACTGGACTGCCTGGGCCAGCGCCTGGCATGCCCTGGATGCGCTGGAAATCAAGGCCTTGCTGGACGCCCACAACCGGGGCAAGGCGGTTCAAATCACCTTGTGCGGCGAGCGACACGCGCAAAGCTGGCACGCCGTGCCGCAAACCCTGATGCAAAAAATCAGGCCTTTTTTTGGTTCACAGCCCATCCTCAGCAAGCTCGAACAGTTATGAAAATCATGGTCAGAGATGCCCCGCCCAGAAGCATCTGGGCGCTGGAGCAAGCCGGGATTCATCCCTTGCTGGCGCAACTTTACGCCGCGCGCGGTGTGCAAAACCCGCAGGAACTCGACGACGCGCTGGCCAAACTGCTGCCCCCCGCCAGCATGCTTGGCGCAGCGGATGCGGCGCGCCTGCTGGCGGACGCCATTCGCGATGACAAAAAACTCTGCATCGTGGCCGATTACGACTGCGACGGCGCCACCGCCTGCGCGGTCGGCCTGCGCGGCCTGCGTCTGCTCGGTGCCCGCCATGTGGACTACATCGTGCCCGACCGGGTGCAGGATGGCTATGGCCTGACCCCGCCCATTTCCGAGCGCGTCAAGGCCAGTGGCGCCGACGTGCTGATCACAGTGGACAACGGCATTGCCAGCTTCGACGGCGTGGCCCGGGCCCGCGAACTGGGCCTGCAGGTGCTGGTGACCGACCACCATTTGCCGGCCCTGCGCAATGGCCGGATTGAACTGCCCGACGCCGACGTGATCGTCAACCCGAACCAGCCCGGCTGCGCCTTCGAGAGCAAGGCCATCGCCGGGGTCGGGGTGATGTTTTACGTGCTGCTGGCGCTGCGCGCCGAGTTGCGCCAGCGCGGGATATTCGACGCGCAAAACCAGCCAAAATTGGACACCCTGCTGCCGCTGGTGGCACTGGGCACCGTGGCCGACGTGGTCAGGCTCGACACCAACAACCGCCGCCTGGTGGCGCAAGGCCTGAAACGGGTGCGCGCCCAGGCCCTGCCTGCCGGGCTGGCGGCCCTGTTTGTGGCGGCCTCGCGCGAGGCCCGCAGCGCCACCACGTTTGACTTTGGCTTTGCCCTGGGGCCGCGCATCAACGCCGCCGGGCGCCTGTCCGACATGACGCTGGGCATTGAATGCCTGCTCACCGACGACGCCGGTCGCGCTTTGGAGCTGGCCAAAGCGCTCGATGCCATCAACCGCGAACGCCGCGACATTGAAGGCAGCATGCGCGAACAGGCGCTGCTGGTGGCCGAGTCGCTGTTTGAAGACGCAGCCGAAGCCCCGCCCGCCATTTGTGTCTTCGATGCCAACTTTCACGAAGGCGTGGCCGGCATTGTGGCGGCCCGCCTCAAGGACAAGTTCCATCGCCCCAGCTTTGTCTTTGCCAGCAGTGGCGCCAGCGGCCACACACACGAACTCAAGGGCTCGGGTCGTTCGATCCCGGGTTTTCACCTGCGCGACGCGCTCGACCTGGTGGCCAAGCGTTACCCCGGCGTGTTGCTGCGCTTTGGCGGCCACGCCATGGCGGCCGGCTGCACCCTCAACGTTGACCAGCTGGACACCTTTGAGCAGGGCTTGAGCGAGGTCGCCCAGGAATGGCTCGATGCCGCCACGCTGACGCGCCGCCTCGATACCGACGGCGCCCTCAAGCCCGAATACCGCCGCCCGGACCTGGTGGACACGCTGCACCACGAGGTCTGGGGCCAGGGTTTTGCCGCCCCCACCTTCAGCGAAGAGCTCGAAGTGGTGTCGCAGCGCCTGGTGGCTGACAAACACCTGTCACTCAAGCTCAAACACCGCGGTGAACCGGTCGATGGCATCTGGTTTGGTCGCACCGAGCCGCTGCCCAGCCGCGTCACACTGGCGTTCAGGCTCGATGTGGACAGCTGGCGCGGTGAAAGACGCGTGCGTTTTCTGGTCGAGGCTGCCGAGCTCTGAGCTGACCCGGCTAGCCCATCAGGTCGGTATCGCGCCGGGGCGCCCGGTCCAGATGGAACAGGAAAAACACCATCGCCATGGTGGCGCCCAGCAACCAGAGCGGGCCAAACAACCAGAACAACAGCGGCACCGTGAAGTAATAAGAACGCATGCCAATGCGGTAGTAGATGCCGGCCCGGTTGAGCTGCGCCTCGACCCGCCTGATCTGGACCGCTTCACTGGCCTTGTCCAGTGGCACATTGATCAGATAGCCGATGTGGTGAAAAATCCGCACCGACATGGAAAATGAAAAAAACGCAAACAACAGGTCAAACAACATCATCAAGAGTTTGAACAACCACATTTCAGCACCCGCGCGCTCAAAAAAATTGAGCATTTGCCAAGTCCCGGAGAGCTTGTCGCCCTGCGCACTGAGGGTGAGCACACCAATGATCAGCAACACGGCCGTCGAAGCCATGAAGCTGGCCGACATGGTGGAGTTGCGCAAGGTTTGCACCGCCAGGATGTCGCGCCGCTCACGCATCACGCTCCCCACCCAGGCCGCGCGCGCGGCCAGCATGACGTCCTGAGCACTGGAAGCCGGGGCACGCTTGGTACGCCAGCGCAAGTAACGCTGGTAAATCAGCACCATGCAGGCCGAGGCCGCAAAAGACAATAGATCGGTCGCGTGCGAGGTCATGAAGTCATTCATGACCTCATTTTGCCAGTCGCCCCTAGAATCTGAATATGAACGCCCCCCTGAACGCTGACTTGCATTGCCATTCCGTTGTCTCCGACGGCACCCTCACCCCTGAAGAACTTGCCGCCCGCGCCAAAACGCAAGGGGT